>NZ_LMFL01000033.1:0-17216 GCF_001426805.1 Brevundimonas sp. Root1423
GTCTTCTATGCCCTGTCGTCTTCTATGCCCTGTCGCGCTCGGATCGGAAGRTCGAGAAGCTGGTCACGCTCGCCAAGAAGGGCGAYCTGCACGCACGCCGTCAGGCCATCAGCCAGGTCCGYGACGTTCCGCAGGTCGGCAAGCTGTTCGAGACGATCGGCCCGCGCTACGCCGAACGYAACGGCGGCTAYATCCGCATCATGAAGGCCGGCTAYCGYCACGGCGACAACGCCGCSATGGCCGTGATCGAGTTCGTCGATCGCGACGCCGACGCCAAGGGCCTGGACTCGGGYCCGGTCTACGCCATCGAGGGCGACGACGAGGCGTAAGCTTCGGCCGTTGGGGCCACGACAAAGGGGCGGCCGGTGCGAACCGGCCGCCCTTTTTAATGCCTGAAAGCACCCCAGACAGACCCTTGGAGGGCTCCATGCCGACCGTCGTTGAGATCGTTTCCTACAGACCCGACCACGCCGCGGCCTGGCGCGCGCTGAACGAGGACTGGCTGGTCGCCGGGGGCTATGCGCTCGAACCCAAGGACCAGCTGGTGCTGGGCGATCCGCAGGGGTCGATCCTCGACAAGGGCGGCCACGTCTTCATCGCCGAGCGCGAGGGCCAACCGGTCGGCTGCTGCTCGCTGATGGCCATGGCCGACGGCGGCTATGAGGTCGGCAAGATGGCGGTCGCGGATGGCGCGCGCGGTCTGAACCTCGGCTGGCGGCTGCTGGAGGCCTGCGAGGCGGCGGCGCGGGCGGCGGGCGGCCATCGCCTGTATCTGGAGACCAACAGGGCCCAGACCCACGCCATCGCCCTGTACCGCCGCTTCGGCTTCGTCGATCTGCCGCCGCAGCCGACGCCGTATGCGCGCTGCGACGTGTGGATGGAGAAGCGGTTGTGAGCGCTACTCCTTCGACAGATCCTGCCGTTTGAACCACGCCAGCGCCCCGACCAGGGGCAGGACCGTCCAGAGTCCGAGCCCGGTGAGGGAGCGCCACACCGTCCCGTCGGTATAGGGCGCGGGCAGGGCTCCGGGCGCGACCGCCGCCTTCAGCGTGTCATAGGCCAAGCCGGGCAGCAGCAGCTGCGGCAACCACATCTGCGGCTCCCATCCCAGCAGCGGCATGGCCGTGCCGGCGATTCCCTGCACGAAGCCGAGGGCCCAGGGCACGAACAGGGCGGCCAGCAGCGACCGCGTCATGACCGCCGTCAGCAGGGCGATCATCGTGAACTGGACGATGCGGACATAGGACAACAGCCCGACCAGGGCCGCGCGCCCGGCCTCGGCGCCGTCCATCGCGAAGCTCAGGTCGCGCTGGTAGATCACCGCCTCGGCGATCAGGAAGACGAAGGTGGCCGCCAGGAACAGCAGGCTCACGGCGATGGCCAGCATCTTGACCAGCCCGACCTTAGCGAGGATCAGCGAGACCCGGTCATTGCGCGCGCTGATCAGCCGCCACGACTCCCAGCGGTAGTCGCCCGCATAGATCGTCGCCGCGCCGATCAGCATGCAGATCAGTATCACGCCGTTGGCGCTGGCCGAGGCCGCGAACGAGAAGGCCTCCGCGAGATTGAGCGGCTCGACCGACGGGGGGAGGGTCAGGCCGATGTTCCCGGCGGCCTCGTCGCCCTTGGACTTGCTGACCAGGTGGAAGAAGACGCCGCCGACGGCGAACAGCAGCGGCGTCAGCACGACGCTGACGAACACCTGCAGCCGGTTGAGCGAGAATCGATAGGCCTCGGCCCGGATTGCATCAGCCAGCATGGGGTGTCTCCGGCGCGCGGATGGAGCCTGTTTCGGTGAAGAAGACGCTTTCCAGATCGGCGCCGACCCAGCGGGCCTCGTCGATCTCGATCCCCGCCTCGACGAGGGCGCGGATCAGCGCGGGCCCTTCGGCGCGCGGCACATTGGCCAGGACGCCGGCCCCGTCGCGCACACCGCGGGATCCGAGGATGGCGATGACCCGGTCCGCCGCGGTCACCGACAGGCGCAGCTGCTCGCCGGACGCCGTCAGCTCGCTGACCGCGCCTTCGCGCACCAGCCGGCCCCGGTGCAGGATGGCCACGCGGTCGCAGATGCGCTGCACCTCCTGAAGCTGGTGGCTGGCCAGGACGACGGTGACGCCGTCGTGGTCGGCCAGGGAGCGGATCAGGGCCCGCATCTCCTGGATCCCGGGGGGATCCATGCCGCTGGTCGGCTCGTCCAGAATGACCAGTTCGGGCTTGCTCATCAGCGCCGCGGCGACGCCCAGCCGCTGCAGCATGCCGACCGAGAAGCCCTTGACCTTGCGGTCGGCCGCCTCGGTCAGGCCGACGCGCTCCAGCCAGTTCGGAATATCGACCTCGGCCCCGACGCCGTGCTCCAGCGCCAGCCAGCGCAGCACCTGGCGCGCGGTCATATAGGGCGGGAAGCGCGGGGTCTCGATCATCGAGCCCATGCGGCGCATCGAGGCGACCTGGCCCACGGGTCCGCCCATCACCGTCGCCGAGCCCTCCGTCGGCCGGATCAGGCCCAGAAGGATGCGGAACAGGGTCGACTTGCCGGCCCCGTTCGGCCCCAGCACGCCGTATACGCCGCCCCGGGGGATGGTCAGGTGCAGCCCGTCGAGGGCGCGCACGGTTCCGTAGGTCTTGGTCAGGCCCCGGGCTTCTATCACGGTTGTCATGGCGGCAGCTTGGCCTTGCGCCGTCGTTTCGCGCAAGACGTCCCGGGATTAAGGTTTCGCAACCTCGGCTTGCGGCATGGCCATGCCGAAGGCGATCAGCTCGCCGTCCGGCGCCAGCACCAGCAGCTCCCTCTGGCCGTAGGGCTTGTCCGCCGGCCCGTGGACGTCGCGGGAGGGCAGGGTGTCCAGTTTCGGCTTCAGCTCCGCGTACAGGGCGTCCACGTCGCGCACGTCGATGTAGTAGGCGAAGCGGCGATGGCCCGGCGTGAGCTCGCCATCTTCGGCCTGAAGCAGCCGGAACCCGACCGTCTCGCGGTGGATGTAGGCGTATCCGTCCTTCCGGAAGGGCACGCTGAAACCAAGGATGTCCGTGAAGAAGTCGAGCGCCTTCTGCAGGTCCGCGACGTGCAGGAAGGGCGTCACCTGAAGGAAGTTGGTCATGAGGGCCTCCGCCCCAAGGGTACCACAGGGCTGACGGGCGCGCCCGGGTCGGCTAGAAGGCGCGTCCCTCCACGAAGCCCGCCCATGTCAGCCCTCAACCGCCTCCGCACCCACCGCGCCGCGCTCGCCTTCATCTTCGTGACGGCGGTGCTCGATATCGTGGCCATGGGCATCATCATCCCGGTGCTGCCCCGCCTGATCGAGGACTTCGTCGGCTCCAACGCCCGGGCCGGGGTGATCAACGGCGTCTTCGTGGCGCTGTGGGCGCTGATGCAGTTCGTCTGCTCGCCGATCATCGGCTCGCTGTCGGACAAGTACGGACGCCGCCCGGTCATCCTGATCAGCTGCGCGGGGCTGGCGCTGGACTATGTGTTGATGGCCGTCGCGCCGGACCTGTGGTGGCTGGCGCTGGGGCGGATCATCGCCGGGATCACCTCGTCCAGCTTCACGACGGTCTACGCCTATATGGCCGACATCACCGCGCCCGAGAAACGGGCCAAGGCCTATGGCCTGATCGGCGCCGCCTTTTCGTTCGGATTCGTGCTGGGCCCGGTGCTGGGCGGCTTCCTCGGCGGGTTCGGCCCGCGCGTGCCCTTCTGGTTCGCCGCCGGCCTGTCGACCCTGGCCTTCCTCTACGGCCTTCTGGTTCTGCCGGAGAGCCTGCCGGTCGAGAAGCGGATGGATTTCAGCTGGAAGCGGGCCAATCCGTTGGGGTCCCTGATCCTGCTGCGCCGCCACCCGGAGCTCAGCGGCCTGGCCGTCGTGAACTTCCTGCTCTATTTCGCCCACCACGTCTTTTCGGCGGTGTTCGTGCTCTACGCCGCCTGGCGTTACGGCTGGGGCCCGCGCGAGGTCGGCCTGCTGCTGGCCCTCGTCGGCGTGCTGGACATGGTGGTGCAGGGCGGTCTGGTGGGGCCGGTCGTCAAGCGGCTGGGCGACCGGGCGACCATGGTGCTGGGTCTGGTCGGCGGCACGGTCGGGATCGCGGCCATGGGCTGGGCGCCCGACGGCCTGATGTTCGTCCTCGCCATGCTGCCCAACGCCCTGTGGGGTCTGGCCATGCCGACCCTGCAAGCCCTGATGACCCGCCGCGTCGGCGAGGACGAACAGGGCCAGCTGCAGGGCGCCAACATGAGCGTCGCCTCGATCGCCGGTGTGATGTCGCCGCTGTTCTTCGGCTGGGTCTATTCGCTGTCGGTCGGCGAGCACGCGGTCATCCAGATGCCGGGCCTGGCCTTCTATCTGGCCGCCGTCGTCCTGCTGCTGGCGGCGGTCATCGGCTGGCTCGTGGGGCGCGGGCAGGAACGCCGCGACGCCGGAGCCGTTGAGGCCCCGCCGACGCCTTGATCCGGTCCAAAAGCCGGTGCGGAATGGCGGCGCTTGTGCCTTTCTGACTGAACCGGATGACCATGAAGACGCGTACGCTCGCCATCGCCGCCGCCCTGCTGCTCGCCGCCTGCGGCCGGTCCGACGATACCCGGGCCCAGGACGGGGTCTTCGCGGACAACCGGGTCGTGCCGGGCGGCGACCAGGCGATGAAGGCCAGCTTCTCGCCGGTCGTGCGACAGGCCGCCCCCGCCGTCGTCAACATCGCGGCGCGCGGGGTCCAGGTGGTCCGCGATCCCTTCTTCGGCATTCCCGGTCAGCGCCAGACCGGCTCGGTCGGATCCGGCGTCATCGTCCGCCCCAACGGCGTGGTGGTGACCAACTATCACGTCATCAACGGCATGCAGCAGATCAAGGTCGTGCTGAACGACCGGCGCGAGTTCGACGCCCGCATCGTCCTCGCCGACGAACGCTCGGACATCGCCGTCCTGCAGCTGGAAGGCGTCAACGAGCGCCTGCCGACGCTCAACATCGACGACCGCGAGGAACAGCAGGTCGGCGATCTGGTGCTGGCCATCGGCAACCCGTTCGGCGTCGGCCAGACGGTCACCAACGGCATCATCTCGGCCCTGAACCGGACCGAGACGGGCATCAGCGACAGCGGTTCCTTCATCCAGACCGACGCCGCCATCAATCCGGGCAATTCGGGCGGGGCCCTGGTCGACATGGACGGCGACCTGATCGGCATCAACACCGCCATCTTCTCGCGCTCGGGCTCGTCGTCCGGCGTCGGCTTCGCCGTGCCGGCCGCCGCCGTGCGCCGGGTCGTGGATTCCGCCGTCGGCGGGGCCACCACCGTCGTCCGGCCGTGGCTGGGGGTGAAGGGCGAGGCGGTCAGCGCCGACGTGGCCCGCAGTCTCGGGCTCGAGCGCCCGCAGGGTCTGGTCATCACCGAGGTCTACCCGGGCGGGCCGGGCGCCCGGGCAGGGCTGAGCGAAGGCGACGTCATCACCGCCATCGACGGGGCCGAGATCAACGACCAGGGCGGCCTCAATTTCCGCATCGGGACGCGCGAGCCGAACGAGACGGTGCAGGTTTCGGTGCTGCGCGACGGCCGGACCGAGACGCTGAACGCGCGGGTCCAGCCCCTGCCGGGCGACGCCAACGTCGACCGGGCCACGGTCGTCCGCTCCGGCGTTCTTAGCGGCGCCCAGGTGTTGGTCCTCAACCCCGCGCTGGCCGACAGCCTTGGCGGCGATCCATTCGCCGGCGGGGTGATTGTCGGAAGGGTTCAGCGCGGCAGCTACGCTAGCCGCATAGGCTTGCAGGGCGGGGACATCATCCTGACCGTCAACGGCCGGCCCGTGACCTCGCTTCAGCAACTTGCCGACGTCGACCGCGGCTCCGAACTCACCATCAACCGTCGCGGCCAGAGAATCAGCGGCGTCATCCGCTGATCCGGGCCCCGGCCCAGGACGCGGCCGCCTAGGTCCGGAGCGGCGATCCGATCGACCAGGTGTGGCCGAACGGGTCGCGCAACTGGCCGTAGCGGTCGCCCCAGAACTGGTCCGCGATCGGGAACAGGGGCACGCCCCCGGCCAGGATGGCGCGGTTCCACCATTCGTCGGCGTCGTCGACCTGGAGATGGATGGTCACCCCCTTGGGCACGATGTCCTGCTCGCCGTTGAACTCGGGGAATTCGTCGTTGAGCATGACGGCGCCGCCGTTGATCATCAGATAGGCGTGCATCAGCCGCTCGCCGTCGTCGGCCATGTGCCGCCGCACTTCCTCGGCCCCGAAGGCGCGGGTGTAGAATTCGATCGCCGCCTGGCCGCCGCGCGACGGGATGGTCAGGTGCGGCGTGACGCCCGCTGCGGGGCCTTGCGCTTCGGGGTCGGTCATGGCGCGGTCTCCTCGGTTCGGATGTCGATACTAACGCGTGAAAACCGCGCCGCGAACGCCTATCTGTGAGCGTCCATGACCGACCTGTTCGAAGCCTCCGGCATCCATCCCCCCGACGCGCCCCTGGCCGACCGTCTGAGGCCCCGCACGCTCGACGAGGTGGTGGGCCAGGATCATCTGCTGGGACCCGGCGGGCCGATCCGGCGCATGGTCGAGGCCGGGCGTCTGGGGTCGATGATCCTGTGGGGGCCGCCCGGCACCGGCAAGACCACCATCGCCCGCCTGCTGGCCCAGGCGGCGGGCTATCAGTTCCAGCAGATCAGCGCCGTCTTCTCCGGCGTCGCCGATCTCAAGAAGGCGTTCGAGGCCGCCCGCATGCGGCGCGCCGCCGGACAGTCGACCCTGCTGTTCGTCGACGAGATCCACCGCTTCAACCGCGCCCAGCAGGACGGCTTCCTGCCGTTCGTGGAGGAGGGGATCGTCACCCTCGTCGGGGCCACGACCGAGAACCCGTCGTTCGAACTGAACGGCGCCCTGCTGTCGCGGTCGCAGGTCTATGTGCTGAAACGGCTGGATGATGCGGCCCTCGATCAACTGTTGATTCGGGCCGAGGCGCAGGAGGGGATGACGCTCCCGCTGACTCCGGAATCGCGTCAGGCGTTGCTGGCCCTGGCCGACGGCGACGGCCGCTATCTGCTGACCATGTCCGAGGTTCTGTTCGACCTGACCTCAAGCGATCCGCTGGACGTCCAGGCCCTGGCCGGCGTCCTGCAGAAGCGCGCACCCGCTTACGACAAGAGCAGAGAAGAACACTACAACCTCATATCTGCGCTGCATAAATCGGTGCGAGGGTCAGACCCTGACGCCGCCCTCTACTGGCTGGCTCGGATGCTGAACGGCGGCGAGGATCCGCTCTATCTGGCCCGCCGCATCGTGCGCATGGCGGTCGAGGACATCGGCGAGGCCGACCCCCTGTCCCTGCTGGTCGCCAACGCGGCCAAGGACACCTACGACTTCCTCGGAAGCCCCGAGGGCGAGCTGGCCCTGGCCCAGGCCGTGGTCCACCTGGCCACCGCGCCCAAGTCCGTGGGCGTCTACGAGGCGTTCAAGGCGGCGAAGAAGGCGGCGGCCGAGACCGGCTCGCTCATGCCGCCCGCCCATATCCGCAACGCCCCGACGAAGCTGATGAAACAGCTCGGTTACGGCAAGGGCTACCAGTACGACCCCTCGACCCCCGAGGGCTTCTCCGGCGCCAACTTCTTCCCCGACGACATGGAGCGCCGCGTCTTCTACGCGCCGAAGGGCGAGGGGCATGAGGCCAAGGTGAAGGAGCGGCTCGACCGCTGGGCCGCGATGCGGGCGTCGATGACCGACGACGGCGCCGCTTAGCGTTGCCGTAACGCCGGTTTTGGGGTTAGCCTCCCGCCATCGATCAACCTTGGGAGGGGATGATGACCGATACGACAAGAGCCGCGGTTCCGTGGCATCTCTGGGCGGTGGGCGTGCTCTCGCTGCTGTGGAACGGCTTCGGCGCCTATGACTTCGTGATGAGCCTGACGCAGCGCGAAACCTACTGGCGCGCCTCGGGCATGACCGACGCGATGATCGCCTATTACAACGCCATGCCGACCTGGATGTACGTTCCCTGGGTCCTCGGCGTCTGGGGCGCGGTGGCGGGCTCGATCCTGCTGTTGATGCGGAGCCGCTTCGCCGTTCACGCCTTCGCCCTGTCGCTGCTCGGCGCGGCGGTCAGCCTTCTGTACGGCGCTGTCATCGACAAGGCCCCGGCGCCGCCGCCCGAATTGGCGATGATGGCTTGGATGCCGTACGTCATCACCCTGATCGCCGCCTTCCTGGCCTGGTACGCCTGGACCATGCGCAAGCAGGGGGTGCTGGCATGAGCGGCATGGGCATGGCCGAACGCGTCCGCACGCCGTGGCACCTGTGGATCGTCGGGATCCTCGCGGCCCTGTGGAACGGCTTCGGCTGCATCGACTATGTGATGACCCAGACGCGGCAGGACGAATGGTTCGCCCAGATGGGCATGACCGAGGCGCAGATCGCCTATTTCAACGCCATGCCGGCCTGGACCCACGGGGCCTGGGCCATCGGCGTATGGGGCGGGCTGCTGGGCGCCATCCTGCTGTTGCTGCGCCGCAAATGGGCGACGCCGGTCTTCGTGATTTCCTTCCTCGGCTGGCTGGCGGGCGCGGTCTACGCCTTCGCCCTGTCAGGCGGGATGGAGGCCATGGGACCGATGTGGCCGATGCAGATCGTGATCGGCGGCGCCTGCGTCTTCTTCATCTGGTACGCCTGGATGCTCGGCAAGAGGGGCGTCCTGCGTTGAGCAGCGGCCGTTCCCCGGCGCCCTGGCATCTCCCGGTCGTCGGGGCCGTCGCCCTGCTGTGGAACGGGCTCGGCTGTCTCGACTACGCCATGACCCAGGTGCAGGGCGACGCCTGGCTCGCCAATATGGACCCGACCGAGCTGCAGATGGCGTATTTCCACGCCATGCCCGCGTGGACGCACGGCGCCTGGGCGATCCTTGTCTGGGGCGGGCTGCTCGGCGGGGTCCTGCTGCTGCTCCGGCGCAGCTGGGCCACGCCGGTCTTCGTTGTGTCCTTCCTCGGCTGGCTGGCCGGCGCGATCTACGCCATCGGCCTGTCCAACGGGATGCAGGCCATGGGGCCCTGGTGGCCGATGCTGATCGCCAAGGGCGCGATCTGCGCCTTCTTCGTCTGGTACGCCTGGACCATGGGCAGGAAGGGCGTGCTGCGGTGAGGGGCTGACGGACGGTCGGTCTTTCGCCTATGCAGGCGCGGTGACCGACCGTTCCCCCGTTTCCCTGTCCGACGCCGACATCGCCGCCGTCCGCTCGTGGATCATCCACGAGGACGAGGCCGTGATCGCCTTCAACAAGCCCGCCGGCCTGTCCAGCCAGGGCGGCCGCATCCAGGCCCATACCCTGGACGACCTGCTGTGGGCCTTCGCCCGATCCAACGGCAAACGGCCCGATCTGGTGCACCGGCTCGACCGCGACACCTCCGGCGTCATCCTCGCGGCGAAGACCAGGCCGGCGGCCGGCTTCCTCGGCAAGGCCCTGCAGGCGCGGCGGTTCAGGAAGACCTATCTGGCCCTCGTCTCCGCCGCGCCGGAGCCGACCTCCGGCGTCATCGACAAGCCGCTGTTGCGTCAGGAGATCGGCCGCGAAAGCTATATGCGCGCGGTCGCCCCCGACACGCCGGGCGCCCAGCCCGCCCTCAGCCGCTACCGCACCCTGTCGGCCACGGAGGACGGGGCCCTGGTCGAGCTGGACCCGGCGACGGGCCGCATGCACCAGCTGCGCGTCCACATGGCCTCCCTCGGCCGCCCGCTGGCGGGAGACGCCCGTTACGGCGGAGCCCTGACCTTCGCCGGCCGCGCCGCGCCCCGGCTGATGCTGCACGCCGCGAAACTGGTGTTTCCCCATCCCGAAGGCGGCTACCGCACCGTGGAGGCGCCCCCGCCCGCGGATTTCGAGGCCCTCAAGGCGGCGGCGGGGCTCTAGGCGCCTCCGTATCGGCTGGCGGACACAGGAACCTCCGACACCGCCCGGCGCTAATTCACACACGCCCGGAGATCCGCCATGACCCGCTTCGCCCTGCCCCTGATCGCCGCCGCCGGGCTCGCCCTGTCGGCCTGCGCCAGCTTGGCCCCCTACGGCGCCCAGACTTCGCCGGGCGGGCAGGGCTATGCCGAGCAGCGCATCGAATCCAACCGCTTCCGCGTCACCTACAACGGCGTCGGCGCAGCGGGTCCCGTGGCCGACATGGCCCTGCTGCGCGCGGCCGAGCTGACGACCTCGCAAGGCTATGACTGGTTCGAGGTCACCCAGCGCTGGATCGACGGACGGCCCGACAGCGCCGGCGGCATGCGCCCCAGCGTCGGCGTCGGCTACGGCTCCAGCCGCTACGACGGCCGCTACGGCAACTACTCGGCCTCGGGCGTCGGGGTGGGCGTGGGCCTGAATTTCAGCGGCCCCTCGGCGACCTCGACCACGCTGGAGGTCGTCATGGGCAACGGCCAGAAGCCCGACCGCCCGGACGCCTATGACGCCCGCGGCGTTCAGGACGCCCTGCGGCCTCGCCTCAGGGCTGGCTAGAGGCCGTTCACGAACGCGCCGACGGTGCGCCACAGTTCAGCATCGTGGCCGATCCACAGGTGGCCGCCGTCCGCTCGTGGATCATCAGGACCGGCGGGCCTGGGCGGACGTCGGCGTATTCAATCTCTCCCCACGGGCTGCCGACCACCCGGCTGCGCACCGACACGTGATCGCGGGCCTCGTCCATGTCCTGATGGAAAACGAGGGCGGCAGTCACGACGGCGGCGGTGACCGCCACGCCGGCGATGACGAGCAGGCCGCGTCGGCGCGCCCTGGCCCGGCGCCGACGCATCCGTGGTTCGCCGAACAGATCCATAGCCGCCTCCGGTGCGGACGGGACCCTGTCCCGCCGCCACCGAGGCGTCCTTGACGAGAGTCAAATGCGGGCGATCAGCGCCCGCCGCGCGTCAGCGCCCGGTATTCGACCAGCCGCTCCTTGTCGCGCCGCACCTGGTCGGCGACGGCGTTGTCGACGTCCAGCGAGGCGTAGCGGACCCAGCCGTCGACCCCCAGCTTGTCCTGGACCGCCGCCACCGGCGTGCGCCAGCGGAAATAGGACAGCCAGCTGACCAGCAGGCCCAGCAAGGCGGCCAGTCCCTGCAGGGCGCGGAAACCGGCCTCGCCGGTGGCCGGCGCGGGCTCCAGCGCCAGGGCGGCCAGGCCGACGATCAGCACCAGCGGCGTCATCAGCCGCTGGGCCCAGCGCATCCAGTAGCGTTCGCGGCGCACGCGCCACAACTCCATCTGGACGTGCTTCTCGAGGTATTCCATCCGCGCGCCCAGCCACATGGTCAGCCGGGTCAGATACATGGCGCGCTGGCCCCAGCCCTTGCCGTCCTGCTGGAACTGGGTCTCGGCCTGGTCGGCCATGGCCCGGGCCGAGGTGAACAGGTTCTGCAGCTCGCGTGTCCTCTGAACGATCTCGCGCGACAGTTCGTAGGAGTCGTTCTCCAGCTGGAACCGGTACTGGATGAACAGCACCGCCTGCAGGCCCCAGTAGAGACCCAGCACCGCCAGCATGGCGCCCGCGGCCAGAGCCAGGCCCGTGGTCTCCGATCCGGTCCAGCCGGCGAACAGGCCGGGCCCGAGGATCGCCAGCGCGGCGAAGGCCGCCAGCGCCCCCGCCTGGCTCAGCCGCTTGACCGTCACGTGGACGATCAGCGCCCGGAAGACGCGCCGGCCATAGCTGTGGATCCGGCTGCGGATGTCCTGGTCGACCGGAAACCGTTCCTCGATCTGACGGCTGAACAGGACGTGGAACCGGTCCGGCTTGGCGTCGGTCTCCCAGAAGGGGAAGATGTCCAGCGGCTGGTTGAAATACTCGTCGATGTGGGACGAGACGATCGCCTCGGCCTCGGGCGTGGCGGCGAAATACTCGCTGTCCTGGATCGGGCGCAGGATGCCGTCGGCCGACCGCAGCGGCCCGCCGCGGGAGGCCGGCGTCGGCGGCGGCACGGCCCGATGGGCGCTGTCTTCCGCTCCGGGAGGCGGCGGATTCGGCGCCGCCTGCAGCCGCGCGTCATGGCCCTGACCGCCGTGGCCGCCGTCCAGCGGCGTCGAGCCGGGTGTGTGATCGTCCTGCGACATACGCTTCGGCGGTCCCTGAAACTTGAACCCGGCAGTATGGCGGAACGCCGCCGCCGGGCGATGATCTTCCCTCACAGCGCGAAGCGGCGCTGTAGCCTCAGGTATCACCGTTAACCCTGCGCCTCGGCAAGTGAAGTTTCGGTCAGGCGGCGCGCCTTCGCTTTCCCGGCGGGTCCGCTATAAGCCCCGCCATGACCCGTTTCCTGATCGTCGCAGCCGGAGGCGCCCTCGGCGCCGTGGCCCGCTACGGCCTCGGCCGCCTCCTGCCGGCGACGGCCTGGCCGTGGGCGACCCTGACGGCCAACGTCGTGGGCGGCCTGCTGATGGGCCTGCTGGCCGGATGGCTGGCCTTCCGGGGCGGCGTGCACGGCGAGAGCCTGCGCCTGTTCGCCGCCGTCGGCGTGCTGGGCGGCTTCACCACCTTCTCGGCCTTCTCGCTCGAAACCGCCCTGATGATCGAGCGCCGTCAATTGGCCATGGCGGGCGGTTACGTGGCCGCCTCGGTGGCGCTTTCGGTGCTCGCCCTCTTCATCGGCCTGATGGTCGCCCGCCGCGCCTTCGGAGCCGCCCTTTGACCGACGAACCCATTCAAGAGTCCGAACCCGCCCCGAAACGCGAGGTCCAGACCCTCTATGTCGCCGAGGCCGAGGACGGCATCCGTCTTGACCGCTGGTTCCGCCGGCGCTGGCCGCACCTGTCCAACATCCAGGTGCAGAAGATGGCCCGCAGCGGCCAGATCCGCGTCGACGGCGCCCGCATCAAGCCGGAAGGCCGCCTGACCGCCGGCGCCGCCGTGCGCGTGCCGCCGATCCCGGACGACACCTCGCGCCAGGCCGGCGACGTCCACACCCTCAGCGCCCAGGACATCAAGTTCGCCAAATCCCTCGTCCTCTATGAGGACGACATGGTCATCGCCATCAACAAGCCGCACGGCCTCGCCGTCCAGGGCGGCACCAAGACCAGCCGCCACGTCGACCGGCTGCTGTCGGCCTGGGGGGAGGGGATGGACCGGCCGCGTCTGGTCCACCGGCTCGACCGCGACACCTCCGGCGTGCTGCTGCTCGGCAAGGGCCCCGAGGCGGCCAAGCGGCTGGCCGGGGCCTTCGCGCGGCGGCAGGCGAAGAAGACCTACTGGGCCATCGTCATCGGCAACCCCAAGCCCTCGGCCGGCCAGATCGACATGCCGCTGAAGAAGACCGGCATCAACGACTTCGAGATGATGCGTCCCGCCGACCGCAAGGACCCGCGGGCCGAACCCGCCGAGACCGCCTTCGCCACCATCAGCCGCGCGGCTCACCGGGCCAGCTGGATGGCGCTGCGGCCCTTCACCGGCCGGACCCACCAGCTGCGCGCCCACATGGCCGGCATCGGCCATCCGATCCTCGGCGATCCGAAATATGGCGACGAGAAATCGAAGGAGCTGTCAGGCCCGCTGAAGCTGCAGTTGCACGCCCGCCGCATCGAGCTGGAGCATCCGCGCGGCGGCATGCTGGTGGTCGAGGCGCCGCTGTCGCCCGAGATGCGCGCCGGCTTCGCCCATTTCGGCTTCGAGGAGGCCGAGGGCAACGAGAGCGATCCGTTCGAAGGGGTGAAGCGGCTGAGATGATCGCCTTTTACTCCGATGCACGGGGAGGGGTGCGATGACCCGGCCCCTGGCCGTCTTCGACATCGACGGCACCCTCGTCGACAGCCGCGCCTCGATCCATCGCGCCGCCTGCGAGGCCGCGCGCGACATCGGCCTGCCCGAGCCCGACTACGACCGCGTCCGCCAGATCGTCGGCCTGTCTCTGGAGCACGCCATGGCGGTGCTGGAGCCGGGCCTCGATGCGCCAACCCTGGCCCGCTTCGTCGCCGGCTTCCGCGCCAGCTTCAACCGCATGTACGCCGAGGGCCACGAGGAGCCGCTCTATCCCGAAGCCATGACCACCCTGCGCCGGCTGCACCGCGACGGCTGGCGGCTCGCCCTGGCCACGGGCCAGAACCGCCGCGGCGTGGCCCGCAACCTGGCCCGCCAGGGCTGGGCCGACCTGTTCCTCTCGTCCCACTGCGCCGAGGACGGGCCCGGCAAGCCCGATCCGGCCATGCTGCACGCCGCCATGGCCGCCTGCGACGCCGAACCCTCGCAAACCGTGATGATCGGCGACACCGCCCACGACATCACCATGGCGGTCAACGCCGGAGTCCTGCCGCTGGGCGTCGCCTGGGGCTTCCACACCGTCGAGGAACAGCAGGCCGCCGGGGCCCGCCACGTCGCCCGATCCTTCTCCGAACTGACCGTGGTGCTGGACGGCTTCGCCGACCTGACCCGCGCCGCCTGAGATCTTCATGAGCCACATCCCGCCCCTCGATCCGAATGTCGCCGCCCGCAAGGGTTTCCGCGAGTCCGAAGAGCGCCTCAAACGCTTCTGGACCACGGCCGATGTGGCGGAGCGGGAAGGGGGCTGGGCGGTCACCCTCGACGGCCGCACGCCGAAAACCCCGGCCCACGCCCCGCTGCTCCTCCCCACCGGAGCCGCCGCCCGCCTCGTGGCCGAGGAATGGGCCGCCCAGGGCGAGTTCATCGACCCCGCCACCATGCCCGCCACCCGTCTGGCCTCCACCGCCATCGACCGGGTCAGCCAGGCCCGCGAACCGGTGGCCGAAGAGATCGCCGCCTTCGCCGGCTCGGACCTGCTCTGCTACCTCGCTGACCATCCGACCTCGCTGGCGGCCGAACAGGCCCGCGAGTGGACGCCCTGGCGCGACTGGGCGGCGCTCGAGCTCGGCGTTCATCTGGAGCCCGCCGAGGGCATCATCCACCGGCCCCAGGATCCCGCCGCTATCGCTCGCGTGCGTGATCTGGCCCTGCGGCTGGACGATTTCGCCCTGACCGGTCTGGCGACCGCCGTGCCCCTGCTGGGGTCCGCCGTCCTCGGCCTCGCCGTCCAGCGCGGCGTCCTGTCGGGGGAGGCGGCCTTCGACCTCAGCCGGCTCGACGAGGCCTTTCAGGAACGCCAGTGGGGCGTCGACGCCGAGGCCGCCGAACGCACCGCCGGCCGGCGCGCGGAAGCCCTCCTGCTGGACCGGTGGTTCCGGGCCCTCGAATAACTTTCCATGCCGGAAAGTTATCACTTGACGATCTGGAAAATCACACTCACTTTCCAGATCAGAAAGTGAGGAACGCCCAATGACCGACGACCACCCGCAGCAGTCCGGCCCCACGCCGGCCGAGGCGCTCGCCGCCATCGCCAGCTCCCGCAAGACCGTCCATGACCGCGTCGCCGTCGGCGGCTGGCGCTATGATCTGACCTATGCCGCCATCATGGCCGTGATGGTCGGGGGGCAGGCCTTCGACAACCCATGGAACGTGACCGCCAGTTCGCTTGGCGTCCTGGCGCTGGTCGTGCTGTTCCAGCACGAGGCGCGCCGCACCGGCCTGCGCATCACCGGGGTGTCACCGCGCCACGCCCGATGGGTCGCCATCGCCATCGGCCTGGCCGCCGCGGCCATCATCGTCGGCGTGACCATCGTCCGCCGCCAGTCCCCGGAGACCGACGTCGCGGTCGTCGCCGCCCTCGCCGGCGCCGCGGCCTTCGTCGCGGCCCTGGTCGGCTCCCGCATCTGGCGTCGCGTCTATCGCGCCGAAATGGGTGCGAAAACGTGAGCGGCGTGCCCCGGTTCGACCCGGTCATCCACGCGCCCGGCCGCCTCCAGATCTGCGCCATCCTCTCGGCCGCCGACGAGGCCGAGTTCGCCATGGTCCGAGACGCCATCGCCGTGTCCGACTCGGTCCTGTCCAAACATCTGAAACAGCTCGAGGACGCCGGCTATATCAAGCTGCGCAAGGTCGCCAGCGGAGGCCGCCAGCGCACCTGGGCCGCCTTCACCCCCGCCGGCCGCGACGCCTTCGCCGCTCACGTCGCGGAGCTGACCCGTCTGGCCGGCATGACCGCGCCGCCGACGCTGGGCGAGGGCTTCTCGGGCTAGCGTCGCTTGCCACCGCCAGCGCGTCTCCTTAAGCCAGCGCTCAAGGAGACGCCGCATGAAGACCATCCTCGAACAGCTGGAACAGCGCCGCGCCGGCGCCCGCCTCGGCGGCGGCGAGAAACGCCCGGTTTCCAGCTGGCCAGTCACGATCTGGACGTCCGCGCGTCTCCTTCGTCCGCGCGTCTCCTTAAGCCAGCGCTCAAGGAGACGCCGCATGAAGACCATCCTCGAACAGCTGGAACAGCGCCGCGCCGGCGCCCGCCTCGGCGGCGGCGAGAAACGCATCGCCAGCCAGCACGSCAAGGGCAAGCTGACCGCCCGCGARCGCATCGACGTSCTGCTGGACGAGGGCTCSTTCGAGGARACCGACATGTTCGTSGAGCACCGCTCGCATGACTTCGGCATGGAGACCCAGCGCATCCCCGGCGACGGCGTCGTCACCGGCCGCGGCACCATCGGCGGCCGTCTGGTCTATGTCTTCTCCAAGGACTTCACCGTCTTCGGCGGCTCGCTCTCGGGCGCCCACGCGGCCAAGATCGTCAAGATCCAGACCATGGCCCTGACCAACGGCGCCCCGATCATCGGCCTGTTCGACGCCGGCGGGGCCCGCATCCAGGAGGGGGTCGAATCCCTCGCCGGCTATGCCGACATCTTCCTGCAGAACACCCTGGCCTCGGGCGTCATCCCCCAGATCAGCGTCATCATGGGCCCCTGCGCCGGCGGCGACGTCTATTCCCCSGCCATCACCGACTTCATCTTCATGGTGAAGGACACGTCGTACATGTACGTCACCGGCCCCGATGTGGTGAAGACGGTCACCAATGAGGTGGTGACCCACGAGGACCTGGGCGGCGCCCGCGTCCATTCGCAGAAGTCCGGCGTCGCCGACGGCGCCTT
Source organism: Brevundimonas sp. Root1423 (assembly GCF_001426805.1). Taxonomy (NCBI): domain Bacteria; kingdom Pseudomonadati; phylum Pseudomonadota; class Alphaproteobacteria; order Caulobacterales; family Caulobacteraceae; genus Brevundimonas; species Brevundimonas sp. Root1423. The sequence continues at coordinate 16,921 of NZ_LMFL01000033.1, forward strand.
CGAGAACGATCTCGAGGCCCTCAGCGAGGTCCGCCGCCTGATTGGCTTCCTGCCCCTGTCGAACCGCGAAAAGCCGCCCGTCCGCGACTCCTACGACGATCCCCAGCGCGACGAGGCCAGCCTCGACACCCTCGTCCCGGCCAATCCGAACCAGCCCTATGACATCAAGGARCTGATCCTGAAGACGGTCGACGAGGCCGAATTCTTCGAGATCGSCCCCGACTTCGCGAAGAACATCGTCACCGGCTTCGGCCGCCTCGACGGCCAGACCGTCGGCGTCGTCGCCAACCAGCCGC
>NZ_LMFL01000033.1:17235-27560 GCF_001426805.1 Brevundimonas sp. Root1423
CGGCTTCATGCCCGGCCCGGCTTCATGCCCGGCACGCGTCAGGAGTACGGCGGCCTGATCAAGCACGGCGCCAAGCTGCTGTTCGCCTATGCCGAGGCCACSGTGCCCAAGCTGACCGTCATCACSCGCAAGGCCTATGGCGGCGCCTATGACGTGATGAGCWSCAAACACCTGCGCGGCGACGTCAACTACGCCTGGCCCTCGGCCGAGATCGCCGTCATGGGCGCCAAGGGSGCGGTCGAGATCATCTTCCGCAAGGAGGCCGGCGACCCCGAGGCSCTGGCSGCSCGCGAGGCCGAGTACAAGGARMRSTTCGCCAACCCCTTCGTGGCGGCRGGCCTCGGCTATATCGACGACGTGATCATGCCGCACGGGACGCGGCGGCGGCTGATCCGGGCGCTACGGACGCTGAAGAACAAGCAGCTAGACAACCCGTGGAAGAAGCATGACAACATTCCCCTATGACGGACTCACACATCTTTATTAGCTGGTCTTTGCCAGCAAGTCAGAAAACGGCCCAAAAAGTCTACGAATTTTTTCGAAGACTATTTCCAACCTTTGGATTCTTTATTTCTTCGGAAAATATAAGCAGCGGCCAGCGCTGGTATGATGTGATCTCGGAGAAGCTCGATGCATGTAATGTTGGCATTGTCGTCGTAACTGCGGAAAATCATTTAAGGCCTTGGATCCACTATGAAGCCGGCGCGCTAGCCAAGGTTGTTACAAAAGCGCGCGTTATGCCGCTGTTATGTGGCGTTCCAACTCGGTTGATCGCCGACACGCCCCTCAGTGCCTTCCAAGCAGCGGACCTGAACAAGTTTGGAATCCAGCGGATTGCTGACTCGATCCGCGAGATGACGGGCTACGGTCAGTTGGACGCGGACTTCTCTGAACATTTCGAGTCGCTTTGGTCCCGTTACGGAGAAGCGCTTTGTGAAGTGCATAGGCCGGACAGCGAGAGCAATACGCCGGCTCCCGAGCCGGTCAGTCCCGTTGACTCGGAAACGAATTCTCGCCTCGACCAGTTGACCGAAATCGTGCGCTCTATGGAAGCTCGCCTTCCTCATCGCCCACTTACTGAGGCTGATGTCGCACGCATTGCTGGAAATCACTTCAGCGCGGGCATCGTTGGCCAAGGCGAACTGGCCACAATGAGCGTTGAAGAAGTAGTCAAAGCTCTTGGCCGAGATACGCTCTCGCCACGCGCTCGAAATGCCTTGGCGAACTGGGACACTGTGTCCAACGCACTCGCCGCGAATCCAACTGTGAAGAATCCGCCGAGACGCGGACTTCTCAGCCCGGACGAACCTTCTGATTCTAACTAAATCTCATCCTGACCAACCTCCTCTTCCTCTGCTCCCGCAACCGCCTCCGCTCCCCCACGGCCGAGCAGGTGTTCGCGTCCCACCCCGGAGTCGGGACCGCCTCCGCCGGCCTGGCGCCCGACCTTCCTTTCGTCATCCTCCGGCAAGCCGCGCCTTCGCGGCGCAGACCGGGGGACCCAGCGGCGCGCGAGAGCGCGAACCTGTCCCGGACTCCGTCGTCAAACAGCGTGCCTGAACAGATCGCCTTCGGCGCCGCTGGGTCCCCCGGTCTCGCTGCGCTCGCCGGAGGATGACGAAAGGACAACAGGACGGGCCCACCTCATCTTCGTCATGGAGCGCGCCCACCGCGCCAAACTCCTGCGCCGCTTCAAACCGCAGCTGAAGCGCGCCCGCGTCATCCGCCTCGACATCCCCGACGACGACGCCTTCATGCAGCCCGAGCTGGTGGCGCTGCTGGAGAAGAAGGCCGGGTCGTTCCTCTGGCGTCCTTCTCCCGCAAGGGGGAACGGCGCGGGGTCGCCTGCGTCCGCTTTTGACGTACCGGCCGGCTATCATCCCAGTCCAGGTCTTTGACAACCGAACCCCGTCGCGCCGTAGAGGCGCGCCGCCGCCCGTCCGGTGGACGAGTTGGACGACCTGGACCGTGTTTTTTCGCGGAACCGTCCATGCGCCGACCGCGCTGACCTCACCCCTCGAACGCCTCCAGGATCGGGCAGGGCCCTTTCCCCCCGCCCGCGCAAGCCCCCGCCAGTCGCCGCAGCGCCGCGCGCGCCGCCTCCAGTTCGGCGATCCGGGCATCCAGCTCCGCCAGCCGCGCCTCGGCCAGGGCCAGCGCCCGGCCGCGGTCCTCGCCCGCGTCCAGCGCCAGCAGCTCCCCGATCTGCTCGAGGGTGAAGCCCGCCCCCTGCGCCTGGCGGATGAACCTCAGCCGCCGCACATCCTCCGCCCCGTAGCGCCGCACGCCGCCGCCGAGCCCCGCGCCCTCCGGTCGCGGCGGCGTCTCCAGCAGGCCGCGCCGCTGGTAGTAGCGCACCGTCTCCACGCCCACGCCGCCGGCCCTGGCCAGCCGCGCGATGGTCATACCGGTCATGCCTTGACTCCGTACCATGGTCCGGACCCTACATGGGGGGCGGATCGTTATCGGCAACAGGAGAAACCCATGTCCGACCAGACCGCCGCCGCCCCCAGGACCGCCGTCCTCCACCGCATGGTCATGGCCGACCACGTCTGCCCCTATGGCCGGAAGTCGCTCTGGCTGCTGCGCCGCAAGGGCTACGCCGTCCAGGACCACCATCTGAAGACCCGCGAGGAGACCGACGCCTTCAAGGCCGTGCACGGCGTCAGGACCACGCCCCAGACCTTCATCGGCGGCGTCCGCATCGGCGGCCATGACGACCTGCGCCGCTTCTTCGGCGAGACGGTCCCGGAGGAGGGGGCGACCAGCTACACCCCCGTGCTGGCCGTCTTCGCCGTCGCCGCCCTGATCGCCCTGGCGATCGACTGGCTGTCGCTGCGGGCGATCACCGCGATGGTCCTGCCCAATTTCATCGCCACGGCCATGTGTCTGCTGGCCATGCTGAAGCTGCAGGACGTCGAGAAATTCTCGACCATGTTCCTCAACTACGACCTGCTGGCCCGGCGCTGGGTGCCCTACGGCTACATCTATCCCTTCGCCGAGCTGGGCGCAGGCGTGCTGATGCTGGCCGGCGCCCTGACCTGGCTGTCGGCCCCGGTCGCCCTGTTCATCGGCGGGATCGGCGCGGTGTCGGTGTTCAAGGCCGTCTATGTCGACAAGCGCGAGCTCAAATGCGCCTGCGTCGGCGGCGCCTCCAATGTCCCGCTGGGTTTCGTCTCCCTTACCGAGAACCTGATGATGGTCGTCATGGCGGTGTGGATGCTGGCGGCGGCGGCCTCGGGCTTGACTCACCCATAACCCGCCAGCTATGCGTCCAATCCATAGCTCTGGAGTTATGGATTGAACCCGCCGCCCGCCCACGACGTCCTGTTCCGGACCCTCGCCGACCCCACCCGGCGGGCCCTGTTCGAACGTCTGTGCCGCGACGGCGAGACCACGGTCGGGGTGCTGACGGCCCAGGCCGGGGTGTCGCAGCCGGCCGTGTCCAGACATCTCGGGGTGCTGAAACAGGCCGGGCTGGTGCGTGACCGGCCCGACGGCCGCCAGACCCACTACAGCGCCCGGCTCGAGGCCCTCGCCCCGCTGGCGGACTGGACCGGCCGCATGACCGGCTTCTGGGAAGCCCGCATCGACCACCTCGAGGACCTGCTCAAAAGGATGGACCAATGACCGCCGCCGCGACCGAAACCCGCTCCGTCGTCATCGAGCGGGACATCCCGTTTCCGCCCGGGAAGCTGTGGCGCGCCCTGACGCAGCCGCACCTGATCGAGGAATGGCTGATGAAGAACGACTTCCGGCCGGTGGTCGGCCACAGCTTCAGGCTCAGCGGCGACTGGGGCGGGGTGCTGGACTGCGAGGTCCTGACCGTCGAGCCGGAGAGGACTCTCTCCTACACCTGGGACTACGCCCACGACGATCCGGCCTATGCGATGAAGAGCGTGGTGACCTTCACCCTGACCCCGACGGACGCGGGAACGCATCTGCGCGTGGAGCAGGCCGGCTTCCGCCCCGATCAGAAACAGGCCTTCGGCGGCGCCAACGCCGGCTGGCGGCAGTTCCTCGCGAAGCTGGAACAGGTGGTGGCGCGGGCCGATTGAGGAGGCGACCTGATGACCGACAAGCCAGAGAAACCCGTCCTGCTCTCGGGCGGCAATCCCCAGATCCCCAAGGGCCATGGCGACGCCCCGGTCCAGGCGTGGATCGCCGCCGCCCCGGGCTGGAAAAGCGACGCCGCCCGCCGCCTCGACGCCCTGATCACGCGCATGGTTCCCGGCGTGCGGAAGGCGGTCAAATGGAACACCCCGCTGTACGGCGTCGAGGAGGGGGCCTGGTTTGCCGGCTTCCACGCCTTCGACCGCTATCTGAAGCTGGCCTTCTACCGCGGCGCGTCGCTGGACCCCGTTCCGCCCGTGGGCTCGAAGCACAAGGACGTGCGCTATTTCCACATCCACGAGGGCGACCCGCTCGACGAGACTCGACTGGCCGACTGGATCCGGCAGGCCAGCCGGCTGCCCGGCGAGCGCATGTGACGGAGGAACGACCATGGGAAAGATGGACATCGACCCGGCCGAGGCCGGTCTTTCCGCCCCGCAACGGATCGACGCGAAGATCGCGGCCCTCGGCGACTGGCGCGGCCGGACCCTCGCCCGCATCCGCGCCCTCGTCCACGAGGCTGACCCGGAGGTGGTCGAGACGGTGAAATGGGGCCGCGTCCCGGTGTGGGAGCGCGCCGGCATCCTCACCACCGGCGAGGTCTACAAGACCGCCGTCAAGATGACCTTCGCCAAGGGCGCCGCGCTGGAGGACCCCTCCGGCCTGTTCAACGCCAGCCTCGAGGGAAGCACCCGCCGCGCCGTCGATTTCCACGAGGGGGACGTGATCGACGCGGAGGCCCTGAAGGCCCTCGTCCGCGCCGCCGTGGCGCTGAACCTCTCCAACACAACTAAAGCGAGAAAAAAGTAGCTCGCGGTCACAACCTGTGATAACCCTTGGTTGTCTTCAACCGACACCAAGGGAGGTCATCATGCTTTACGACAACGTAGCGGCGCAGTTCTTCACCTCGGCCGGCGACGACCGCGGCACCAGCGCCTATTTCGTCTATCCGGGCGGGATCCTGAGGGCCAAGACGGCGACGCACACCCTGCATGTGCGGCCGGGCAAGAACCTCTGCTTCGTCCGCTCGGCCGACGCCGACACCGTGCTGCAGCGGGGCGTCGCCAGCGTGGCGCACAACGGCGGCGCCGTCACCCTGACCCTCGGCAACGCCGCGACCGTGGCGGCCCGCAAGGCCTCGGGCGGCGGTTACGACACCCCGGTCGACTTCTTCCTCGAGGATGACGGGACCTACGACAGCGGCCGGCACGTCGGCCACGCCATCACCGGCGCCTTCGACGCGGGCAACAGCGGCATCACCCTGGCCGACATCAACCGGGTCAAGGCGACCCAGGTGAACGGGACCGACACCGCCATCACCGGCGCCAACGCCGATGTGAATATCGACCACCAGTGAGCGACCTTCCTTCTCCCCTTTCGGGAGAAGGGCAGGGGCTCATCCCACCTGCCGCAAACCCGCCCGCAGCGCGTCCCCGGCGCCGGCCAGTCCGGCCTCGATCGCCCCATGCTCGCGCACCCAGATCGGCGTGGCCGCCGCCAGCAGCGCCCGACCCGCGTCGGTCAGGGCCGGACGGCGGCTGCGCCGGTCCTTCGGATCGACGCCGAGGACGACCGCGCCCATCCGCTCCAGCGGCTTCAGATTGGCCGTCACCGTCGACCGGTCCATGGCCAGCAGCGCCGCCACCGCGCCTATGGTCGGCGGCTCGGGCCGGTTCAGTCCGTTCAGCAGCGAGAACTGGCCGCTGGTGATGCCCAGGCCGCGAAAGGCCTCGTCGAACCGCCGCGACAGGGTCCGCGCCGCGCGCTGGGCATGCAGGCACAGGCAATGGTCGCGGATGTGCAGGGTGGCGGCGAAGGCGGCGGGCACGTTTGACATGGCGTCAATTATGTTGATATCAACGCAACTGTCAAACGGGAGGGAGCCCGCCATGATCAAGGTCACCGCCTTCAGATGGGTCCCGCCCTTCGCCCAGGGCTCGGTCCGCGACATCCGCGTGCGCTGGGCGCTGGAGGAGGCGGGTCTGGGCTATGACGACCACCTGATCGGCTTCGAGGACCAGGCGACGCCGGCCTATCGCGCGAAACAGCCCTTCGGCCAGGTCCCCGCCTTCAGCGACGGCAAGGTCGAGATGTTCGAGAGCGGCGCCATCGTCCTCTACATCGCCCAGAGTTCTGACCAGCTGATGCCCGCCGACGAGGCCGGGCGCGCCATGGTCATGACCTGGCTGTTCGCGGCCTCCAACAGCGTCGAGCCCTGTGTGGCCGAGCTGGCCGGCATCGACCTGTTCCATGCCGACAAGGCCTGGGCGAAGGAGCGCCGTCCCGAGGTCGAGACCATGTTGCGCAAGCGGCTGGGCGATCTGCAGGCCGCGCTCGGCGACCGCCGGTGGTTCGCCTGCGACCGCTTCAGCGCCGCCGATATCCTGATGACCCATGTGCTGCGCGACCTGCGCCATACCGACATCCTCGCCGACTATCCTGCGCTGGCCGACTATGTGGTCCGGGCCGAGGCCCGCCCGGCCTTCCAGCGTGCGCTGGCCGACCAGATGAAGCCGTTCCGGGCGGCGGAGGCGGCGCGGCCGGAACTCGCCGCGGGCCGGGCCTAGACAGGGGGAGTTTCCGGCATGGCCCGGCTCGTGTTTGGAATGAATGTGTCGCTCGACGGCTACGTCGACCACGAGAAGTTCGCGCCCGATCCGGTGCTCTTTCGTCACTGGATAGAACAGGTGCGGGGCGCGACGGGCAGCATCTACGGCCGCCGCCTGTATGAAATCATGCGCTACTGGGAACAGGACGATCCCGACTGGACCCCGGATCTTCAGGCGTTCGCGGCGGCGTGGCGCGCCGAACGCAAATGGGTCGTGTCGCGCTCCCTGACCTCGGTCGGTCCCAACGCCACCCTTGTCTCAGGCGACATGGAGGGCGTGATCCGCGGGCTGAAGACCGACCTGGAGGGCGACATCCACGTCGGCGGGCCGGTTCTGGCGCAAAGCCTGACCGACCTCGGTCTGATCGATGAATATCGCCTCTACCTCCATCCCGTCGTCCTGGGTCAGGGCGCTCCGTTCTTCGCCGTCCCCCGGCCGCCGCTCCGCCTTGTCGCCCATGACCGGATCGGCGGGGAAGCGATCCGGTTGACCTATGTGCCCGCGTGATGGCGTCACGCCGCGATGCGACCGATTCTGACGCACCGGGCTGATACGGTGCGTCCCTGGGCCTTCGATCGAACGCCTCTCAGCCCGGCGAAGGCGCACGCCGTGCACGCCCATTCCGGAGAAGCGGACGGAGCGGACTCTTTGGACGAGTTGGACGAGTTGGACGGTGTTTTTCGGAGTCTCAGCCGACCAGCGCCGCCCGCTCCTCGGCGGTCAGCATCCGCCATTTGCCCTCGGGCAGATTGTCCAGTTTCAGTGGCCCGATCCGTACACGGATCAAATCCACAACCTCCAGATCCACCATCTCGCACATCCGCCGGATCTGCCGGTTGCGACCCTCGCGCAGGATGAATTTCAGCCGGAAGGACTCCATCCGGCTGACGTAGGCGGGCTTCAGCTGACGCCCGTCCAGCATCAGGCCGTGGCGCAGGATCTTCAGCTTCTTCTCGGTCACGTCGCCGGCGACGCGGACCAGATATTCCTTGTCCAGATCGGATTGCGGCCCGATCACCGCCTTGGCCACCACCCCGTCCGACGACAGCAGCAGCAGGCCCCGCGAATCCTCATCCAGCCGGCCGATCGGGGGCAGGGAGGCGTCCTCGGGCGGGACCGCGCCCTCGCCGACCCGGTTGGCCTCGGTGATCAGCCGCACCGCCGGGATCTTGTCCGGCTCCGGCTGGCCCGAGACGTACCCCAGCGGCTTGTGCATGACGATGGTCACGCCCTCGGCCAGGGCCGCCGTCGCCCGGTCGTTCAGCGTCAGCGTCTGTCCGGTTTCCAGCTTGCGGCCCGCGTCGGTCACCACCTCGCCGTCGACCGAGACGAGGCCGTCGGCGATCAGGGCGTCGGCCTCGCGCCGCGAGCAGACGCCGGTCTGGCCCAGCCATTTGTTGATCCGGACCGGCTCGGGGCCGTCATAGGTGCGGGAAAACGCCATGCGGGTCCGTAGCCGCAGGGCGAAGCCGGGTCCAGCCGCCGATCAGCCGCCGAGGGCGGCGGCTATGGCGGCTCGCGCGACCTCGTCGTCCTGCGCCGAGGATGCGCCAGAGACGCCGATGGCTCCGACCACCCGGCCGTCGACCACGATCGGTACGCCGCCGGCGACGGGCACGATCCCGTCGATGGCCAGCAGGGCGATGCGCCCTGCGGCCAGCCGCTCCTCCGCCGAGGCGGAGGCGGTGCGGAACCGGGCCGCGGACCGGGCCTTGGCCTGGGCGACAGTGATCGAGCCGTACTGGACGTCGTCCATCCGCCCGAAGGCCACCAGCTCCCCCGATGGCTCGACCACGGCGATGGCCAGGCGGAAACCGCGGGCGCGGCCCGCCTCGACGGCGCGATCGATCAGCGCCTGCGCCGCCTCCAGCCCGATCGGCGCGCCATAGGGCGGAGCCGGAGCCGGAGCCGGAGCAGCGGCCGGCGCGGCCGTCGGCGGCGTCTGCCCCCACGCCGGAGCCGCGGTGGCCAGAACAGCCAGAACAAGGAGGAGACGTTTCATGTCGGCGCTTTCGATCAGGTTCAGCCAAGCTTGGGGTCGATGCCCTCACATCTCCGCCGGAAGCACAAGGGCCGGTCAGACCCGCCGGAACAACAGCATCAGATTGTTCGCCGGCATCTCGACCCGCCGTGTCAGAGCCAGCCCTTCCACCTTCGCCGCCGCCGCAACCTCGTCCCGGTCTCTCAGTCCCCAAGCCGGATGGCGGGCTTTCAGGCTCTCGTCGAAGGCCGCGTTCGACGCCGCCAGCGGCATCTCCGGCTCGCGATACGGCCCGTACAGGACCAGCAGGCCGCCGACGGCCAGCCGGCTCCCGGCCAGCGCCATCAGCCCCTCCGTCGCCGCCCAGGGGCTGATGTGGATCATGTTTATGCAGACCACGACCCGCAGCGGTCCCTCCGGCCAGGTTGCGGGGTCCAGCACGTCCAGCGCCAGCGGCGCGCGCAGATTGGGCAGGCCCGCCCCCGCGGCCCAGGCCGCGATGCTGGCCCGGGCCTCGACCGACGGATCGCTGGGCGTCCAGTCCAGGCCGGGCAGGGCCCCGGCGAAGGCCACGGCGTGTTCGCCCGAACCCGCCGCGATCTCCAGCACCCGTCCCCGGGCCGGCAGATGGGCCCGCAGAATCTGCAGGATCGGCCCGGTGTTCCGCGCGACGGCGGGCGAGGCGAGGGCGCCGGAGGGAGTCGGGGAAACGGAGTCCATCGTCTGCATGCCTGTCCGGATACTCCGCGCGGCCGCCCGCAGGGAACGGAAATATGCAGGGGCAGCCGGGCGTTCGGCCTGCGAGAGGTTGAAACGTGCATCGGTTGACGCGGCGTCCGCTTCGGTGTCATTCCGGCTGAAACATTGCGTGATGAGCCACGCAAGGGAAGAGCCACGGCGGCGTCAGATCGCCGGGCGACGTTCAGGAGAGTGCGCGTGACGGACACCATTCCCGGCCTGCATCCGGCCCCCACCAACCACGCCGGCCTGGTCGCCTGGGTCGGGCAGATCGCCGCCCTGACGAAGCCGGCGCGCGTCCACTGGTGCGACGGCTCGGAGGCCGAAAAGGCCGCCATCGTCGCCGACCTGATCGGCAAGGGCACGCTGCGCGAGCTCGACCAGACCAAACGCCCCGGCTGCTACTACGCCGCCTCGGACCCGAAGGACGTGGCCCGCGTCGAGAGCCGCACCTTCATCTGCTCGGCCAACCAGATCGACGCCGGCCCGACCAACAACTGGTCTGACCCGGTCGAGATGCGCGCGCGGCTCAACGGCCTGTTCGACGGCTGCATGGCCGGCCGGACGATGTACGTCGTGCCCTTCTCCATGGGCCCGCTGGGCTCGAAGATCAGCGCCCTCGGCGTCGAGATCACCGACAGCGGCTATGTCGCCGTGTCGATGGGCATCATGACCCGCATGGGCCAGCCGGCGCTGGACGTGCTGGGCGATGACGGCGTCTTCGTGCCCGCCGTCCACACCCTGGGCGCGCCCCTGGCGGAGGGTCAGGCCGACGTGCCGTGGCCCTGCAACGACGACAAGTGGATCGTCCACTATCCCGAGACCCGCGAGATCTGGTCCTATGGCTCCGGCTATGGCGGCAACGCCCTGCTGGGCAAGAAATG
>NZ_LMFL01000034.1:0-306850 GCF_001426805.1 Brevundimonas sp. Root1423
CGCCCTCAGCCGATCTTGATGCGGGAGTCGGAGACGAAATCGTACTCCGGCACGACGAGGTTCGCGGGCGCCGGACCCTTACGGATGCGGCCCGAGGTGTCGTAGTGCGAGCCGTGGCAGGGGCAGAACCAGCCGCCGAAATCTCCGGCTCCGAAGGTGGGGATGCAGCCCAGGTGGGTGCAGTTGCCCAGCAGCACCAAGTACTGGCTGTGCCCGGCCTTGACGCGGTCGGCGTCTGTCTGCGGATCCTTCAGCGCCGACAGCGGCGCCGAGACGGCTTCCTGGATTTCCTTGGGCGTGCGGTAGCGGACGAAGACGGGCTTGCCCTGCCATTTGATCACGACCTGCTGGCCTTCATCGAATTGATCAGCGGCCAGGCCAGCATGGCCCCGGCGCCGACGGCGGCCGCACCGGCCGCGATGTGGATGAAGTCCCGGCGGGAGGCGTCGCCGCCTGTACCGTTCTCAGTCACGACCGATTCGGCCACGTCTTACTCCTCGTGCGCCGCAGTCCGCGCCCGGAACGGGGTGCGGAGGATCGGCATGGATGCTTTAGCGGCTTCCCGTCGGTCTGACCCGGCCCTGCGTTGCGGCTCATCGCCGCAAAGTGCGCCGTCCCTTGAGAAACAGTCGCAATTAGAGCCGCGACAGACCCCCGGGCCGCGCGTATGAGGGCCTTAGAATGCGTCTCGCCCTTTTTCAACCAGCCATTCCGCAGAACGTGGGCGCGTGCATCCGCCTCAGCGCGTGTTTCGGCGTGGAACTGCACGTCATCGAGCCCACGGGTTTCCGTTTCGACGACCGCGCGATGAAGCGCGCGGCGCTGGACTACGGTCCTCTGGGGCATATGACGCGCCACGCCGGTTGGGACGCGTTTCAGCGCGACCGTGGGCCCGGTCGGCTGATCCTGTTCACGACCAAGGGGGCGACGCCCCTGAACGATTTTGTCTTCCGGCCGGACGACATCCTGCTGTTCGGCAGCGAGCCCAGCGGCGCTCCGGACTTCGTGCATGACGCCGCCGAAGCCCGCGTGGTTATCCCCATCCAGCCGGAGGCGCGCTCGCTGAACCTGTCGGTTTCGGCCGGGATCGCGTTGTGGGAAGGTCTACGGCAGACCAGTTGATCTACTCCGGCGCGCCCCCGGCGGCGATCACAGCCAGATTCGGCCGCTCGCCCTTTTTGCTCTCCGCCACCGCCTCCACCGCGCGCATGACCCGCAGCACGTTCTCGCCGGCCAGCTTGCGGATGTCCGCTTCGCTCCAGCCGTTGGCCATCAACGCCGCGAGCAGGCGGGGATAGCCGTCGACGCCCTCCAGCCCGACCGGCAGGGCGTCCACCCCGTCGAAGTCGCCGCCCAGACCGACGTGGTCGATCCCGGCGACGTCGCGCACATGCTGGATGTGGGCGACCACGTCGGCGATCGTCGCCACTGGTATCGGATGCGCAACCGTCCAGGCCGTCAGTCCGTCGGTCACGGCTTTCGGGTTGCCGGGGTTCAGCGACTTCAGCCGCGCGTCCTCGGCCGAGCGGGCGCTGTTCCACGTCCGCACCGTCTCGGAAACGAAGCCCGGCACGAAGGTGACCATCACCACCCCGCCGTCCTCCGGCATCAGACGCAGTACGCTGTCGGGCACGTTGCGCGGATGGGCGGTCACGGCCCGGGCGGAGGAGTGGGAGAAGATCACCGGCGCGTCCGACACGCGCATGGCGTCCAGCATCGTCTCTTCGGAGACGTGGCTCAGATCGACCATCATCCCCAGCCGGTTCATCTCCCGCACGACCTGCTCGCCGAACGGCGACAGTCCGCCCCATTTGGGCGCGTCGGTGGCGCTGTCGGCCCAGGTGGTCGTCCGCGAATGGGTCAGGGTGATATACCGGGCGCCGGCGTCGAAGAATTCGCGCAGCAGGCCGAGGGAATCGTCGATCGAATAGCCGCCCTCCATGCCGATCAGCGAGGCGATCTTCCCGCGACGATGGATGCGCTCGATGTCGGCGGCGGTCGTCGCCAGTTCGAACGTGTCCGGGTGCGCCGCCACGATCCGCTTGACCGTGTCGATCTGTTCGAAGGTGGCCACGGCCGCATCGGGCGGAGTCATGGTCGCCGGCACATAGACCGACCAGAACTGACCGCCGACGCCGCCGGCCCGAAGGCGCGGAATGTCGGTGTGCAGATCAGTGGAGGCGTCGAGATTGGCGGCCAGGTCCACCGCATGCGGATCATTGCCGTGGCTCTGACGCAACGCCCAAGGCAGGTCATTGTGACCGTCGATCAGCGGCGTCCGCTCCAGTATCCGCCGCGCCCTTGCGTCCCCCGCCGCAGCAGGGCTCTGGGCCAGCGCCGGTCCGGCGATCAGGGCAGCGGCGACAGTGGCCAGAAGGATTGTGCGGATCATGGCGGGCTCCCCGAAACAGCGACGCGGGACAGTGCCAGACGCGACGGGGTTGGCAAGGCGCATCCGCCGCACTTCTCCCCTGAACCCGGACCGACTACAGGACCCTTATGACCGACGACGCCTCCTCGCTGGATCAACGCAAGGCCGAGACCCGCGCCTGGTTCGAAACCCTGCGCGACCGCATCCACGCCGGCTTCGAGGCGCTGGAGGATGCGGCGCCCGCCGACCTCTTCCCCGGCGAACCCGGTCGCTTCGTCCGCACGCCGTGGGACCGGCCCGAGGGCGGGGGCGGCGTCATGGGCATGATGCACGGCCGGCTGTTCGAAAAGGTCGGGGTCCATGTCTCGACCGTCCACGGGACCTTCCCCGCCGACTATGCGAAGACGGTGCCCGGCGCGGCCGAGGATCCGCGCTTCTTCGCCACCGGCATCAGCCTGATCGCGCATCCGGTCAGCCCGCGGGTCCCGGCGGTGCATATGAACACCCGCTTCATCGCCACGACGCAGAGCTGGTTCGGGGGCGGCGGCGACCTGACGCCGGTGCTCGACGTCGACCGCCGCCCGGACGCGCCAGACACCCTCGCCTTCCACGCCGCCATGAAGGCGGCGTGCGACGCGCACGATCCCGCTTGGCACGCGCGCTTCAAACAATGGTGCGACGAATATTTCTGGCTGCCGCATCGCAACGAGCCGCGAGGCACCGGCGGCATCTTCTACGACCATCACGACAGCGGTAATTACGCCCGGGACTTCGCCTTCACCCGCGATGTGGGGACTCGCTTCCTCGACGCCTATTCGGCCATCGTCGCCGGCCGGATGTCGGAACCCTGGACGGCGGAAGAGCGCGAGGAACAACTGGTCCGCCGCGGCCGCTACGTCGAGTTCAACCTGCTCTACGACCGGGGCACCATGTTTGGCCTGAAGACCGGCGGCAATGTCGAGTCGATCCTCAGTTCGATGCCGCCCGTGGTGAAGTGGCCGTAAAGGTCAGGCCGCCTCGCGCTCAGGCGCTTCCATGGCGTTTGCGATGGCGTCGAACAGGCTGACCAGGGTGACCGGCTTGGTCAGGTGAGCATCCGCCCCCGCCTCCCGGCCCGACGCCACATGTTCGGCCATGGCGTTGGCGGTCAGCATCACCACCGGCGTCCGCTTCAGACCGCTCGCCGCCTCCAGGGCGCGGATCTCGCGGGTCGCGGTCAGCCCGTCCATGACCGGCATCTGCATGTCCATCAGGACGAGGTCGAACCCGCCGCCCTTGAAGGCCTCCACAGCCTGTTGGCCGTCCTCGACCGTGACCAGTTCCATCTCCGTGGCCGCCAGCATGATCTCCACGACCTTGCGGTTGGCCGGGTGGTCGTCGGCCAGCAGGATGCGCAAGGGCGTCGCGGCGACATCGACCCCCGCCGCGACTTCCGTCTCTCCCACAACCTCGGCGGCCTTGGGCATCGGAATCTCGAACCAGAAAGTCGAACCCTTGCCGGGGGCGCTGTCGCAATCCAGCGCCGCCCCGCCCATCAGCTCGACCAGGGCGTTCGAGATCGTCAGCCCCAGACCCGTTCCGCCGTAGCGGCGGGTGATCGACCCGTCAGCCTGCTGGAAGCGGCGGAAGATGCGGCCCTTCTGGTCGGGGTCGAAGCCCACGCCCGTATCGGTGACCCGGAACACGGCGCGGCCGTCCAGGGTCGACATCACGGACAGGCGAACCGAGCCCGAGGACGTGAACTTCAGCGCATTGCTGACCAGATTGGTCAGCACCTGCCGGAGACGCACCATGTCGCCCTCGACCAGCCCGGACAGGGCCTCGTCGAACTCGACCACCATGGCCACGCCCTGGTCCTCGGCCTTGACCCGCCACAGGGCGGCGACGTCCCTGACCGACTGCTCCAGATCGAACGGCGCCGGTTCGAACGTCAGCTGACCCGACTCGATTTTGGCGCTGTCGAGGATGTCGGACAGCAGCCGTTCCAGCGTCGCCCCGGACGAGCGGATCAGCGCGACCATCTCGTGCTCTTCCGGCTTCAGGTCGCGCCGCGCCAGGGTGTCGGCCATCGACACCACCCCGTTCAGGGGCGTGCGGATCTCGTGGCTCATATTGGCGAGGAACTCGCTCTTGGCGCGGTTCGCCTCCTCGGCCCGCTGCTGGGCCAGACGCAGCTGCCGCTTCTGTCGCGCCTGCCAGACCAGCGTGGCGCCGGCGAACAGCAGGAAGATCACCCCGATGCCGATGATCGCGCGCTGCAGGCCGGTATTCGACCGCGCCGTCTCCAGCTGTGTCCGGCGGTCGTCCAGCTGGCCCTGCATATTGCCGGTGACCTGATGGATGCCGGCGCTGTAGCTGCGCGCCGCCGAGATTTCGCTCTCGAGCATATGCGCCCTGAGGGTCCGGAACGCGGCCTCGTGCCGACCTTCAGCGAACAGGACCTCGGCCTCGACGTGGTCGACCTCGGACTGGATGCCGCTCTCGGTTTCCAGTCGACGCAGCGCGTCGACGTCCCGCCGGGCTCCCGCTATCTGGCCGGTGCGGGCCCGGGCGATCGCCCGCAGCGGCAGCGCCTCCGCCGCCACGAAGGCGGCCTCGCCCAGCGATTCTCCGTACGGCTCCAGACAGGCCAGCACGGCGCGGGGCTCGTTGCGGGCGTTGGCGACCGTGGCGCACAGGCTGGCGTCATAGACCGACAGCGTCGTCAGTCCCGCCCGCCGGGCCAACCGATGGTGGGCCTCGTAAAACCGGGCCGCGCGGTCGCCGTCGCCGACCTTCACCGCCATCATGGCCAGATTGTACAGGCTGTCGAAATCCGGACGCGGATAGGCCGGGTTGGAGTAGTCGATCTCGAACTTCCGGAACGCGTCCGCCGCGCCGGTGACGTCATTGAGCTGCTTCAACCCCATGCCCGTCACTTCCCAGATCCCGGCATGGGCGGTGGCGGCGAAAGGGTCCTTCGCGGGGATACTGGTCTGGGCCTGTGCCAGGAGCTCCAGCCCCTCGCCGACCTTGCCCTCATCGATGAGCGCCAGAGCCGTAAGCCGGGCGGCATGGGCCCGCACGAACCAGTCCTCGCCGGTTTCCGCCGTCCGGCGCATCTCGGCGACCACCGCGGTCTCGCCCTGGTCATAGCGGATCGTCAGGGCGTTCAGCCGGGCGATATCCTTGTACCGCTCGTCTCCTTGCCGCTGCGCAGCCTCGGCCAGCCGCCGGTTCCACAGGGCCGCCTTGTCGAAATCCCCCTGGTTCAGGATCGTCCAGGTCACGTGATAGAGCCGGTTCAGACCTTCCCGGTCGTTCTGACGCATCGCCGCCACGCCGAACCGGTCGAGGGCCGCGAAATCGGTTGAACCCGCGCGGGCCTCAACGAAGTTGGCGAGCCTCAGGGCGTCATCCGGAACCTCAGACGTGCTGGCTGGAACCGGCTGGCTCCTGACGGCCGGGGCGCCCCCGGAAACGGCAGCGGCGGCCAGAAGCGCGACGACGACACGGATAAGCAACATGGAGATTCCGACTGTGTAATCTTTCGTCGCACAGCATGTGTTGAGCAAGGTTTAGCGAACGACGTTTCAGCCTTTGCGCGCACTGTGAAAGCGAGACTCTCGTCTCGCGATCCGCTAGACGCCCGCCATGTCCGACACAGATCCCGTGGTTCTGATCAACGTCTACCGCTGCGACCCGGCGAAGCTGGACGCGCTGATGGACTTGCTGACTGTCATGGTGCGGGCCCAGCGGGAAGCCGACGGCTTCGTATCCGCCACCCTGCACCGCGGACTGAACGGCAAGGTCGCGGCCGTCCATGCAGTCTGGCGAACGCGCGAGGACTGGAAGGCGATGACCCGGCTGCCGGCGGTCAACGCCGCGATGGAACCCATCATGGCCATCGCGACCTTTGAGCCGCACCTGTACGAGGCCTGCGAAGTCTTCGACTAGGCGTTGGTGAACCAGACGTCGGCCTTGGCTCCGGCCTCGCCGAGCGTCTCAGCAACCCAGCCGCAGACCTCACGCGCCGCGGCCTCGGCCCCGGTCGGCGGGTTCAGGATCACCACCGCGCAGCCATTCATCCGCATGGGGTCGGTCAGCGGCCGCAACCTCGCCTCGGCCACGAGCACACGCTGGGCCCCGGCCTGGTCGAGCCGGCGCAGGAAACCGTCGAAGGTCTCCAGATCCTTCAGGGGAGTCCAGATCGCCACAGTGGCACGGGCGTCGGCGCGGACGATCGCCGCGCCCGTATCGGCGGCGCGCAGATAGTCGTCGGGCTTTTCGAACGGCGGGTCGATCAGCACCAGCGGCCCCGTCGCCTCGGCGGCCCATGTCCGCGCCTGATCATAGCCGTCCCCGCCTTCCGCCGCGGCCTCGGGATAGGGCGCCAGAGCCTCGGTCAGCATATCCAGCACCGGCGGGTTGAGCTCGAAGCCGACATAGCGGTCGTCGTCCCGCAGCGTCTGCGCCACCAGCAGGGGGGAGCCGGGATAGAGGTCTGCGCCGCCTTGCGGGTTCAACCGCGCCACGGCGGCGGCCAGCGCCTCGATCAGCGGAGGCCGACCCTCGGCCGCCATCAGCCGTGCGACACCCGCCTCTGCCTCCTTCGACCGCACGGCGTCACCGGTCAGATCATAGAGGCCCGCGCCGGCATGGGTGTCGATGACCGTCAGCGGGCCGTCGGCTCCCCTGCGATCCAGCAGCCACAGCAGCAGGGCGTGCTTGACCAGATCGGCGAAATTTCCGGCGTGAAAGCTGTGGCGATAGTTCATGAGGGCTTCCGTCGTCCGCCCGGCCCTCGCGGTCAAGGGCCGACGGGAACCGTCCGCCCCGGTCCGTCGTTCGGCGACGCGACCTGGAGTGCGAAGTGATCGATCATCCCGTCCCGTCCGACCGCCGACGCACCCTCCCCCGGGCGGTGGCCGGGCCCGTACGCAAGGGTCTCGATCTTCGCGAACAGCACCGCCGCGGCGATGCCGGGGTCGGAATATGACCGTCGCCGACCCCGCCGATGTCCCGCGCGGCCTGACCTATTGCAGCGACGAGCATCCCGGCATCCGGCGCACCGCTTCGGGCAAGGGCTTCAGCTATCACGATGCGAAGGGCAGCCTGATCCGGGACGAGGCGGTGCTGGCGCGTCTGCGATCGCTCGCCATCCCTCCGGCTTGGACCGACGTGTGGATATGTCCCCGCGCCTCGGGCCACATCCAGGCCACGGGCCGGGATGCGAAAGGCCGCAAGCAGTACCGCTATCACGAGGGCTGGAGCAGTCACGCCTCGGAGACCAAGTTCGAACGCCTGCCGGCCTTCGCCCGGGCGTTGCCGAAGCTGCGGGCCCGCGTTGAGGCCGATCTGAACAAGCGGGGCGTATCCCGGGACAAGGTTCTGGCTACGGCGGTCCGGCTGCTGGAAATCACCCTGATCCGGGTCGGCAATGCCCAGTATGCGAAACAGAACCGCTCCTACGGCCTGACGACGCTGAACAAGCGGCACCTTGATGTCGACGGAACAGCCCTGACCTTCGCCTTCAAGGGCAAGAGCGGGGTCGAGCATGAGGTGAAGGTGCGGGACCGACGCCTAGCCACCGTGGTCCGATCCCTTCGCGAACTGCCGGGCCAGCAGCTGTTCAAATACCGGGACGCCGAGGGGCAGCTGTGCGTTCTGACCTCGGACGATGTGAACAGCTACATCCGGGAGGCCATGGGCGACCAGTTCTCGGCAAAGGATTTCCGCACATGGGCGGGGACCGTCTCGGCGGCCCGGGCCTTGCGCGACATGGAACCGCCCGCCTCACCGACGGCGGCGAAGCGTCAGATCACTGTCTGCGTGAAAGCCGTCGCCGGCCTCCTGGGCAATACGCCGACGGTGTGCCGGTCGTCATACGTCCATCCGAAGGTGTTCGAACTGTTCGAGAACGGCGAGCTGCTGGCCCTGCCCGGTCCCGACACGGCCGGGTTCGAGAAGGCGTTGATCAAGACATTGGGCTGACGACGTTGTATTCAGGATTCGGGGAAACGGCGGTTTGTGAAAATCGCCCTTTGTCGGAGGGATCCAACCAATGTCGGTTTCGAATAATTTCCTGCGTCTCGGCGTGCTGTCAGCTCTGGTCGGAATGACGCTGGGCGTCTGGATGGGCGCGAACGAGAATTTCGTTCTCGGGCCCGTGCATGCGCACATCAACCTGCTCGGTTTTGCGTCGATGATGCTGTTCGGCCTGTTCTACCGGTCGTTCCCGACAGCGGAACGGGGCTGGCTGCCCAAGGCGCATTTCCTTCTGTCGGTGCTGGGTTTCCTGATCCTGATGCCGTCGCTGGCCCTGATGCTGCTCGGCAGGCCATTCTTCCTGCCCGGCATGATCGCGTCCGAGATCATGCTGGTTACGTCGATGCTGCTGTTCGTCATCATCGTCTTCATGGCGACGATGAAGAAGGGCGAGCCGACCGCCGCCTGACGGTTCAGGCCGTCGCCCAGTATCCGCGACTGCGGGCGCTCACGGGCGCTCGCGTCGCCTCGACCCGGGCCATGATGGCGGCCCGGAAGGCGTCGGCCTGCTCATCGCCGACCAGCAGCCGCAACGACCGGATGATCCGCGTGATCCGAAGGTGGTTGTGGTCGTTGGGCATCAGCCAGTCGTGGGTGGCGCGATAGAAGGCGTCCATCCGGTCGGTCGCGGCGGCCAGGGCGCACTGGGCCATGACCGACTCCCGGATCGCCTCGACCTCTGTGTCGGCGAGCACGGGCGCCTCCGGAACGGCGCGCGAAGGTTCCCGCAGCGGGAACAGCCACTGGATGAAGTCGTGGTTTCGCTCCAGCGCGACGTTGTCCATGGCAAGCACGTCAAACAGGGTCCGGCCGCGTGCGTCCGGACCCTCGCCTTCCAGAAAGGCCGTTATCGCGGACATGGGTTGGGCCTCAGGCCGCCTTGTCCCAGTTCAGAACCACCTTGCCGGACTGGCCCGAGCGCATGGCCTCGAAGCCCTCCTCGAAGCGCTCGTAGCTCATCTGGTGGGTGATCAACGGCGTCAGGTCGAGACCGGCCTTCAGCAGGCCCAGCATCTTGCGCCAGGTCGTGAACATCTCGCGCCCGTAGACGCCCTTGATGGTCAGGGCCTTGAGGATGATGGCGCCCCAGTCGGTTTCCATCGGCTTCGAAGGAATGCCCAGCATGGCCATGCCGCCGCCCATGATCAGGGTGTCGACGCACTGTTTGAAAGCGATCGGCGATCCCGACATCTCCAGCGCCACGTCGAACCCGACCTTCAGGCCCAGCTCGTGCATGACGTCGCGCAGGTCTTCTTTCGTCGTGTTCACGGTGCGGACGCCGGGGGCGACCTTCTGCGCCAGCTCAAGGCGGAAGTCGTTGATGTCGGTCAGGACCACAGTGCGCGCGCCGGCGTGGCGGGCGACCGCGGCGGCCATCATGCCGATGGGGCCCGCGCCGGTGACCAGCACGTCCTCGCCCAGCAGGTCGAACTGCTGCGCCGTGTGCACGGCGTTGCCGAACGGATCGAGGATCGAGCCGATCTCATAGGGCACGTCATCGGGCAGCTCGATGACGTTGAATGCCGGAGCCACCACGAACTCGGCGAAGGCCCCCTGACGGTTCACGCCGATGCCGCGCGTGTCGGGATCGAGGTGGAAGTGGCCGGCCCGGGCGGCTTCCGAGTTCAGGTCGATGACATGGCCCTCGGCCGAGACGCGCTGGCCGATCTTCAGGCGGCGGTCGACGTCCTTGCCGATGGCGACGATCTCGCCCGAGAACTCATGGCCGGTGATCATGGGGACCGGCACATTCTTCTGGGACCACTCGTCCCAATTCCAGATGTGGATGTCGGTGCCGCAGACGGCGGTGCGCTTGACGCGGATCAGCACGTCCTCGTCGCCCGCAACGGGGATCGGCGCGTCGATCAGCTCAAGGCCGATGCCCGGCCGGGTCTTGGCCAAGGCCTTCATGGTGTCCGCCATCAGATAACTCCCAATTCGCGTCCGGCCGTCGTGAAC
The DNA here is from genome assembly GCF_001426805.1 of Brevundimonas sp. Root1423. Lineage (NCBI taxonomy): Bacteria > Pseudomonadati > Pseudomonadota > Alphaproteobacteria > Caulobacterales > Caulobacteraceae > Brevundimonas > Brevundimonas sp. Root1423. The sequence goes on from NZ_LMFL01000034.1 coordinate 10,358, forward strand.
GCAGCGACCGTCTGATCAATCTGTTCGAAGGTATGCGCCGCAGACATCTGGGTGCGGATGCGCGCCTGACCCCGGGGCACGACCGGGAAGCTGAAGCCGATGACATAGACGCCCAGCTCGAGCGCCCGGGCGGCGAAGTCCTGGGCCAGCTTGGCGTCGCCCAGCATCACCGGAATGATCGGGTGTTCGCCCGGCAGCAGGTTGAAGCCCGCCTCGGTCATGGCGGCGCGATAACGGGCGGCGTTGGCGAACAGCTGTTTGCGCAGGGCGTCGCCCTCGTCACCGCCGGCGATGCGGATGGCTTCCATGCTGGAGCCGCAGATCGCCGGGGCCAGGGCGTTGGAGAAGAGGTAGGGCCTCGCGCGCTGCTTGAGCAGGTTCACGACCTCGGCCTTCGCGCAGATGAAGCCGCCCATGGCCCCGCCCAGCGCCTTGCCGAAGGTGCCGGTGACGAAATCGACCTCGACGCCGTGGTGGGCGTAGGAGCCGCGGCCTTTCGGACCGAGGAAACCCGTGGCGTGGCAGTCGTCGACCATGATCAGGGCCGAGTATTTGTCGGCCAGCGCCCGGATGTCCTTCAGCTTTGCGATATAGCCGTCCATCGAGAAGGCGCCGTCGGTGGCGATGATGATCTCCTTGGCGCCGTCGGCCCGGGCCTGCTTCAGCTGGGTCTCGAGGTCGTCCATGTCGGACGTCGCGAAGCGATAGCGCTTCGCCTTGCACAGCCGCACGCCATCGATGATCGAGGCGTGGTTCAGGCTGTCGGAGATGATGGCGTCCTCGGCCCCGAATAGCGGCTCGAAAATCCCGCCGTTGGCGTCAAAGGCGGCGGCGAACAGGATCGTGTCCTCGAAGCCCAGATAGTCGGCGATCGACCGCTCCAGCTCCTTGTGGATCTTCAGGGTGCCGCAGATGAAGCGGACGGAGGCCGTGCCCGCGCCCCACTGTTCCTGGGCCCTGATTCCCGCTTGGGCGACGCGCTCGTCTCCGGCGAGGCCGAGGTAGTTGTTGGCGCAGAAGTTGAGCACGTCGCGCCCGCCGACCCTGATCACCGGGCCCTGACGGGAGGCGATGATCCGCTCGGGCTTGGTCAGCCCCTGGGAGTCGATGTCGGCGAGTTCCGCGCGCACGCGGTCGTAGAAGGTCGCTGTCATGGGCGCTCCGCTACGCCGTTTTTCCCGCCGTTTGAACCCCCGCCGAACGCGAGGGTCACGCTGCCGGCGTCGGGGCCGGTTCGGCGACGGCGCGGAACGGGCTGATCTGGATCCGGCCGCCGCAAGGGGTGAACGTCTGGGCCAGGGTGGCGGGCGAGGTGTCACCCGGGGCGGCGGCCCGGATGCGGGTCGCAGTGGGACAGGCCGTTTCGCCCTTGGCTTCGTTCGGCACCACCGTCCAGGCGACGTCGAAGAAGGCCTTGGCCTGCGGCTGGACGGTCACCGGCGCCGGCGACTGGCCCGAACGCAGATAGCTGCCGGGGTTCTGCTCCGAACGGACAGTCGTCAGGTTGCGGCCGCGGGCGTCCTGCAGCGTCACGGTCGGATAACCGGTCAGGCTGCAGGCCTGGGCGCCGACGTTCTGCACGCCGATGATTGTGACCCGGTGGCCCATGCCTGCGTCTCCGCCGTCCGCCGACAGCTTAAGCTGCGGGCCTTTGCAGGGGACGGCCGCGGGGGGCAGCGGCCCGCCGGGCAGCGGACCTGGCGCGGGGGCCGGGCCGGGCGCGACCGGCGCTGACGACGGGCGGCTGCAGCGCTCCAGTACGGCGACCCCGACGTCCTGATTGGGGCCGAGGCGGCTGAGGGTCGCGGTCTCCTGACCGTCGGCGGTCACGGTTTGCCACTCCATGCCCGAGCCCGTGAAGCGCGCGCCCGACGCCGCCTGAACGGTGCGCAGGACGTAGGTCTGGCCCTTGTAGGTCAGCTGGGCCGTCGAGGTGTCCGGATAGCCGACGGTGACCGACTGGCCGCTTTCGCAGGCGTAGCTGATCGGCGAGGCAATAGGGGCCGCGGGCGCGGGAACCGGCTCAACCGGGGCGACGGGCGGGGCTTCAGCCTCCTGTGTGCAGCCCGAGGCGGCGATGAGAGCCAGGGTCGAGACGATCGTGCAGGCGGTGCGAAGACGGCGCATGGAAGCTCCACGGTTGGGTCCGGCGGTTAACGCCAGCCAAGGCCAAAGGCTCCGCTTGCGCAAGAGCACGCGGCTCCGCGATCAGGCGGTGAGCAGGCGCGGCAGCTTGAAGGCGACGGTTTCGCGTTCGCCGTCGTCCTCGATCACCGTGGCGTCGAACCGGGACCGGACCGCCTCGATCAACTCCTCGATCAGCCGTTCCGGGGCGGAGGCGCCGGCGGTGATGCCGAGGGTCGACACGCCCTCAAGCCATGACCAGTCGACCTGGCCAGCGTCATCCACCAGCCGCGCATCGCGGGCCCCGGCGCGTATCGCCACCTCGACCAGTCTCACAGAGTTGGACGAGTTGGCGGACCCGACAACCAGCACCAGATCGCAGCCCGCGCCCAGCCGCTTGACCGCCTCCTGACGGTTGGTGGTGGCGTAGCAGATGTCTTCCTTGTGCGGGTCGGGCAGCTCGGGGAAGCGGCGTTTGAGCACCGACAGGATCTCGCTGGTGTCGTCGACGGACAGGGTCGTCTGGGTGGCGTAGGCGAGCGGCGCGTCACCGGGGCGCAGGAAGGCCTCCGCGTCCGCCACCGTCTCGACCAGGCTGATGGCGTCCGGGGGCAGCTGGCCCATGGTGCCGACGACCTCGGGGTGGCCCGCATGGCCGATCAGAATGATGTGGCGGCCGGCGGCGTGATGGCGTTCGGCCTCGACATGGACCTTGGAGACCAGCGGGCAGGTGGCGTCGAGGTACAGCATCTCGCGCGCCCGCGCCGTGGCCGGCACCGACTTGGGCACGCCATGCGCCGAAAAGACCACCGGCCGGTCGTCGGGGCAGTCGTCGAGTTCCTTGACGAAGACGGCGCCCATGGCCTTGAGCCGCTCGACGACGTGGCGGTTGTGGACGATCTCGTGCCGCACATAGACCGGCGCGCCATATTTCCCGATGGCGCGCTCGACGATCTGTATGGCCCGGTCGACCCCGGCGCAGAAGCCGCGCGGCGTCGCCAGACGCACGGTCAAGGGGCGCTTGTCGGCCGGGTAGATGGGCGCGTGAACGGTCATGGCCGGAACCTAGTCGTTTGAGCGGCCCGCCGCCACCTGCGTCAGGCTCCGTGTTTCCGCGCGCGCGGGTTTGCCGCGCCTCGGTTTAGCCGCTATCAGCGGCGAGCGTGCCGCCCGGGCGTCGGGCTGTCGCCGCACCTCCTCGTTTCTGGAAGACCACTGCATGCGTCGCGTCCTCAAGGTTTCCCTGGCCTCGGCCCTCGCCGCCGCTGCGCTTTCGACCGCGCTGGTTCCGGCCGTCGCCGGTGCGCAGCAGACCCGTCCGGGCCAGAGCAGCCGTCCCGGGCAGGAGCAGCAGCAACCGGGCGAACAGTCGGACAGGCCGCGTCCGCCTCGCATCGCCCCCCTGCGCGAGCGGTCCGCCGCCGGCCCCTGCCCCTATGTGAAAATCCTCTACGACGCCGCCCGCTACGTCGAACTGACCGGCGACCGGGTCGCGGCCGCCAACGTCGGCTACACCGGCGAGATCGAGGGCCTTGTGTCCGACTGCGGCTACATGAATGACGACCCCATCACGGTCGAGATGCGCATGCTGTTCAACCTTGGCCGCGGACCGCAGGCCCAGGGCGATGGCCGCACCTACCGTTACTGGATTGCGGTGACCGAGCGGAACCGCGCCATTCTGGCCAAGGAATATTTCGACCTGCCGGTCGACTTCGACGACGCCCAGACCGCAACCGTCACCCAGGACCAGACCATCGTCATCCCGCGCGCCAACGCCACGACCAGCGGGGACAATTTCGAAATCCTGGTCGGCTTCGACGTCACGCCCCAGATGGCCGAGTTCAACCGCTCCGGCAGCCGGTTCCGCGTCAATGCGGGCACGGCCGCGGCCACCCCTCCGCCGGCCCAGTAAATGACCGACCTCAGAACCGTCCTGGGCGAAGCGGTCGGGGCCGCCTTCGCCGCCGAAGGCGTGGACGCCGCCCTGGCCCGCGTGACCACCTCGGACCGACCGGACCTGGCCGACTTCCAGTCCAACGGAGCCCTCGCCGCCGCCAAGGCGCTGAAGGCCAATCCGCGTGAACTGGCGACCCGGGTCGCCGAACGGCTGGCCGGCGATACGCGCCTGTCCTCGGTCGAGGTCGCGGGACCGGGCTTTATCAATCTCAAGCTGGCCGACGCCGCCCTGTCGGCGCGGGCCGCCGAGGTCGCCGCCGACGCCGATCATTCCGGCGCCTCGACGGTCACCGCGCCACGCAAGGTGGTCATCGATTTCGCCGGCCCGAACGTGGCCAAGCCGATGCACGTCGGCCACCTGCGCTCGTCCATCATCGGCGAGAGTCTGAAGCGGCTGTTCCGCTTCCGCGGCGACACCGTCTGGGGCGACGCCCATTTCGGCGACTGGGGATTCCAGATGGGGCTGCTGATCGTCGCCGTGGGCGATGAGGGCAAGGCCGACGGTTTCCTCGCCGAGGGCGATGGCCCCTTCCCGGCCGAAAGCCCGGTCTCGCTTGAGGATCTGGAGCGGCTCTATCCCGCCGCCGCCGCCATGGCCAAGGAAGACGCCGGCTTCCGCGACCGCGCCCGCAAGGCGACGGCCGAACTGCAGGGCGGACGCCCCGGTTATCGCGCGCTATGGGCCCATTTCGTCGCCGTCAGCCGCACCGCGCTGGAACGTGAGTTCGGCGCCCTGGGCGTGACCTTCGACCTGTGGAACGGCGAGAGCGACGCCGACCCGGTCATGGCCGAGATGATCGCCCACCTCGAGAAGACTGGCCTGCTGGTCGAGGACGACGGCGCCCGGGTGGTCCACGTCGCCCGCCCCGGCGAGACCCGCAAGAAGAAGCTGGCCGACGGCTCGGTGATCGAGGCCCCCAGCCCGCCGCCGCTGCTGGTCATCAGCTCGGAAGGCTCGGCCATGTACGGCACGACCGACCTGGCCACGATCCTGGACCGCCGCAAGGCCATCGACCCGGACCTGATCCTGTACGTCGTCGACGAGCGGCAGGCCGAGCATTTCGAACAGGTGTTCCGCGCGGCCTATCTGGCAGGCTACGCGGCCGAAGGATCGCTGGACCACCTCGGCTTCGGCACCATGAACGGCCCCGACGGCAAGCCCTTCAAGACCCGGGCGGGCGGCGTTCTGAAGCTGCACGACCTGATCACGATGGCGGTGGAGAAGGCGCGCGACCGGCTGCACGAGGCGCATCTGGGCGAGGACCTCAGCGAGGCCGAGTTCGAGGCCATCGCCCACAAGGTGGCCGTCGCCGCCCTGAAATTCGCCGACCTCTCGAACAGCCGGACGACGAGCTACGTCTTCGACCTTGACCGCTTCATGAGCTTCGAGGGCAAGACCGGCCCCTATCTGCTGTACCAGGCCGTGCGCATCAAATCCCTGCTGCGCAAGGGCGCGGACCAGGGCGCGGCGCCGGGGCCCATCGTCATCGCCGAACCGGCCGAGCGCGATCTGGCCCTGACTCTGGACGCCTTCTCGCAGGCGGTCGCCGAAGCCTACGACAAGCGGATGCCGCATGTCATGGCCGAGCACGCCTACCGGCTGGCGCAGTCGTTCTCGAAATTCTACGCCGCCTGCCCGGTGTTGATCGCGCCGGAGGAGGCGACGCGGGGTTCGCGGCTGGCGCTGTCGAAGGCGGCGCTGGACCAGCTGGAGACGGCGCTTCGCCTGCTGGGCATCGACACGCCGGAGCGGATGTAGGTTAGACTGGGCGCCTCACCGGAGCCGCCCATGTCGCTCGACGCCTATATCGCCGGCCTGCCCAAGGCCGAACTGCATCTTCACATCGAGGGCAGCCTCGAGCCCGAACTGATGTTCGAACTGGCCCAGCGGAACGGCGTGGCCATTCCGTTCGACAGCGTCGAGGCGGTGCGCGCCGCCTATGACTTTTCGAACCTGCAGGACTTCCTCGACATCTATTACGCCGGTGCGAACGTGCTGCTGACGCGGCGCGACTTCGAGGACCTGGCCTTCGCCTATTTCCAGCGCGCCGCGGCCGACAACGTCCGGCACGCCGAAATTTTCTTCGACCCCCAGACCCACACCGATCGCGGCGTCCCGTTCGAGGTCGTGGTCGAGGGTCTGATCGCGGGCATGGACCGGGCGAAGGCCGAGTTGGGCGTCACCTCCGGACTGATCCTCAGCTTCCTGCGGCATCTGACCGAGGACGAGGCCTTCGCCACTCTGGAGGCGGCGAAGCCGTATCTGCACCACTTCATCGGAGTGGGACTGGATTCGTCCGAGGTCGGCCATCCGCCGTCCAAGTTCAAACGCGTCTTCGCCGCCGCCCGCGACCTCGGCCTTAAGCTCTGCGCCCATGCCGGCGAGGAAGGTCCGCCGGCCTATGTCTGGGAGGCGCTGGACCTGCTGCAAATCGATCGTATGGACCACGGCAACCGCTCGATGGAGGACCCGCGTCTGGTCGAGCGGCTGGCTGACGAACGGATGACGTTGACGGTCTGCCCGTTGTCCAACCTCAAGCTCTGCGTGGTGAAGGATCTGAAGGACCATCCCGTGCCGGAGATGCTTCGTCGCGGCCTGCACGTGACCCTGAACTCGGACGATCCGGCCTATTTCGGCGGCTATGTGAATGAGAACTATCGCCAGCTGGCCGAGGCCGTGGGCCTGACGAGGGACCAGATCACGCTCTTGGCCCGCAACAGCTTCGAAGGGTCCTTCCTCAGCGACGCTGACAAGGCCGCCCGGATCGCCGAAGTGGAGGCGTGGGCCGCCCGTTCCGCTTGACTTCGCGCCGGAGTCGGGGCCTAGGTCCGCTCGCTCTCGCGGGAGAGATCGGGGCCTTTTCGGAGGCTTCGGAGCCGAAGGCGCAACCGCCCCGGAAACGCTCAGGCAAACGGACCGCGAGGACATTCGGACGCTGGAAAGTCGCTCTTCGGAGCGCGCCGACGGAGCAAGGCGACCTCATTGAGGACGTCGGAATCTCTCAGGCTTCAGGACAGCGGGGGCGCGAGGACGGCGGAGCTTCCGCCTCAACACGCGACCGCGAGAGTTCAGATGACCGACGAAGCCCTGAAGACCACGCCCCTCAACGCCGCACACCGCGCGGCGGGCGCCCGCATGGTGGGCTTCGGCGGCTATGACATGCCGGTGCAGTACGAGGGCGTGCTGGCCGAGCACCGCTGGACCCGCGAACACGCGGGCCTGTTCGACGTCTCGCACATGGGCCAGTGCAAGATCACCGGCGAGGACGCCGTCGCCCAGTTCGAACGCTTCGTCCCCGGCGACTATGCGATCCTGAAGGCCGGCAAGCAGAAATACAGCCTGCTGCTGAACGCCGAGGGCGGCATCATGGACGACCTGATGGCCGGCAAGCCCGACCACGACGGCCTCTATGTCGTGGTCAACGCCGGCAACAAGGACGCCGACTTCGCCTTCCTGCAGGCCAATCTGCAGGGCGATGCGACGCTGAAGGTCCTCGACGACCGCGCGCTGATCGCAATCCAGGGCCCCGAGGCCGCCGAGGTCATGGCCGCCCACGAGCCTCTGCTGGCCGAGATGGGCTTCATGGAATGCGCCCGGCTGATGCTGTTCGGCTGCGACTGCTTCATCTCCCGCTCGGGCTACACGGGCGAGGACGGCTACGAGATTTCCGTGCCTGCCGATCAGGCCGAGCGCGTCTGGAACGAGATCCTGAAGGACGCCCGCGTCAAGCCGATCGGTCTGGGCGCCCGCGACAGCCTGCGCCTCGAGGCCGGCCTGCCGCTGCACGGACACGACATCGACGCCTCGACCAGCCCGGTCGAAGGCGCCCTGACCTTCGCCCTGTCCAAGTCGCGCAAGGAGCGCGCGGACTTCAACGGCGCCGACCGCATCCTGAAGGAACTGGCCGACGGCCCGGACCGCGTCCGCATCGGCCTGAGCGTCAAGGAAGGCGCCCCGGCCCGTGAAGGCGCCGAGATCGCCGACATGAACGGAAACGTCATCGGCGCGATCACCTCGGGCGGACCCTCGCCGACGCTGGGCCGCAATATCGCCATGGGCTATGTCCCGCCGAAGTTCGCCGAGCTGGGGACCGATCTGAAGGTCATCGTGCGCGGCAAGCCCGCCGCGGCCGAGGTCGTCGCCACCCCCTTCGTCGCCCAACGCTACTATCGCAAACCGAAAGCCTGAGGATCGGACCGATGCATTTCTCCAAGGATCATGAGTGGGTTCGCTTCGATGGCGACGTCGCCACCGTCGGAATTTCCAAGCACGCCGCTGACGCCCTGGGCGACGTGGTGTTCGTCGAGACGCCGGACGCCGGCAAGACTGTCTCGAAGGGCGACAGCTTCGCCGTCGTCGAGAGCGTCAAGGCGGCTTCGGACGTCTACGCCCCGGTCTCGGGCGAGGTGATCGAGGGCAACGCCGCCCTCGCCTCCGCCCCGGAAACCGTCAACGCCGATCCCGAAGGCGAAGGCTGGTTCGCGAAGATCAAGGTGTCCGACGCCTCGACCGACGGCCTGATGGACCGCGCCGCCTACGACGCCTTCCTCGCCACCCTCTGATGTATCGGCCCGGCGCCTTCGTCGAGGATGACCCCGCACAGCTGGCTGCGCTGATCGGCGCCAGCCCGCTGGCGAGCCTTGTCGTCCACGCCGAAGGCCGCCTGCTGGCCGCCCACGCTCCGCTTTTGGCCGAGCATGGCGCTGACGGCCGGATCACGGCCCTTGTCGGCCATGTCGCGCGCGCCAATCCTTTCTGGCAGGCGCTGACGGAAGGCGCGGAGGTGCTGGCCATCTTCACCGGCCCCGACGCCTATGTCTCGCCATCGATGTATCCGTCCAAGCAGGTCCACGGACGAACGGTTCCGACCTGGAACTATGCCCGGGTTGAGGCGCGCGGCCGGGCCTGCGTCGAGAGCGACCCCGCCCGGGTGCGCCCCTATTTCGAACGCCTGACCGAGGCGCTTGAGCGCGACCGGTCAGAGCCGTGGGCGGTCGACGATGCGCCGGAGCCCTATATCGAAAAGCTGCAGCATGCCCTCGTCGGCCTGCGGATCGAGATCGACGATATCCGCGGCGCCCTCAAGATGAGCCAGAACCGCAGCGCCGACGATTTCGCCGGCGTGCGCGATGGACTTGCCGCCTCCTCCTCCCTTTCCGATCGGGCCGTCAGCGCGCTGATGACCCACAACGCCAGACTGGACTGAGATGCGTTACCTCCCCCTGACGCCCGACGACCGATCCGCCATGCTGGCGGCCATCGGAGCCAAATCCATAGACGACCTGTTCGTGGACGTGCCCAAGGCGGCGCATCGCGACGGCTTCGTCGACCTGCCCCGCGTGGCGGGCGAGCTGGAGGTCGAGCGGGCGCTGGGCGCCATGGCCGCGCGGAACACGTCGGCCGGCTCGGCGCCCTTCTTCTGCGGAGCCGGCGCCTACAAGCACCACGTCCCGGCGACGGTGGACCACGTGATCCAGCGGTCGGAGTTCCTGACCAGCTACACACCCTATCAGCCGGAAATCGCCCAGGGCACGCTGCAGTATCTGTACGAGTTCCAGACCCAGGTCGCGAACCTGACCGGCATGCCGGTAGCCAACGCCAGCCTCTATGACGGCTCGACCGCCATGGCCGAGGGCGTGCTGATGGCCACCCGCGTCACCCGCCGCAACAAGGCGGTCATCTCGGGCGGGGTGCATCCGCACTATGTCCGCGCGACCGAGACCGTGGTCCACGCCGTCGGCGTCGAGACCGAGGTCCTGCCGGCCGCAATCGACGCCGAGGCCGATGTCATCGCGCAGATCGGTCCCGACACCGCCTGCGTCGTCGTCCAGACCCCGAACGTGTTCGGCACGGCCACCGACGTGACGAAGATCGCCGAGGCGGCCCACGCCGCCGGCGCCCTGCTGATTGTCGTCGTCACCGAGGCCGTATCGATGGGCCTGCTGAAATCGCCGGGCGAAATGGGAGCCGACATCGTCGCCGCCGAGGGCCAGTCGATCGGCAACGCCCTGAACTACGGCGGACCCTACGTCGGCCTGTTCGCCTGCCGAGAAAAGCTGGTCCGCCAGATGCCCGGCCGCCTGACCGGCGAAACCGTCGACGCCGATGGCGAACGCGGCTTCGTCCTGACCCTGTCGACCCGCGAGCAGCACATCCGCCGCGACAAGGCGACGTCGAATATCTGCACCAACTCGGGCCTGTGCACCCTGGCCTTCACCATCCACATGAGCCTGCTGGGCGAGACGGGGCTGCGGAAGATGGCCCTGTTGAACCACGAGAAGGCGCTGGCGACCCGTGACGCCCTGGCGGCCATCCCGGGCGTCGAGATCCTGACCACGCGCTTCTTCAACGAGTTCGCCGTGCGCCTGCCCAAGCCCGCCGCCGAGGTGGTCGAGCAGCTGGCCGCCCACCGCATCCTCGCCGGCGTGCCCTACAGCCGTCTGGCTCCGGAAGCCGGCATGGACGACGTCCTGCTGGTCGCGGCGACCGAGATGACCATGGACGCCGACATCAAGATCCTGGCGGGTTCGCTCGCCAAGGTCCTGTCGGTCTGAGGAGCGGAACGATGAGCACCATGAACACTGTCGGCCGCCCCACCGCCCCCAACGCCGTGGACCATGACTACAAGCACCCGACCCTGACCGGCGGGCGCGGCCTGCTGCAGAACGAGCACCTGATTTTCGAGAGCGACGGCTGGGGCAAGACCGGCGTGGATCTGCCGGAACCGAAGACGGACGGGTCCGATCTCGGCGATCTTGTCCCACTATGTGCGCCTGTCGCAGAAGAACCACGCCATCGACCTGGCCATCTATCCGCTGGGCTCGTGCACGATGAAGCACAACCCGCGCCTCAACGAGAAGATGGCCCGCCTGCCGGGCTTCTCGGACATCCATCCGCTGCAGCCGACGTCGACCGTTCAGGGCGCGCTGGAGCTGATGGACACCCTGGCGCACTGGCTCAAGACGCTGACCGGCATGCCCGCCGTCGCACTGTCGCCCAAGGCGGGCGCCCATGGCGAGCTGTGCGGCCTGATGGCCATCCGCGCCGCCCACGAGGCTTCGGGTCAGCATGAGAAGCGCCGCAAGGTGCTGGTGCCGACCTCGGCCCACGGCACCAACCCGGCCACCGCCGCCTTCGTCGGCTACACAGTCGTCGAGGTCGCCCAGACCGACGACGGCCGCGTCGACGTGGCCGATCTGGCCGCCAAGCTGGGCGACGACGTCGCGGCCATCATGGTGACCAACCCCAACACCTGCGGCCTGTTCGAGCGCGACATCCTCGAGATCAGCCGGCTGACCCATGAGGCCGGCGCGTACTTCTATTGCGACGGCGCCAACTTCAACGCCATCGTCGGCCGGGTGCGCCCGGGCGATCTGGGCGTCGACGCCATGCACATCAACCTGCACAAGACCTTCTCGACGCCCCACGGCGGCGGCGGGCCGGGCGCGGGTCCGGTGGTGCTGTCGGAAGCGCTGGCGCCTTTCGCCCCGGCTCCGTGGGTCGTGCACGACGCTGACGGCTATCGTCTGGTCGAGCGCGAGGAAGACGAGGCCGCCCGGGCCTTCGGCCGCCTGTGCGCCTTCCAGGGCCAGATGGGCATGTACACCCGGGCCCTCAGCTACATGATGAGCCATGGTTCGGACGGCCTGCGTCAGGTCGCCGAGGATGCGGTGCTCAACGCCAACTACATCAAGGCCCGGCTGTCGGACCTGATGAGCCCGGCCTTCCCGGACGGTCCGTGCATGCACGAGGCCCTGTTCGACGACGAATGGCTGAAGGGCACGGAGGTGACCACGCTCGACTTCGCCAAGGCGATGATCGACGAGGGCTTCCACCCGATGACCATGTATTTCCCGCTGGTCGTCCACGGCGCCATGCTGATCGAGCCGACCGAGACGGAATCGAAGCAGGAGCTGGATCGCTTCATCGAGGCGATGCGGGCCCTGGCGACGGCGGCGAAAGCCGGCGACGTCGAGCGGTTCAAGGGCGCGCCCTTCCACGCCCCGCTGCGCCGTCTGGACGAGACCCGCGCCGCCCGCTCGCCGGTGCTGCGCTGGACCGCGCCCGAAGGTTCGAACATCGCCGCCGAGTAGGTTCCGGCCTCACGGTTAAGTACACGGCAAAGTGAACGCCGCCTGTTACAGCAGGCGTATGCTCTCCCATGCGTAGTTTGACCCTCAACAGCGTTTGGGAGGCGCTAACGGGCATGATGTCACGTGTACGTAAGGGATTGGCTGCAGGTTTCGCAGCCACCGTCGTGGTTTCGATTATCGAAGGCATCAATATGGCGGTCGGCCACTGGGCCGTAGCGATGCCGCAACTTCTGGCCGTGGTCGTTCAACAGCCCGACAGGCTGGCGCTGGGGTGGTTCCTCCACGTCCTCGCCGGCGTCGGTCTGGGCGTCGCATTCGGGATTCTCTGTCCCCGACTGCCGACGGATACGCCCGAATCGAAGGGTATCCTGTTTGCCGTCAGCGCCTTCATCCTGATGGCGCTGTTCATCGCCCCGATCGCCGGGGCGGGGCTGTTCTTCATGCGGGCGGGCTTCGGCACACTGGCGTGGATGATCGTCAGCCACGCGATCTTCGGCATCGTCCTGGGCAATGTCTACGGACGCCTCGTGCGAGCCGAGAAGCTGGCGCGACACCCGTTCGAGCCGGCGACGAACTGAAACGAAAAACGGCCCCGCCAGACTGGCGGGGCCGTTGTTTTCTGCGGTCCTGACGACGCCTAGTTGAGGCGCGAGCCGATCTGGGCGATGGCCGCGTCGAGCAGCGGGTCGGACTTCTGACCGGCCAGACGCGCGGCCAGGATCTGTTCGGCGGCGCGGGCGGCCAGATCGGCGGCGGCGGCCTTCACCTCGGCGGAGGCCTGGGCCTCGGCCTGGGCGATACGGCGTTCAGCGAGGTCCTGGCGGCGCTTCAGCGTCTCTTCCAGCTTCACCTTGGCCTCGGCCTCCATGAGGCGGGCGTCGGCCTCGGCGGCTTTCAGCATTTCAGCGGCCTGGGCTTCGGCCTCGGCCTTCTCGGCGCGGATCTGGGCCAGCAGGGCCTCGGCCTCGGCGCGCAGACGGGCGGCCTCGTCGAGTTCCGACTGGATCCTATGGGCCTTGGCGTCCAGCACCCCGGCGACCAGCTTCGGCACGCCCGCGATGATGACGATGACGAAGAAGGCGATCAGGCCGACCGCGACCCAGAGTTCCGGGTTGTCGAGGCTGTAGAGATGGGGATTGAAGAATTCCATCAGACGGCGCCCTTCACGGCGGCAGCGGCTTCAGCGACGGTCGGCGCCTTGCCCGTGAGACGTTCGACGATCGCCGCGGCCGTGTCGGACGCGATGGTCGAAACATTGGTCATGGCGGCGTCGCGGGTCTTGCCGATAGCGGTCTCGGCCTCGGCGATGCGGGCGTTGACCACGGCTTCCTCGGCGGCGGCGCGGGTGTTGGCTTCCTCGGTCACACGCGCCTTGGCGGCGGCGGCCGTGGCGCGCGAGGAGGCGCGAGCCTCCTCGACTTCGCGCTTGGCCTCGGCGGCCTGACCGGCAGCCTCGGCCTGTACCTGCCGGGCGGTGTCCACCGCCGTCGAGATGGTCGAGGCGCGCTCGTCGAAGACGCGGCGCATGCGCGGCGCAAAGATCTTCGCGATCAGGAAATACAGGATCGCGAACAGGAAGATCAGATAGACGATCTGCCCGAACCAGTGCTGGAACTCGAACTGGGGCAGGCCGCCAGACTCGTGTTCACCGCCGTGAGCGGCTTCGGTCGTGGCGTGCGTGTCCTCGACCGCGACCGGGGTGGTCGCGTCTTCGGGCATGACGGGCTGGGCTTGAACGGTCATCGGTCGCCTGTTGGATCGGAAAGGTCGTCAGCCGGCGGCGCGGACGGGGTCCGCGCCGCCGAAGCCGATTACGAGATCCAGATCAGGATGCCCATGACGAAGGCGAGGATGCCCAGGGCTTCAGCCAGGGCGGCGCCGACGAACAGGTTGCCGATTTGCGAGCCGGCGGCCGACGGGTTGCGCAGGGCGCCCGCCAGGAACTGGCCGAAGATGTTGCCGACGCCGATGCCGGCGCCGATCATGCCGCACATCGCGATGCCGGCGCCAATGAGTTTAGCGGCTTGGGGATCCATGTCTTAGTCCTGTCAGTCTGGGTTTGGTTGGGTTGGAAGAACTGGTCGGGGCTCAGTGGCCGTCGCCCAGGTTGACCACATCGTTGAGGTAGATGCAGGTCAGAACAGCGAAAACGAAGGCCTGAAGGAAGGCCACGAGGAACTCGAGCGCGGTCAGGCCGATGGTCATGCCCAGGGCGAGCGGGAAGATCAGCACGCCGAACCAGCCGGCGGCGCCGATGACGGCCGTGGCCACGAAACCGGCGAAGACCTTCAGGGCGATGTGGCCGCCCATCATGTTGCCGAACAGACGAAGCGTCAGGGTCAGCGGACGCAGCAGGAACGAGAAGAACTCGATCAGGCCGACGATCGGACGCATGACCAGCGGCGCGCCGGTCGGCCAGAACAGCTTGGCGAAGTTGGCGCCGTTCTTGACGATGCCGACGATGACGACCAGGCCGAAGGTGATCAGGCCGAAGGTCGCCGTCACGGCGAGCTGCGACGTGGCGGTGAAGCTGAGGAACATGCCCAGCAGGTTCATCCCGAGGATGAAGGTGAAGATCGTGAAGACGAACGGGAAATACTTCTTGCCGTCGTGACCGATGATGGACTCGGTCAGGCCGTCGATCATGCCGAACAGGGTCTCGCCCACGGCCTGGGTGCGGCCCGGAACAACCTTGGCGTTCGAGGTGACCAGCGTCAGGAAGCCCACGACCAGCAGGAAGCCGATGGTCATCGCCAGATGCGAATTGGTGAAGGCCAGATGCACCGTGCCGACGATCGGCAGCGTCACTTCGCCGAAGTCGAGACCCGGCAGCGGCGTAACCTGAAACTGATGTAGCGGATCGGCCATCTGGCGATCAGGCTCCCTGGTCTTCGTCGTCATCGAAGGGAACCGACTTCGGCTCCCCATGCTTGTTGGCTTCGGCCATCAGACGCTGCGCCGTGCGCCACGCCATCCACACCGAAATGGCGAAGCCCAGAAGGACGCCGCCGATGATTCCCACCGGCGAGGTGCCGGCGAAATGGTCGACCCCGAAGCCGATCGCGAGGCCTACGAAGACGCCGCCGAACAGGTCGGCGATGATCTTCCACGCCTGGCCCGCCGCCGCCTGACCCGCAGCCTCGTGAGAGAGCGGCGGAGCGGTGCGCGCCTCCAGATCGGATGCGCTTCTGTTGAGACGAGCGATCGCCTCTTCGCGCGATTCCGGTGGCAGGGACATGGCGGCCTCAGCACTCCGGCACGAATGTCGGAGGGGGTCTGAATTCGGCGCGGAACCTATAGGCGGGACCCCCGCAGGTCAAGGCGGCGCAGACGTGCTGTACGGCGTTGATTTTCCGCATGTTTGTTTCGCCAATCCGGGGGCGTGGCGAAGGGTCGCTGTGGATGCCGCGGAATCCTGTGAATTCTCCCTCCTGCCTGCGAGGATATCGGCGGGATCTTCCATGTTCTGCCGTCATCCCGGCGAAGGCCGGGACCCAGTGGCGTGCGAGAGCACGAACCGAAGGTCGGCGCGTAGCAGCCAACCTGCCGGGAGCGCCGGTGCGTGAACAGATCGCCTTCGGCGCCGCTGGGTCCCGGCCTTCGCCGGGATGACGACAACAGGGCGTGCGGCATCACTCTCCGGCCCGTGGGCCGGAAAGTGCGGGGAGGTGGCGGAGCGCGGGCGGTCTGCCCGGAACCGTGAAATGGCCCCCTGCTTTCGCGTTACGGGGACCGGAATGTGTTTTCGGCGTCGCCGCCTGCGCTCCGCGCGACCGGTTCACACGAGCCGACGGGGGCGGGCTTCTGGTGGCGGCCCGCGGGGCTTGTGGAATTTTCCCNGTTTTCGGCGTCGCCGCCTGCGCTCCGCGCGACCGGTTCACACGAGCCGACGGGGGCGGGCTTCTGGTGGCGGCCCGCGGGGCTTGTGGAATTTTCCCGCCCCGGCCTTGTCGCCGCTTCAGCCCTTTCCATCGTACGCCCGCGACGGGCGGAAGGCTTCCAGGCCTCCCGGGCCCCGGGGTTTCACGCCCCCGGGCAGTCCACCGNCCCGGCCTTGTCGCCGCTTCAGCCCTTTCCATCGTACGCCCGCGACGGGCGGAAGGCTTCCAGGCCTCCCGGGCCCCGGGGTTTCACGCCCCCGGGCAATCCACCGTCCCCACGCCCCCGATATTCCACAGGCGCAGTTCCTCACCGCACAAGCGTCCGGACGACGATTACAGGACGACGTTTCCCGCTCGATCGCACCCCGCCGCACGTGATTGGCCCTGGCGCCAGACGCCCTCCCCCGCGACGGGATGGGGAGGATGATAAGGGCGCCGCTGACCAGGGCTGGGAAATGACGCTGGTGGTTCGGAAATCCCACGACGGATCAGCGGGTTAGAGTTTGTAACGTGTGTGGCTGAAAGATTATTGCTCGCACCTCTTCTGTCGTCATCCCGGCGAAGGCCGGGACCCAGCGGCGCCGAAGGCGATGCCGACACAGCCGCGCGCCCGACAGGTTGGCTGCTACGCGCCGACCTTCGGTTCGCGCTCTCGCGCGCCGCTGGGTCCCGGGGTCGCTGAGCGCCCCGGAATGACGACAGGAAGAAGGCGCGGACGGCTTCAGTTCTTCTGGTCGGGGGCCGGCGCCGCGTCGGCGGGACTGGCCGGGGTCGGACCTGCGGCGTCGGACAGCGCCTGACAATCCTGACCGGCGTAGAGGCCGTTCAGATAGTACCAGCGGTGCCGCACGGCGGCGGCCTCGGCTTCCTTGCGGTCGCGGTCCGGGCGGGTCAGGGCGTCGACGCCGGCGATGGCCAGACCCGCGCCCGGAATGAGCATGGCGGCGCCCGCTGAAGCGACGCCGGTGACCGCGCTGAGGATGCCACCGCCGGGCGTACCGCCCAGCTGCTGGCTGAGTTGCGCGGCTTCTTCCGAAATCTGCGGACATGTCATGGCGGTGTCGCTGGTCCGCATGATCTCGAAGGCAGGCGCGGCCTGGGCTTCGGCCTGCTGGGCCATTGCGGGTGTGACGACCGCCGTCAGGACGGCGGCGACGGAAAGGATACGCAGTTTCATTGTACTCAACCCTCAGGAGCCCCGCGACAGAACGGTTGCGGAGGGCGAGGGTTGCGCCGGGTGGTTAAGCGCGAACCGCGCGCGTCGCCTCGACGCCCAGCGCCTGAAGCGCTGCGGCGGCGATATGGTCGGCGTTCAGGCCCGCGGTGGCGTACATGGCGGCCGGATTGTCCTGGTCCTGGAAGACGTCGGGCAGGCAGAGGGTGCGGATCTTGAGGCCCGCATCCAAAGCGCCCTTGTCGGACAACAGCTGGAGGACGAAGGCGCCGAAGCCGCCCATGGCCCCCTCCTCCACCGTGATCAGGCATTCGTGCTCGCGGGCGAGACGCAGGATCAGGTCGGCGTCCAGCGGCTTGGCGAAGCGGGCGTCAGCGACGGTGGCCGAGACGCCGCGCGCGGCCAGGGCTTCCGCGGCCTTGAGCGATTCCTGCAGGCGGGTGCCCAGCGACAGGATGGCGACGGTCGTGCCCTCGCGGACGATCCGGCCCTTGCCGATCTCGAGCGGGGCGGCCAGTTCCGGGATCTCGACCCCGACGCCGTCGCCGCGCGGATAGCGGAAGGCGGAGGGACGGTCGTCGATCTCGAGCGACGTCGCGATCATGGCGGCCAGATCGGCCTCGTCGGCGGCGGCCATCAGGACCATCCCCGGAAGCGCGCCCATGAAGCCGATGTCGAAGCTGCCCGCGTGGGTGGCCCCGTCGGCGCCGACCAGACCGGCGCGATCCATGGCGAAGCGAACCGGCAGCTTCTGGATTGCCACGTCGTGGACGACCTGGCACGGCCCCCTGGCGCTTGTCGTCATCAGCGCGCCAGAACAGAGGATCGCGGTCTCGAGGGACATTCTTCGCTCGCTCTACGACCTGACGACCAGGTGACCTGGCCCTCGTTGATCCGGAACGCGCGCATCATGCCGTCGCTGACGATGTCGTCCTTGCCGAACGAGATGCCGGCCTTGGCGGCTTCACGGAAGCTGCCCGCGTGGGTGGCCCCGTCGGCGCCGACCAGACCGGCGCGATCCATGGCGAAGCGAACCGGCAGCTTCTGGATTGCCACGTCGTGGACGACCTGGTCGTAGCCGCGCTGGAGGAAGGTCGAATAGATGGCGCAGACCGGCTTCATCCCGTCGGCGGCGAGGCCGGCGGCGAAGGTGACGGCGTGCTGTTCGGCGATGCCGACGTCATAGGTGCGGGTCGGGAAGGCCTGGCCGAACAGGTCCAGACCGGTGCCGGAGCTGCGAGATCACCGACTTGAACTGGCTGTANTCCCGTCGGCGGCGAGGCCGGCGGCGAAGGTGACGGCGTGCTGTTCGGCGATGCCGACGTCATAGGTGCGGGTCGGGAAGGCCTGGCCGAACAGGTCCAGACCGGTGCCGGAGGGCATGGCGGCGGTGATGGCGACGATGGTGGGGTCGAGGTGCGCGCGCTTGATCAGCTCGGTCCCGAACACCTTGGTGTAGCTGGGGGCGTTGGAGACGGACTTGGACTGTTTGCCCGAGACGACGTCGAACTTGGCGACGGCGTGCAGCTTGTCGGCGCTGCTCTCGGCGGGGGCGTAGCCCTTGCCCTTCTGCGTCACGACGTGGACGACCACCGGGCGGTCGGTGATGGCGGCGGCGTTCTTCAGGATGGGGACCAGATTGTCCATGTCGTGCCCGTCGACCGGACCGACGTAGTAGAAGCCCAGCTCCTCGAAGAAGGTGCCGCCCACGATCATGCCGCGGGCGTATTCCTCGGCCTTGCGCGCCGCGTTGCGGAACGGGCGCGGCAGGTGTTCGGCGACCGACTTTCCGAAGCGGCGGAAATTGCGATAGGCGCCGCCTGAAACCTGTTTGGCCAGATAGGCGCTCATGCCGCCGACCGGCGGGGCGATCGACATGTCATTGTCGTTGAGGATGACCATCAACTGGCCGTTGGTCGTCTCGGCCGCGTTGTTCATGGCCTCATAGGCCATGCCGGCGGACATGGAGCCGTCGCCGATCACGGCCACAACGCGGTTGTGCTCGCCCTTCTGGTCGCGGGCGGCGGCGAAACCCAGGGCGGCGCTGATCGAGGTGGAGGCGTGGGCGGCGCCGAAGGGGTCGTATTCGCTCTCGCTGCGCTTGGTGAAGCCGGACAGACCGCCCGGCTGGCGCAGGGTGCGGATGCGGTCGCGGCGGCCGGTCAGGATCTTGTGCGGATAGCACTGGTGGCCGACATCCCAGATCAGGATGTCGTCGGGCGTCTCGAAGACGTGGTGCAGGGCGACGGTCAGTTCGACCACGCCGAGGCCGGCGCCGAGATGGCCGCCGGTCGTGGAGACCGCGTCGATGGTCTCGGCACGGACCTCGTCCGCCAGCTGGCGCAGCTGGGGGATGTCGAACCCGCGCGTGTCGGCGGGGAGGTGAACCTGGTCGAGCAGAGGGGTGTCGGGCATGAAAACTCTAAGTCGCGGACGGTCTCTTTGATCCACTCATACCGCGCCGTGACTATGGCGCGAAGCGGTCAGGACTGTCGCTTTAGCACGAAGTCCACACTGGCCTTGAGGATTTCGGCGTCGGGGCCGAAGACGTCGAGGTGGGCGCGGGCCTGATCGGCGAGGTGCGCGACCCTGTGCCGCGCCGCCTCCACGCCCAGCAGGGTGACGAAATTGGTCTTGCCCTGGGCCGCGTCCTTGTTGGCCGCCTTGCCGAGAATGTCCTCGTCGCCCTCGACGTCCAGCAGGTCGTCGACGATCTGGTAGGCCAGGCCGATGTCGTGGGCGAAGCTGATCAGGGCCTGACGGTGGATGTCCCGGGCGCGGGCGATGATCAGGGGAATCTCGAAGGCGTAGGTGAACAGGGCGCCGGTCTTGAGCCGCTGCATGCGGGCGACGCCGCCGAGGTCGTCGCGCACGCCGAGCAGGTCGATCATCTGGCCGCCGGCCATGCCGCGCGCGCCGCTGGCCAGCGACAAGCGGGCCGCGAGTTCGCAACGAATCTCGGCGTCATCGTGGGTGTCGGGATGCAGCAGGATGTCGAAGGCGGCGGTCTGGAGCGCATCGCCAGCGAGGATGGCGGTGGCCTCGTCATAGGCGCGGTGAACCGTGGGCCGGCCGCGGCGCATGTCGTCATTGTCCATGGCCGGCAGGTCGTCGTGGACGAGGCTGTAGGCGTGAACACATTCGAGAGCGCAAGCGGCGCGCAGGACTGGCCGCTCCTCGATGTCGAACAGTTCCGCGGCCTCCAGCGCGAAGAAGGGGCGCAGCCGCTTGCCGGGACCGAGGGCGGCATAGCGCATGGCCTCGGTCAGGCGCGATTCGGGGCCGCTGGCGCGGGGCAGAAGCTCGTCGAGGGCGACGGTGACCAGATCGGCGACCTCGGCCACGCGGTCGATGACGCCCTGCTCCGGGGAGTTGGCGGCCGGGGCCTGGGGCGGGTGGAGGGTCAGAACAGCCTCCCGCCGATCTCGACCTCGCGGTCGACGCCGACCAGCACAACCTCGCCGGCGGCGTCCGGGAAGCCCAGCGTCAGGACCTCGGACATGAAGGGACCGATCTGGCGCGGCGGGAAGTTGACCACGGCGGCGACCTTGCGGCCGACCAGTTCGTCGCGGGTGTAGTGGACGGTGATCTGGGCCGAGGACTTCTTCACGCCGATGTCGTGGCCGAAATCGATGGTCAGCTTGTACGCGGGCTTGCGAGCCTCGGGGAAGGCGTCGGCGGCCAGGACCTTACCGACGCGCACGTCCACCTTTATGAAGTCGTCGAAGGCGATCAGGGCGGCCGGGGCCGGCATCAGTTGAACTCGGCGGGTTCGACGCCCTTTGCGCCGCCATCAGGGCCGACGACGATCTTCTCCACGCGCAGCTGGGCCGCCTTGAGGCGGTTCTCGCAATGGGCCTTCAGGAGCGCGCCCTCTTCGTAGAGCGCGATGGATTCCTCAAGCGGGGCCTGCCCGGACTCGAGTTTGGACACGATGGCCTCAAGGCGCTGCAGGGCGTCCTCGAAGCTGAGATCGGCGGGGATTTGCGGGGCGTCGGTCATATCGTCGGCGACCCTAGAGGGGCCGGAAGCGCGCCTCAAGCGGACAGCCGGTTATTCCTGAATCGGGACGCGGCGCACCGAGACGATGCGGATGCGGGGATCCAGCATCTGGCCGCGCATGAAGCCCTCGCCCTCCGTGGGCGATTTGGGGGCGGCGAGGATCTGGCGGACGATGTCCATGCCCTCGACGACGCGGCCGAAGACGGCGAAGCCCGGATCGCCGGGCGCGGACTTGCCGGCGTCCAGCGAGCTGACGTTGCCGACGATGATGAAGAAGTCGCCGGTCGCCGTGCCCGGGTCGAAACGGGCCATGGACAGGGCGCCGTCGGTGTGGGTCAGGCCGGTCTCATGGGTCGGCTCGTGGGCGATCGGCGGAAGGACGCGCTCGGGCGCGCCGCTGGTTCCGCCCTGGATCAGGCCGGCCGCGGGGCTGAGGACCATGCCGCGGTAGAAGGTCGTGCCGTCGAAACGGCCCTCGTCGACGTAGCGCAGGAAGTTGGCCGAGGTGACGGGCGCGCGCGGGTCGGTCTCGGCGAGAATGGTTCCGATCTCGGTTTCGATGGCCACGCGCACGGCCGCGGAGTCCTGCGCGACAGCGGCGACCGGGGCGGCGAGGCAGAGCAGGAGGGCGAGCAGGGTCCGGCGGATCATCGGGGTCTCCGGCGCGCCGTCAGCGCTTCTCGTAGCGGCGCTGGGACCAGTATTTGAAGCCCTGGTTGTGGACCAGATCCCAGCCGTCGGCGCGCAGACGGCGGCCGACCATGTGGTTGAAGTAGCCGTGGGCGAGGACCAGCACGTCCTGTCCGCTCTCGGCGCGGGCGATCAGGGCCTGGGCGGCCTTTTCGGCGCGGCATTCGGCCTGACGGCGGGTTTCCTGGCCCTCATGGTGGTTGAAGGCGTGCCACCAGAAACGGGCGACGGCGCCCCAGTATTTCGGCGGCAGCTTGAACCACGAGGGGAAGTGCGGCGGCGGCAGGGGCGCCTCGATGAACAGGGCGTCCGACATGACCTCGCGCCCGGCCGAGATGGCGGCGGCGGTTTCCTGGGCGCGAGGGCGGGTCGAGGCGTAGATGGCGCCCGCGCCCTGGGCCGTGGCGATCAGCTCGGGCGGCGGGGTCTGGCCGGCGCGCAGGCCGCCGACTTCATATTTCGCCCACCACTCGCGGTACTGGTCGGAGGTCAGGACGCATTTGCGCGACAGGGCCGGCTCGCCGTGACGGGCCAGGATGATAGCGCCGGGACGCACCGAGACGAGGGCCGGGCGGGCCGGCTGGGCAGTCACGGGAATCGGCGGTTCTGCCATCAATGGGTCTCGGGCGGGGGCGGGCATGATTTGCGGAGGATAAGCCTTTGGCGAACCGTCCTTATTCCTCCCCCAAGGCCTGAACGTGGGCGACCGCGGAACGGCCCAGCCCCTCAAGGTCGTAGCCGCCCTCGAGCGAGGCTGCAACCTTGCCGCCGCAACACGAACGCGCGACCTCGAGAACGGCGCGGGTCGCCCAGGCGAAATCCTCCGCCTCCAGACTTTGATGCGCCAGCGGATCGCGGCGGTGGGCGTCGAAGCCGGCGGAGATCAGGATCAGGTCCGGATTGAAGCTTTGCAGCGCAGGCATCAGACCGCCCGAGAAGGTCGCCCTCCAAGCCTCGCGGGCTGCATGGGGCGGAACCGGGGCGTTGACGATATTGCCGACGCCGGTCTCGGACGCCGCCCCCGTGCCCGGATAGAGGGGCATCTGGTGGATGGAGCCGAGGAACAGGCTGGCGTCGTTTTCGAAGGCGGCCTGGGTGCCGTTGCCGTGGTGGACGTCGAAATCGATGACGGCGACGCGGGCCAGACCCTCGGCCTGGGCGACGCGGGCGGCGACGGCGACATTGGAGAACAGGCAGAAGCCCATGGCCTGACCGGGCTCGGCGTGGTGCCCGGGCGGACGGACGGCGGCGAAGGCGCGGGTCGTCTCACCCCGGGCGATGGCGCGGACGGCGTCGACCACGGCGCCGGCGGCGAGGCGGGCGGCGCAAATGCTGCCGGGGGACAGGATTGTGTCGGCATCGAGCTGGTTCAGGCCGGTCGCGGGCGAGGCGTTCAGCAGGCGGGCGACATAGTCGGCGGGGTGAAGGCGTTCGAGGTCGGCGACGGCGGCCTCGGTCGCGGCGCGGCGGTCGAGCGACAGGCCGGAGTCGTCGAGGGCCTCCAGTACAGCCCTCAGCCGCTCGGGCCGCTCGGGATGACCGACCCCGGGGCGGTGTTCGATCATGTCAGGGTGGGTGAACAGGGCGACGCTCATTTTTCGAGACTAGGCGGGCCTGCCGACAAAATCATCCGCTCATCCCGGCGAAAGCCGGGACCCAGTGCTTTCGTGAGGCAGACTGGACGGGATTGGCGGTGGTAACGCGGATCATCCTCATCACCCAAAGAACCGGGTCCCGGCTTTCGCCGGGATGAGCGGAATTGGGGGTTGAGTCCGGAGGGTTCCGGGGTGAAAGCGAACCCATGAGCGAAGCTATCATCCGACCAGCAACCCAAGCCGACGCCGAAGCTCTCGCCGAGCTGGGGCGGAGGACGTTTCTGGACACCTTCGTCGACACCGCCGGGTTCGCCATCCCTTATCCGGCCGACGATCTGGATAACTTTCTCGAAGCCAGCTTCCATCCTGACGCCATCCGCTCGAAGCTGAACGAACCCGGCGCGGCCTGGTGGGTGGCCGAGCGGGACGGCGAACTGCTGGCCTTCGCCAATACCGGGCCCAACACCCTGCCCCACCCCGAGGCCGGCCCCGGCAACGCCGAGCTGCGGCGGCTTTATGTGTCAAAGGCCGCGCAGGGTCTGGGACTTGGGACCAAGCTGCTGGCCGTGGCGCTGGAGTGGATGGAGGCCCACACCGACGGGCCGCTGTGGATCGGGGTCTGGAGCGGAAACCTGAAGGCGCAGAAGCTGTATGCGGCCTACGGGTTCGAGAAGGCGGGTGAGTACCAGTATCCCGTCGGGCGCTGGATGGATCACGAGTTCATCTTGCGGCGCGGCTGAGCGGGGCTCAGGTTAGGCCGATGCTCCTCCCCTTCTTCACCGCCCTGAGAGACGCGCGCGTGCCCGTGTCGATGAAGGAATGGCTCCATCTGATGGAGGCCATGGATCGCGACGTGGCCGGACGGAAGGTCGACGACTTCTATCACCTGTCGCGGGCGGTGCTGGTCAAGGATGAGAAACACTATGACCGGTTCGATCAGGTGTTCGGCAAGGTTTTCGCCGGGATCGAGACCGTCGGCGCCGGCGAGGAGCCGTCGCTGGACGTGCCCGAGGATTGGCTGAGGCTGCTCAACGAGAAATACCTGACCGACGAGGAGAAGGCGCAAATCGAGGCGTTGGGCGGGTTTGACAAGCTGATGGAGACGCTGAAGCAGCGGCTCGAGGAGCAGAAGGGCCGACACGAGGGCGGCAGCAAATGGATCGGCACGGGCGGGACCAGCCCGTTCGGCCACGGCGGCTACAATCCCGAGGGCGTGCGCGTCGGCGGGCCGGGCAAGCAGGGCCGCGCGGTCAAGGTCTGGGAGAAGCGCGAGTACCGCAATCTGGACGACCAGGTCGAACTGGGCACCCGCAACATCAAGGTGGCCCTGCGCCGCCTGCGCCGCTTCGCCCGTCAGGGGGCGCCCGACGAGCTGGACATGGACGCCACAATCGACGGGACGGCGCGTCAGGGCTGGCTGGACATCCATATGCGGGCCGAGCGGCGCAACACCATCAAGGTGCTGCTGTTCCTCGACATCGGCGGCTCGATGGATGCCCATGTGAAGATGTGCGAGGAGCTGTTCTCGGCCGCGAAGACCGAGTTCAAACACCTCGAGTTCTTCTACTTCCACAACTGCCTCTACGANGATGGATGCCCATGTGAAGATGTGCGAGGAGCTGTTCTCGGCCGCGAAGACCGAGTTCAAACACCTCGAGTTCTTCTACTTCCACAACTGCCTCTACGAGGGGGTGTGGAAGGACAACCGGCGCCGGCACACCGAGAAGATCCCGACCTGGGAGGTGCTGAACAAATACCCGGCCGACTGGCGCGCCATCTTCGTCGGCGACGCCACCATGAGCCCCTATGAGGTGACCATGCCCGGCGGCTCGGTCGAGCACTGGAACGAGGAGGCGGGCGCCGTCTGGATGAAGCGGGCCACGCAGCAGTGGGACAAGGTCGCCTGGCTGAACCCGTCGCCCGAGCGGTACTGGAGCTATTCCGCCTCGGTCGGGATGGTGCGCGAACTGGTCGACGAGCGGATGTATCCGCTGACNGTCGCCTGGCTGAACCCGTCGCCCGAGCGGTACTGGAGCTATTCCGCCTCGGTCGGGATGGTGCGCGAACTGGTCGACGAGCGGATGTATCCGCTGACGCTGGAAGGCTTGGAGAAGGCGATGCGGGCGCTGGCCAAATAGGCTAGGGTCGCCGGAGCTTTCCGGAGGGTCCGCCATGCTCGCCATCGTCTTCGCCGTCGTGCTGCAACAGGCGGTCCCCGCCGTGACCGGTCAGGTGGTGTGGGAGGACCCGGCGGCTCCGCCCGTCGTCGCCGCACCTGTCGCAATCCCGACCATCCCCGACAGCGCCCGCGCGGACCCCTATGGCTATGAGCGGGCCGAATGCAGCCCCCTGATCCGCAAGGCGTCGGAATCGATGGAAGCGTGTCAGGCGCGGGTGCGGATCGCGCTGGCCGCCAATCTGGGCGACGCCCTGCCGCCCGGTCTGGCGCCCGCCGGCGCGCCCGACGAGTGCCGGCTGGCGTCGGCCGGCGACCGCTACGCCCTCCAGTGCGGCGCGCCGGACCGCCCCGACCGCGCAGATGTCAGGCCGCAGGAACGGACGTGCGAGAGCCGACCGCAGGCCCGGCCGCAGGGCGGCGTGGCCTGGACCGAGGAATGTCGGCCCGCCGACGGCCGCGCGCCCGCGGAGGACGGTCTGAAGATCCGGTTGGGCGGCGACTGACCGGACACACGAACGCCGCCCGCGATGCGGACGGCGTCATGGTCGTTGAAGGCGAAACCTAGTTGCGGTTGTCGCGGATCGTGTCCTTCAGACCGCCGACGGCGTTCTGGATCTTGCCCTCGGCCTGATCGGCGCGGCCTTCGGCTTTCAGCTTTTCGTCGCCGGTCACCTTGCCGGCGGCTTCCTTGATATTGCCGCCGAGGTTCTTGGCGGCGCCTTCGATACGGTCATGATCGGGCATGGAAATCTCCTGACTGACACGCCGTCGGACTGACGGCGCCTGTGCAGGAAAAAGCGAACGGCGGCGCGAGCCGTTCCGTATGGTTCAGCTGGCGTGACGTCGCAGCCAGGTCGTGACGGCCCAGGCGTGGGCGTCGTGGCGGAGCTGAGCGACCGCCGTGTGGGGGTGCAGCCAGACCAGTTCATGATCGGCCTCGACCTTGTCGGCCGGGTCCAGCGACAGCTGTTCAGCGATCCAGAAGCCGCCCGTGTTGTTGATCGGCGAGCCGTCGGACTTGCGGAAATACTGGGAGGCCTCGGCGATGCGGACGAACGGGCGCACGGACATGCCGGCCTCCTCGACAAACTCACGGACCAGCGCCTGTTCCTCGGTCTCGTCGCCGTCGACGGCGCCGCCGGGCAGGTCGAAATAGCTGCCCTCGCCCCGGTCGACGCGGACGCAGGCCAATTTGCCGTCATGGAAGACGAGGCCGAACGCCGTCGGACGCAGCGCGTAGTCGAGGTCGGGATCGCGGCGGCCGAACTGGAGCATGGGCGGGTAACGCGCGTGGACGTTAAAGGTCGAAGGCGAGGCAGGCGCGGACGCCGCGGTGTTCGCCGTCATATTCGACCTTCGAGCGCAGGCCCGAGGCCATGGCGGTGATGATCTTGCCGCCCAGACCCGTGCCGCGGGCCTTGCCGTCGCCCATGCCGGGGCCGTCGTCCTCGACCGTCAGCAGGGCGCGGCCGTTGGCGTCGGGCTTGAGGATCACGCGGATCTCGCCGCCTTGATCGGGCCCGTAGGCGTATTTGACGGCGTTGGTGACCAGCTCGGTGACGACCACGCCCAGCGAAACGGCCTGGTCGGTCGAGACGCGCATGGGCTCGGCCTGGAGCGTGATGGTCGGCGAGGCGTCGCCGGGACCGACGGACTTGCCCAGTTCGTCGATCAGGCCTTCCAGATATTCGTCCATGGCCACCGAGGACATGTCGTCGGAGGTGTAGAGGCGGCGGTGGACGTGGGCCACCGCCTCGATACGCGCCTGGGATTCCTTCAGGGCGGCGCGCGCGCCCGCGTCGGTCATCTGGCGCATCTGCAGCGACATGAAGCTGGACACCAGTTGCAGCGAGTTGCCGACCCGATGGTTGACCTCGCGCAGCATGGCCTCGGCGCGGTCGCGGGCGAGGCGGACCTGTTCGTGGGCTTCTTCGTTCTCGCGCTGCAGCCGACGGCGCGACACCGCCTCCTCCAGCGCGTTGCGCAGCAGGGTGGTGAAGTCCTCGGACACGTCCTTGATGACATAGTCGGCGGCGCCGGCGCGCAGGGCGGCCACGGCGATGCGGCCCTCCTGGGCCCCGGTGACGTAGACGACGGGCGGCGGGTTCTGCAGCGCGATGATGTCGGGCAGGATGTCCAGACCCTCGCGGCCCGGCATGTAGTGATCGAGGGCGACGACGTCGAAGTCCGCAGCGCGTTCGGCGAGGATTTCCAGACCCGCGTCCCCGTCAGGGGCGCAGGCGACGGCGAAGCCGTGGCGGCCCAGCTCCTTCTCGACCAGCCGCGACAGGCCGCGGTCATCGTCGATGTAGAGCAGGCGGATGAGCGCCCCCTGGGTCCTCAAGATCTGCTCACTCGATGTCCGGCGCCTGCATGACCGAAAGGAACAGGCCCAGCTGGCGGATGGCGCCCGCGAAGCTTTCGTAGTCCACCGGCTTGGTGATGTAGACGTTGCAGCCCAGATCGTAGCAGCGCTGGATCTCGGTCTTGTCGTCGGTAGTGGTCAGGACGACGACGGGCGCGCGGCGAAGGCGGTCGTCCTTCTTGACCCGCTCGAGAATGTCGGTGCCCGACATGTCCGGCAGGTTCAGGTCCAGCAGGATCAGCATCGGCCCGTTCAGGCGGACCTCCTCGCTGAACAGATATTCCATGGCCGAGCTTCCGTCGGCGAAATGGGCGATCTCGTTGGCGATATTGGCGCGCCGGATGTTCTTTTCGATCAGCTTGGCGTGGCCGAGGTCGTCCTCGACCATCACGATCTTCACCGCAGTGCTCATCAGTAGTCTCCGGCGTCCGCGAGGACGAGGCGTGTGGGGAATTTCAGCATAAATGTCGAGCCCTTTCCAAGCTCTGACTCGACCGTGATGTCGCCGCCGAGGCGGCGCACGCTGTTGCGAACGAAGGCCAGGCCGAGGCCCTCTCCCGCCCTGTCCTGTTTTCCGGAGCGGCGGAACAGCTCGAAGATGCGCTCGTGGTCGCGTTCGGAAATGCCGCGGCCGTTGTCGGCGATCCGGTAGACGATCCAGCCGTCACCGGTCTCCTTGCCTGAAACGACGATGCGGCCGGGGCGCGTCGGGTCGAGGTATTTGACGGCGTTGTCGACCAGATTGCCGAGAATCTGCTCCATCGACAGCCGGTCGCTTTCAATCGTCGGCAGGGGCTCGATGACGATTTCGGCGTCGGAGGCCTCGGTCTGGTGCCGGACGCTGTCGGCCACGCCCTGGGCCATGGCGGTCATGTCGAGCCGCTCGGGAACCAGCAGACGGCGGCCCTCGCGGGACAGTTTGAGGATGGCGTTGATCAGCCGGTCCATCTTCTCGGTCGAGGCGCGGATGAAGCCGATGGATTCGGGCATATCCTCGCGCACCGCCGTCAACGCATCCTGCTCGACGAGTTTGGGGGCCTTTGTCTCGACGGCGGTCATCTGCCGGTCGATGATCTTGCCGGCCTGCTCCAATTCCGAGGTGAAGCCCATGACGTTGACGAGGGGCGCGCGCAGGTCGTGGCTGACGATATAGGCGAAGCGCTGGATTTCATCGTTGGCCCGGGTGAGGTCGAAGGTGCGGTCCCTGACCTTGCTCTCGAGCCCGGCATTCATGGCGTCGAGGGCGTCGCGCGCATGCTGGATTTCCAGCACATAGCGGCGGATGAGCCAGCCGCTGACCCCGGCGAGAGCGAGGATCAGCACAGCGGCGAGGGCGTTGACGAGCACGGTCACGCCCGACGCCCATTCGGTCTGGCGGGTGGCGAACTGGAGCCGGGTCGCCTGGATTTCGTCGATGGCGGCGGTCTCGGCCCGCATCTGGTCCATAATGACCTTGCCCGAGCCGTCGCGCAGGATGAGGATCGCATCTCCCATGCGGCCCATCCGTCCCAGGGCGATGGTGCGGTCGATGATGTCGAGACGCTGCTGTGACAGTGCGCGAAGGCGTTCCACACGCGACGCCAGATCGGGATCGCCGGCCGTGAGCCGCGCCAGTTCGTCGAAACGATCCGGCAGTTGCGCCGTGCTGGCGTTGTACGGTTCGAGATACTCGGGCTGCCCGGTGAGCATATATCCGCGCTGCCCTGTTTCCGCGTCCACGGACAGGGTCATGACCTCGATCGCGGCCAGCCGGATAGTCTGACCCTCCTCGACGGTTTGATTGAAGTCGCTTGTCCGCTGCAGCATCACGAAGACGCCGACATTGACCACAAGCAACAGGATGATCGCTCCGGTCAGCAGGGCGACCACGGACCGGCTGAGCGACGACGTGCGCAGGAAATGGCCAAGAGCCAGAAGCGTGGGACGCAGCGCCGGTATCATCGGGGACGAGCATTAGCGGCGCGTTCGGCCCTGTCCAGTCGCGCATCGGGAGAAACCCTGCCCGCGCTGGCGATTTAAGGTAAAGGTGGCGCGTCAGGATCGGGGGAGAGTGACATGGTCTGGTGGTGGTGGATCGTTCCGGCGGTCGTCGGCCTGCTCGGGGTCATCCTGCTGTTCAAGGGTCTGGCGGGCCTGTTCAGGGGCCGGTTCTTCAGCGGCCTGCTGGCCGGCGCGAGTGGTGCGGGCTTCATCGCGGCGGCGGTCATCGCCTCGCTTCTGGCGCTCGACATCCAGACCTATGGCCGTCTGACGTATGAGCGGCCGGTGGCGACGATCCAGACTCGCCAGCTGGGTCCGCAGTATTTCGAAGCCACCGTGATCCAGCCCGACCGGGGCGAACATGCGCCGTCGGTGACCAATCTGTATCCGCTGCACGGCGACGAATGGCGCATTGAGGCCCAGGTCCTGAAGTGGAAGCCGTGGGCCAATGTGCTGGGTCTGGACACGCAATACCGGCTGGACCGGCTGTCCGGGCGCTACGCCTCGATCGAGCAGGAGATCAACGCCGAGCGCAGCGTGCATCCGCTGTCAGGCGGGGATGCCTCGGTGACCTGGCTGCCGTGGAAGGTCAGCACCTGGGACTCGGCGCGGCGCTACCGCCGCTACGTCGACGCGGTCGACACCCTGTATGGCGGCGGGGCCTATATGCCGATGGCCGACGGAGCGAAATACGAGGTCTGGATCACCCAGTCCGGACTGGTGGCGCGGCCGGCGAATGACGCGGCGCGGGCAGCCTCGGCGGGCGGGTGGACGGTGGTGCGGTAAGAACTCTCCTCCCCATTTATGGGGAGCTGGCGCGGCGCGAAGCGCCGTGACGGAGGGGGCGACGCGGTGGCTGACGGAAAGAGCTACGAACGCGCCAAGGCCTTCCGGAAGGCGCTGACGCCTCCGGAGACCCGGCTCTGGCTGTATCTGAAAGAGCGGAAGCTGCGCGGCCTGCGGTTTCGGAAGCAGCATCCGATCGGGCCGTACTTCCTGGATTTCTTTTGCGCAGAAGCGATGCTCGCCGTCGAGGTGGATGGATCGTCTCACGATCATCCTGAACGAGCTGCGCACGACCGGCGGCGAACGATCTGGCTGCACGCGCGCGGTATTCGCGTCGTGAGGATTGCAGCACGGGATGTGCTGGGCGAACTGGAAGGCGTGCTCGGGTTTATCGCGCGGGCCGGCGAAGAACGTTTGCCGTCGGAGTCGCCCCCTCCGTCACGGCGGCTGCGCCGCCGCGCCACCTCCCCATCTGGCGATGGGGAGGAGATCTGAGGCCTAGACCGTCCCGATCGTCCTCAGCCGCGCCCGCGGGTGCACCTCGTTCTGGCTCATTACCACCGTCTGGCCGCGGAAGCGTTCGATGATCGAGCGGACGTAGGGGCGGATCTGGGGGCCGGTCAGAAGGACGGCGGTCTCGCCCGCCATGGCGGCGCGTTCGAACACGTCGCGGACGGCGCGGATGAAGTCCTGAAGGCGTGAGGGAGCCATGGCCAGCTGACGGTCCTCGCCCTGACCCACGAGCGCGTCGGCGAAGGCGGCTTCCCATTCCGGCGACAGGGTCACGATCGGCAGGGCGCCGTCCTCGCCCTTGTGCTGCCAGCACAGCTGGCGGGCGAGCCGGCCGCGTACGTGCTCGACCAGCGTCGTCACCGAACTGGTGTGCGGCGCGGCCTCGGCCAGACCTTCCAGAATGGCGCCCAGGTCGCGGATCGAGACCTTCTCGCGCAGCAGGGTCTGCAAAACCCGCTGCAGGGTCGTGACGCTGACGACCGAGGGGATCAGTTCGTCGACCAGCTTCTTCTCTTCCGGGCCCAGTTCCTTCAGCAGCTTCTGCACCTCGGCGTAGGAGAGCAGGTCGGCCATGTTCTCCTTGAGGATCTCGGTCAGGTGGGTGGTCAGCACCGTCGACGGGTCGACGATGGTGTAGCCGCGGAAGGTGGCTTCCTCGCGCAGGCTTTCGTCGATCCATGTGGCGGGCAGGCCGAAGGCGGGTTCCTTGGTGTGCTCGCCCGGCAGTTCGACCTGACGGCCGGCGGGATCCATGGCCATCAGCGAGCCCAGACGAACCTCGCCCTGCCCCGCCTCCATCTCCTTGATCCGGATGGCGTAGCCCTGGGTGCCGAGGCGCATGTTGTCGAGGATGCGCACCGAGGGCATGACGAAGCCGTACTCCTGGGCCAGGGAGCGGCGCAGGGCGCGGACCTGATCGGTCAGGCGGCGGCCCTCCAGATCGTTGATCAGGGACAGCAGGGAATAGCCCAGCTCGATCTTGACCTCGTCGATGGTCAGGGCGGTGCTGATCGGCTCCTCGACCTCTTCGCGGGGGCCTGAGGCGGTGGCGGCCATCTCGGCCTCGGTCGGCTTGGGCTTCAACCGTTCGCGGCCCAGCTTCCAGGCCATGAAGCCGGTGCCGATGGCGAGGGCGGCGAAGGGGATCAGCGGCATGCCGGGGATCAGGCCGATCAAGGCCGCGGCGGCCGAGACGACGCCGAGGCTGACGGGGTTGGTGGCCAGCTGGGCGACGAGCGCCTTGTCGGCCGTCCCCTCGACGCCCGCCTTGGACACGAGGAAGCCGGCGGCGATGGAGATGATGATGGCCGGAACCTGGGTCACCAGACCGTCGCCGATGGTCAGGGCGACGTAGCTGTTGGCGGCCTCGCCGATCGGCATGCCGTGCTGGATCGTGCCGATCAGTATGCCGCCGATGGCGTTGATGAAGACGATGATCAGGCCGGCGACGGCGTCGCCGCGCACGAATTTCGAGGCGCCGTCCATGGCGCCGAAGAAGGTCGATTCCTGCTCCAGTTCCTTGCGGCGCTTCTTGGCCGTGTCCTCGTCAACGAGGCCCGACGACAGGTCGGCGTCGATGGCCATCTGCTTGCCCGGCATGGAGTCCAGGGTGAAGCGGGCCGAGACCTCTGCGATACGGGTCGAGCCCTTGGTGATGACGACGAAGTTCACCACCAGAATGATGGCGAAGATGATGATGCCGATGATGAAGCTGCCGCCCATCATCAGGCTGCCGAAGGCCTGGATCACCTGACCCGCGCCGCCGGACCCCTCGTGGCCGTGGCTGAGCACCAGACGGGTCGAGGCCAGGTTCAGGCCGAGGCGGAACAGGGTCGAGACCAGCAGGACCGTCGGGAAGATGGCGAAGTCCAGCGGCCGCTTCATCATCACTGCGGTCATCAGGATCAGCACGCTGGAGACCAGCGAGATGGCCAGCAGGATGTCCATCAGGAAGGCGGGGATCGGCAGGATCAGCAGCAGGATCACGCCGATGACGCCGATGGCCATGGCCACCTCGCCTCGCGCCACCCAGCCCAGCATGTCGCGGCCGGTCGGACGAGCGTAGCCGTCCTTCATCATCACGCCGGCGGGTACGTCAGTCATGTCCGAGCGCCTTCAGGGCGAGACGCGTGGCGTCGGCGATGACGGCCTCGTTGGCGGCGGCGGAGGTCCGCGACGTCGCGTGGTAGTAGGCGGCGACCAGCACGGGTTTGCCTGTCGGCGGATAGAGCAGGCCGATGTCGTTGGTCGGGCCGTAGCCGCCCGTGCCGGTCTTGTGCGCCACCCGCCATCCGCCCGGGGCGCCCGCCTTGAGGCGGTCTGCGCCGGTCGGCGAGTCGAACATCCAGCGCAACAGGCGTTCCTGCGAGGCCTGCGTCAGCGGCGAGTCCGCAGAGACGAACAGGCGCTGCAGATTCATCACCGACTGCGCCGGCCGGATGGTGTCCTTGTCGCCGTCCAGCCGGTTCATCTCGGGCTCGAAACGATCGACCCGCGTGCTGTCGTCGCCGATCGAGCGGTAGAAGGCCTGCATGGCCGCGATGCCGCCGTTGGCCTTGAGCAGCAGATTGGCGGCCGGGTTGTCGCTGACCTCGACCACGGCCTGCATCAGGCGGTCGACACTGAGGCTGGACCCGATCGCGGGCTGGGTCACGGGCGCATGGTTGACCATGTCGGCGGCGGTGACGGGAACGAGCCTGTCGAAGGTTTCGCGGCCGTCCTGAATGCGGATCAGGGTCGCCGCAGCCAGATACATCTTGAAGGTCGAGCAGTAGACGAACCGCTCCGCCTGCCGCCAGCCGAGGGTCCGGCCGGTGGCCATGTCCATGGCGGTGAAGCCGAGACGCCCGCCGTTGCGGCTTTCCAGCGCCGAAAGGTCCATCGGCTCGATGTCGACGGCGATCGACGGCCGGGCGGGTTGCCGGACCGGCGCCTGTTCCGGCGCGGCCTGCTGCGAACAGCCCATGACGCCGAGCGCGCCGAGGCCGGTCAGGACGCTTCTGCGGTCCGTTCCAGAGGTCATGTTCAGGCGGCCGCGTAGCAGCTTGTTGCGCAGGGTCCGGATCGAGATGCCCAGGATGGTCGCCGCATGGGTGCGGTTGCCGAGGCAGTGCGACAGGGTGTCGAGGATCAGGGTCTTCTCCATCTGCGCCACCGTCTGGCCGACGTGGGCGCGGGTGACGACATCGGCGACATGGGCGGCGCGGCCGGCGACGCCGACGTCATGGGCGGCGCCGTGCGACCCGGCGCTGAGCGGCTGGCCGTCCGGCAGGCGGATGGCCTCGACGTCGATCTCGGGACCGACCGCCAGCAGCACCGCACGGTGCATGGCGTTTTCCAGCTCGCGGACGTTGCCATTCCAGCGGTGCGAGACCAGGGCGCGCTTCGCATCGCCCGAGATCGGACGGACCGGCACGCCGTTGGCTGCGGCGTATTTCTTGACGAAGTGATCGGCCAGCACCGCGATGTCGCCCGGACGCTCGCGCAGGGCGGGCAGGCGCAGGTTCACGACGTTCAGGCGGTACAGCAGGTCTTCGCGGAAGCTGCCTTCGGCGACCGACTTGGCCAGATCGCGGTTGGAGGTTGCGATGATGCGGATGTTGACCGGGACCGGCTTGGTGCCGCCGACGCGATCAATGACCCGCTCCTGGATGGCGCGCAGCAGCTTGGCCTGCAGGCGGACGTCCATCTCCGAGATTTCGTCCAGCAGCAGGGTGCCGCCGTCCGCTTCCTCGAACTTGCCGATGCGGCGGGCCATGGCGCCGGTGAAGGCGCCCTTCTCGTGCCCGAACAGTTCGGACTCCAGCAGGTTGTCGGGGATGGCGGCGCAGTTGACGCTGATGAACGGACGATCGGCGCGCTTGGAGCCGGTGTGGAGGTAACGGGCCATCACCTCCTTGCCGACGCCGCTTTCGCCGGTGATCAGGATAGAGGCTTCCGAACGCGCGACCTGGTCGGCCAGCATGATGACCGCCTTCATCGACGGGTCAGCCGAGATCAGCGGGCGGTCGTCGTCGGCGACGGCGGACAGGACGGCGGCGATCAGATCGGCTTCCGGCGGAAGCGGGATGAACTCCTTGGCCCCGGCGCGGATGGCGTTGGCGGCGTCCGTGGCGTCGGCGTCGACGCCGCAGGCCACCACCGGCACGTGAATGCGCTCGACCTCGTTTGGCTGACCTTGGCGCCGTGCGCCATGGCCATCTTCACCGCCGTCGCCAGCTGTCCGCTGAGCCTGCCAACCACCAGAAGCCGCATGGGTCTTCTCCTTCAATCTCTACCAAGCGACGCCGATCAGGCGTTGCTGTCTTCCGTCTTGATGATTTCCGTCATGGTCACGCCGAGCCGGTCCTCGACGACGACGACCTCGCCGCGGGCGACCAGCCGGTTGTTGACGAAGATGTCGATGGCCTCGCCGACCTTGCGGTCCAGCTGAAGCACCGATCCCCGGTTCAGCTTCAGCAGCTGGGCCACGGACATGTGGGCCTTGCCGAGGACGGCCGAGATGTTGACCGGTACGTCGAAGACGGGCGCCAGATCGCTGGCGGTCTTGTCGAACGCCTCATCGGCGATGGTCATTGCGGTGGAGTCCGGGAACTCCTCCAGGGACATGGTGTCGGACGCCATTACGGCTTCCCTTCAAACGAGGTTTCAGGGGTCAGTGCTTCGGCATGGCCCGCTTCTGCGGCCAGGGCGGAGTTCAGGGCCTCGCCGATACGGGCGAAGGCTTCGGCGGGATCGAAGGCGGCGCGGCCGTCGGCCCATTCCAGCTGGAAGGCGGCGGCGGGCATCCGGGGCTCGTTGCGGAAGGCCACCACGCCGGAGAAGCCGGCGTCCGTGCACAGCTGCTCGATGCGGGCGTGGGTCGCCTCGTCCAGATCGCCGGTGCGGATGACCAGGCGCGGCGAGGAGTCGACTTCCTGGCCCAGCGCTTCCAGCGCGGCCTGAAGCGGCGCGGCCGGGAAGCGGTCGAGGGCCGAGGCGGCGACGACGCGGGCGGCGGACAGGGCCAGTTCGGCGGACTGCTCGCGGTGGGCGTGCGCAACCTGCGTCAGGGCGGGGATGGCGGCGTCCAGCGCCTGTGCGATGGCCGACAGGGCCATGGCCTGAATGTTGGCGCTCTCGGCGAGGGCTTCCTCGCGCGCCTCCATCCGGGCCTGCGCGATCAGGGCATCGACCTCGAGCGGGGCGTAGGACCGTTTGGTCGGGCGGAAGGCCGTGGCCTGAACGACCACGCCGGAGGCGTCGAACTCGGTGTCGAAGGCGAAGGGGGTGCTGAGCGGCTGATGGGTCATTTCAGTAGATCAGCTCGTCGTCGCCGCCCTGGCCCACCAGCATGATCTCGCCCTTGGCGGCGAGGTCCTTGGCGACCTGGACCATGGCCATCTGGGCCTGATCGACATCCTTGAGGCGGACGGGGCCCATCGACTCCATGTCCTCGCGCATGATCTTGGAAGCGCGTTCGGACATGTTGGAGAAGAACAGTTCGCGCAGGGATTCCGACGAGCCCTTGAGCGCCAGGGCCAGGGAATCCTTCTCCACGCCGCGCAGCAGGGTCTGGATGCCGCCCGGGTCCAGCTTGGCCAGATCCTCGAAAACAAACATCAGGGCGCGGATGCGTTCAGCCGCCTCGCGGTTGCGCTCTTCCAGGGCGCCGATGAAGCGGGCCTCGGTCTGGCGGTCGAAGCTGTTGAAGATGTCGGCCATCATCTCGTGGCTGTCACGCTTGGAGGTGCGGGCCAGGTTCGACATGAATTCGGTGCGCAGCGTCTGCTCGATCTTGTCGAGGATATCGCGCTGGACCGGCTCCATGCGCAGCATCCGCTGGACGCATTCGAGGGCGAAGTCCTCGGGCAGGCTGGTCAGGACGCGGGCCGCGTGGTCCGCCTTGATCTTGGACAGGACCACGGCGACGGTCTGGGGGTATTCGTTCTTCAGATAGTTGGCGAGGACGGCCTCGTTCACATTGCCGAGCTTGTCCCACATGGTCCGGCCGGCGGGACCGCGGATCTCTTCCATGAGGGCGTCCACACGCTCGCCCGGCATGAATGCCGCCAGCAGGCGCTGGGTCTGTTCATAGCTGCCCATGACCGAGCCCGAGCCGCTCATGCCCGAGACGAACTCGACCATCAGTTCCTCGACGACGGTCGAGCTGACCGAGCCGAGGCCGGCCATGGCCTGTGAGATTTCCTTGATTTCCTCGTCGTCCAGGCTCTGCCACAGGCGGGTGTGGTCCTCGCCCAGCGACAGCAGGATGACGGCGGCCTTCTCGGGACCGGACAGCTTCTTGGCGTCGTCGACGACCGGTTTCTTGGAGACCATGCGCGCGGGCATCAGCCTTCGTGCACCCAGCTGCGCAGGATGGAGGTGGACTCGTCAGGGTGTTTGTCGACGAAGTCCGCGACCTTCTTGACCGACGACGCCTTCACCTGGCCCTCGATGCGGGCGATGTCCAGGCGGTGCTCCATGTCGGAGGGGGGGCCGGTCAGCTGGTGCATCGGCGCGCCGCCGCCCATGACCGTGGTGGTCTGCAGCGCGGTCACCGGACCGCCGCCGCCGGGCAGGCCGCCGGCCAGCTGCATCGCGGGGCCGCCGCCGCCGGACGCGGATTTCAGCAGTGGGCGCAGGACGAAGAAGATCAGCAGGATGCCGGTGATCAGCAGGACCAGCAGCTCGACGCCGCGCATCAGGTCGTTCTTGGTGAAGTCGAACAGCGAGGACTTGGCCTCCTCGCCCCCGACGACGGCAAGGTCGCGATTGAAGCGGGTGTTCAGCACCTCGATCTTGTCGCCGCGCTCCAGATCGATGCCGACGGCGGCGGAGACCAGGGCCTTGATCTGCTCGATCTCGGCGGGCGTGCGGGCGGCGTAGGTCGGGGCCGCGCCATTGGCGCCGGGGGTCCATTTGCCGTCGACGGCGACCGAGACTGCCAGGCGCTTGATCTCGCCGGCTTCCTTCACCGTCGTCGTGGTGGTGTTGGAGATTTCGTAGTTGGTGGTCTCGGTGTTGGCGGTGTCGCGCGAGCCGGCCGTGGCCGTGGCGGGGGCGACGCCGCCGGGGATGTTGTTGGTCGCCGTGGCGCCGCCGTCCGAGGTCGGCTGGGTATCGCTGGACTCGGTGCCGTTGGTCGAGGTCGAGCGGACGACCTGGCCGTCCGGATCGTAGCGCTGCTCCTGGGTGGTCGAGCGGCTGTGGTCGATGTCAGCCGTGACCTGTACGCGCGCGCCGCCGACGCCGACGACGCCCTCGACGATGTCCTTGATGCGGTTCTGCAGGCGGGACTCGGTGGTCTCCTGCGCATCCTGGGCGGAGGCGGCGCTGAAGCCCTCGGCGTCCGAGCCGGCCGCGAGCGTGCGGTTGGAGGTGTCGGTCAGGGTGACCTTTTCCGGCTTCAGGTTCGGGACCGACGAGGCCACGACGTTGCGGATGGCCTGGACCTGCGCGCCCGACAGCTGGCCGCCCGTGACGCCGACGACGATCGAGGCGGTCGGATCGGCGGCGTCGGACTGGAACAGCTCGCGGCGCGGCAGGGCGATCATGACCCGGGCCGAATTGATGCCGCGCATGCTCATGATGGTGCGCGACAGCTCGCCCTCGAGGGCGCGCTTCTCGTTGAGGTTCTGCTGGAACTCGGTCTGGCCGAGGACCGACTGGTTGTCGAAGATCTCGTAGCCGACGCTGCCCGAGGTCACGAGACCCTTGCCCGCCACCAGCATACGCGCCTCGCCCACCTGATCGCGGCTGACGAAGATGGTCGAGCCGTCGCCCTTGGAAGAATATTTGATGCCCGCGCTGTCCAGCGCCGAGGTCACTTCGGAGGCTTCCTGCAGGTCGAGGTTGGAATACAGCAGGGCGTCGGGGGCCTGGCCCACACGCATCATGATCAGGATCAGCGCGATCGTGATGCCGGCGGCGACGCCCAGCACCACGGTCAGGCG
This sequence comes from Brevundimonas sp. Root1423, assembly GCF_001426805.1. NCBI lineage: Bacteria > Pseudomonadati > Pseudomonadota > Alphaproteobacteria > Caulobacterales > Caulobacteraceae > Brevundimonas > Brevundimonas sp. Root1423. Next base: position 49,631 of record NZ_LMFL01000034.1, read on the forward strand.
ACCGATCCCGAATCTCTGCAATGCCGCCGTGAAGCCGCCCACGCGTCCCGCCCCGAATACTCACGGGTACCACTGGAGGCCCGCCAGGCAGAAAATGCCGGGCGCATGGTAAATGGGGGGTTAAGAGTCTTGAACGATCACCGCTTCTTCCCGTCGGGATGCGAAGCCGATCACCTTGACGGCCGCCTGGAACGCTCCCGGACGCCGACGATCAGATGCGAGGGTTTCCTCGCCTGCCTGGTCAACGAGCTGCCCGTTTGGTGCTCGGGGCGGCTTCGTCGCAGCGGACGCGGGACCGGTCGAGCGTCGCTTTACGGTGTAGTGGACGACTGTAAGGGCTGAGCTCCCAGCAGCCTTGCGATCCGCCATGTCCCCAGCCCGCACCCTCCTGTCCGCCTTGATGGCGTGCACCATGCTGACGGGCCCGACTCCCGCGCTGGCGCAGGACCCGCAAACGGTCCCCAACGCCGCGTTGCAGCGCATGGACAAGCTGCAGGCCCGACTGGACGGCGTACGTTACGAAAACGCTGACGGGGCCCGACCCGCGGTCGTCCTCTATCTTACGATCCAGAACCCGGGCGCCAGCCCGATACTGCTCGGCGCCAACACGTTTTCGGGCTCGAGTCTTGCGGGCGCCGGCACAACCGCCACCGCGCCCGGCTATACCTTCGCTACCGGCATGCGCGCCGGACAGGAAGGAAGCTTCGCGGGCCGGACCCTCGCCCCCGGCGCCAGCGTGCTGATTGCGATGCGCTTCGCCCTTCGTGCGCCCCTGGGCAGCGACTATTCGCTGGTGCTCCGGGAGCAGCCGCTCATTCGCTACCCCGGCCAGACCGCCGGAGCGCAGACCAGAATTTCCGTTCCGGGGCCTGTCCGACCGGGTCCGCTTCCGGCGGACCGGCTGCCGACGCCATCCGCCCGCCCGGTGAACTCGGGCCTGCCGGGGGAACAGACGTTCGTTACCAGCGGCCCCTGGCGGGCCCGGATGGACGAGGTGGTTTACGGCGCCGCCAATCCCCGGCCCGGGCAGGGCACCGGCCTGACCCGGGTGATAGTCACGCTGCAAAACACCTGGACCACGGCAATGGTCGTGACGCCCGGGGTCCTCAGCACGGCCATCGTCGAAACCACAGGCGCGCGCACGCCGTCGTCCCGGCTGGAAATCGTGGGCCGGTCCAACAATCCAGCGCCGCTGACGGTGCCACCGGGCGAATCCATTGCGCTCGAAGCGGTCCACTACATGCCCGACGCGCCGTCACAGCACAGGGCGCGCCAGTGGGCGCTGAGCATTCCCGTACCCGGCGGAGTGGCGAACACCCTGACGTTGGCGATGCCGCAACCGAAGACCCCGGCGCCAAACGGGGACTCCTCACGCCCGCCCGAAAACCAGCGCGTCGACGAGAGCGTCTACACCCACAACTCGAGCTACATGAACCTGGCGCGTCTGGCGGGGCGGCTGGTCGTGACCAGCTACAATTTCATCAACGTCGGACACCTGCGTAACCAGATGGGCGTGACCCTGATGGTCAGGAACATCAGCGGCGAAACCGTCCGGCTGGACGACGGCTTGCTCACAGCGGAGCTGGCCGGGTCGAATGGCCGCGTGCTCGCGCACAAGTCGACGGGCTTCCACAGCGGGTCGCAGGCCCCGCTCCAGCGCGACCTCGCGCCGGGCGCCGAGGCGATGGCCTTCTTCAGTTTCGAAGTCGGCGACGAAGCGGCCCAGCGGAACATGCGCACCCTGACGGTCGTGGAGCGGGCCGGCGCCAGCGGGGGTCCGGAAGTCGGCCGCATGACGATCAACATTCCGACCCCCAGGCTGCCCGGAGCCTCGGGGCAGCCCAGCCCGAACCCCGCGCCCGCGCCGACACCGCCGCCTCCACCTCCCCCTCCGCCTGCGCCTGCGCGCTATGATCCGCCGGCGGATCCCGCGCCGACCCCCGCGGCCGAACAGGCCATGCGGTCGCTGGAAGGTGTCTGGACGACCAACCTCGAGACGCAGTTGGCCCTACGCTACGACGGTGGGTTGCTGCGGGGTCAGTTGCGAACAGCCGAAGGGCAGACGGCTACCGCGACGATGACGCTGGCCCTGAACGCTCAAGGCCAACTGGTCGGGGTGATGCAGCGCTCCAGTCAATCGGCGGATACGACCTGGTTCGCCGTAAACCTGACTCCGTCTTTCGACCGATCCCGGCTGGAAGGCAGCGCCGCCTACACTCACCGCCCGACCAACAGCCCCATGCCGCTCAGCGCCCGCCGGGAGCCGCCGCCGCCGCCCGCCCCCTCTCCGACGCCGCCCGGCGGATCGGTCTCGGGCACAGGAGCCTTCCAGCCGACCGCCTATTTCGACATCAAAGTCGATCGCGTCGGGCGGACTGACGACGGGTCGGTCGAGATCGTCCTGGTCGCCCGCAACGCCAGCGGCGACCGGCGGGGATCGCCGTATGATCCGCAGACCTATTCGCTCGAGGGATCGGACGGCATGGAATACCGCACCGACGGCAATCACTATGGCGATAGTGCTCTGGACCGACCGGGCTCCACCAACTGGATCCAGCCGGGCGCACAAAGCCGGGTGACCTACGTCTTCCCGCGCGTGCCGGCCGGGGTGACGCCGGCGCGATTGATCCTGCGTGAAAACGGGGCCCTGACGGCGGCGTTCGAACTGCCGCGTTAGCCAGGATGCGGTAGACCTCACGCCGGCCGCGTCTGGCGCCCCTTCCGCTTCTGCATCACGAAGCCGATGACCTTGGCGGCCGCTTCGAAATGCTCGCGGGGGATGGTCTCGTCCACGTCGACCGCGGCATAGAGGGCGCGGGCGAGGGGCACGTTCTCGACGATCGGCACATTGTGCTCGCGGGCCACCTCGCGGATGCGCAGGGCCAGGGCGTCGACGCCCTTGGCGACGCAGATCGGCGCCGCATCGCCCTCGCCCGGCTCGTAGCGCAGGGCGACGGAATAGTGGGTCGGGTTGGTGACGATGACCGTGGCCTTGGGCACGTTCTGCATCATCCGCTGGCGGCTGCGCTGGGCCCGGATCTGCTTCAGCTTCGCCTTTACGTGCGGGTCGCCCTCGGACTGTTTGTAGTCTTCCTTGATCTCTTCCTTGGTCATCTTCATCCGCTCGGCGAAGCGGTATTTCTGCCAGAGGAAGTCGGCGCCGGCGGTGAAGCCGAGCAGGACAAGGGTGGCGACAACCAGCGCCAGGATCATGTCGCGCGCGACCGGCAGGATCATCGCCGGCGGCATGGCGGCCATGTTCTCCAGCTCGCGCAGATGCGGTTTCAGCACCAGCCAGCAGATGAAGCCCACAGCCAGCAGCTTGATGAAGGTCTTGAGGAACTGCACCAGTCCATCGGGGCCGAAGATGCGTTTGAACCCGGCCATGGGGTTCACCTTGGACCAGTCAGGCTTCAGCTTTTCAGTGGTGAAGATCAGGCCGGACTGGGCCACGTTGCCGCCGACCCCGCCCAGAATGGTGGCCAGCATGACCACGCCGAAGAAGGGCGCCACGGACCAGAGGGCGGTTATGCCGATCTCGACCCCCGCCCCTGTCTCCAGTCCGCCCAGCATCAGGTGGGGCGAGGCGATGAAGGGCAGAAGCTGTTCGGCCATCGAGGTGGCGAAATAGCCGCCGGTCATCAGCACGGCCGCGGCGGCTCCGGCGAGAGACAGGGTTGAGGCGACGTCGGGCGACTTGGCGACGTCGCCCTTTTTTCGCGCGTCGTCGAGTTTTCGGGGTGTCGCCTCTTCTGTCTTCGACTCGGGATCGGCGCCTTCAGCCACCGGCGCCTCCCGCGAAGACCTGGGCCAAGGCGCGGTAGCGGTCGATGAAGACCGTGCCCAGCACGCCGAGGCTGAGAGCGAAGACCGACAGGCCCAGGATGATGCTGAGCGGGGCGGCGGCGAAGAAGACCTGGAACGACGGCATGACGCGGCCGATCAGTCCCGAAGCGATGTTGAAGATCAGGGCGAAGACCAGCAGCGGCGCCGACAGCTGGACTCCGAGCATGAAGGCGTCGCCCAGGGTGCGGATGGCCAATTCGGCGAAGTCGCCGGTCACCAGCGGCCGGGCCGGCGCAATCAGCTCATACGAGCCGACCAGTCCGGCGATGAACAGGTGGTGGGTGTTGGTGGCGAAGATCAGGGTCGTGCCCAGCAGCATCAGGAAGGCGGCGATGGTCGAGCCCGGCTGGGCCTGCAACGGATTGGCTGTCTGGGCGAAGGCCAGGGTTGTCTGCAGCGCCACGATCTCGCCCGCCGTCGCCAGCGCGGTCATGAAGCTGCGCAGCAGGGCGCCGATCATCAGGCCGACGATGACCTCGCGGATGATCCAGCCGGCCATGCCGCCGACGCTGGCCGGCAGGGCGGGCAGGACGCCGGCGATCACCGGCCACAGGGCCAGGGACACTACCAGCGCCAGCGACAGGCGAATGCGCGGCGGCACATAGCTTTCGCCGACGCCGGGCAGCATCATCAGGACCGCGCCGATCCGCGCGAAGATCAGCGCGCCCTGCCAGACCTGGTCCGCTGTGGCGTAGGGCTCCACGGATCAGGCGATCACATGCCGGCGATGCGGGCGGCGATCTCGCGCATGAAGCCGCCCAGCAGGGCGCCCATCAGCGGCAGGAACAGCAGAAGGGCCACAAAGATGGCGATGATCTTGGGCGCGTAGATGAGGGTCTGTTCCTGGATCTGGGTCAGGGCCTGAACGAGGCCGATGACCACGCCGACCACCAGACCGACCAGCAGAACGGGCAGGCAGAGCTGGATCGTCAGCCACAGGGCGTCGCGCCCCACATCCAGAACATCCGCGCCGTTCATTCTACGCTCCACCAAACACCGGGCAGAAAATGCCGGGAGCGTGGTTAACGAGGCGTTAGGACGCGCGATCTCTCTCCCTCCCCTTTATGGGGAGGGTGGCTCGCGAAGCGAGACGGGTGGGGCCTGACATACCCCACCCTGTCGCCGCTTCGCGCCGACATCCCTCCCCATGAAGGGGAGGGAGAGCTATAGGGCGTTCATGACCGATGACGCCATTTCCCAGTCCGAAGCCGAAGCCGCCGTTCGCACCCTGATCAAATGGGCCGGGGACGACCCCGACCGCGAGGGCCTGCTGGACACGCCCGCCCGGGTCGCGCGCAGCTACAAGGAGCTGTTCGCCGGCTATGAGGTCGATCCCCTTTCCTATCTGGAGCGGACGTTCGAGGAGGTCGGCGGCTACAACCAGCTGGTCGTGCTGAAGGACATCCGCTTCGTCAGCTTCTGTGAACACCACATGCTGCCCGTCGTGGGCGTGGCCCATGTCGGCTATCTGCCGACCGACCGCGTGGTTGGCATCTCCAAACTGGCGCGGGTCGTGCGCGGCTTCGCCCGTCGGCTGCAGATCCAGGAGAAGATGACGTCCGAGATCGCCCTGGCCATCGAGGAGGTGCTGCGGCCGCAAGGCGTGGGCGTGGTCGTCGAGGCCGAGCACAGCTGCATGACCCTGCGCGGGGTCAATGCGCCCGGAGCCAGCCTGTCGACCAGCCACCTGAGCGGGGTGGTGCGCGACGACCCGCGGACGCGTGAGGAATTCCTGCGGCTGGTTCGCGGCTGAGAACGCTGGTCTTCGGCGGCCTGATCGACCAATGTCCCCGGACATTGTTCGGGGGACGGCCATGGGACTTTTCGACTTTCTGACAGGGAGCAAGGCGCCGCCTGCCGGGACCAAACGCCAGACCGTGGCCGCGCTTCGCAAGAAGCTGATGGCCGTGAACCGGGCGTCGGCGCCGTTCGTCATCCGCGACGGCAAGAAGGAAGGGGTCGACATGGTCGCCGAGTGGCGGATCGTCGACGCCAAATGGTACGAGATCTTCGCCAAGGCCGGCATCAAGAAGGTCTTCAAGGTGCTGATGAAGTTCGACGAGGCGAAGGGCGAGGTCCGGGCCGTCGACGAGTTGTGGGAAGTGGAATGGCGCGCCGGCATTCCGACGCTCAGCGCCAGCGGCAGCGCCGCTCGCGGCCAGCAGTTCGAGAAAAGCTTCGAGACGGTCTACGCCTTCCGCGAGGACGGGTCTTTCGGCGAAATCTACGACTACCGGTTCGACACCACCGAGATAAAACGCCCGGTCAAGGCCGCCGTCCTTGACGCCGGCTGGGGGTGGCGGGGCGTCGCCTTCGGCAAACTCTAGCCAAGGCCTAATGCGGCCCGGTCCTTGCGGATATCGCCTCGAAGGAGGCCCTTCCGATGGCCTGGACCGCGATATCGACCCGAAATGAAACAACGCCCATCGTTCGGGGCGGGTGGCTGGACGCCCTGCGTTTCATTGTGGCCGCGCTGATCATCCTGCACCATTTCCAGGGCGCGGGACCTGTACCGCTGGCCGAAAGTCTGCATCCCGTGTTCGAGCGGGGCGGGTTCCTGCTGACCAACTTCTTCCTGATCGACAGCGGCTATGTGCTGATGCGCGTCTACGGCGCCTCGGTGGCCGGGGGCCGGATGTCGGCGGGCGCCTTCTTCGCCAAGCGCTTCCTGCGGGTCTGGCCCGCGCACATCATGATGGGTCTGAGCCTGATCGCCCTCGTCCTCGGCAGCGCCGCCCTCGGCCTGGCGCCCCGTGCGCCCGAGTGGTTCGACTGGAACCAGCTGCCGGCGCAGATGGGGCTGGTGCAGGCGTTCGGCATTCCCGGCGGCTACGGCTGGAACGCGCCCAGCTGGTCGATCTCGGCCCTGATCGGCTGCTACCTGGCCTTCCCGTGGATCCTGAAGGGGCTGGTGCGGCTGGGGCCGTGGAGCGTGCTGGCCCTGGGCGTCGGCGGCTACCTTGTGGCCAACCAGCTGACCTGGAGCCTGTTCGGCTATCCCGTCTATCAGATGCCCATGGGCCTCGGCTTCTTCCGGGCCCTGCCGCTGTTCTTCCTCGGCATGGCGCTGGCCTGGTTCGCCCAGAAGGTCTGGATCGCGCCGAAGCTGGCGCGCTGGGCCGGCCTCGCGGCCGCGCTCGGCCTCGCCGTCGCGCAGTATTTCGACAAGAACGCCCTGATCTCGCTGGTGTGCATCTCGGTCATCATTCTGGCTGCGGGCGCCATCCCGACGCCGCGCCCGTCGAGATGGATCGAGAAGGCGGCGCAAGTCTCGTTCTCGATGTTCATCACCAACGAGGTGGTGCGCATCGCCTGGTTCGGCGCCGCCAATGTCGCCATCGCGCGGTTTGCACTGCCCGTTCCGGCGCAGTGGGCGCTGTGGGCCGGCGGCGTGGCCGCGGCCTTCGCCTTCGCCTGGCTGTTCCACGTCACGATCGACACGCCGATCCAGAACCGGATCCGTACCTGGCTTAAAGGCCGCTCGCGCCGACCGGCGACCGCACTGCAGCCCGTAGTCTCGCTGGAGGGCTGAGGGCTACATGCCTTCGGTCAGGTGAAGGATGTTGCCGTCGGGATCCTTGAACCACGCCAGTTTTACGGGGCCGGCGGAATAGACGCCGTCGCTGAACGTCATCCCGTCCATGTCGCCGTAGCTCTCGAACTCGACGCCCTTCGTGCGCAGGGCGTTCACCGTCTCGATCAGGTCGCCCTTCATATCCCAGGTGACCGCATTGGCCCTGTTGGTCCCGGCGTAGTCCGATTTGTAGACGGTCAGGAAGGTGTCGCCGGTGCGGAAGCCGAGAACGCCGTCTTCCTCTCCGCCCTGCGCGCGGGTCAGGCCCAGGGTATCCTCATAGAAGCGGCGGGCGCGGGCGAGGTCGCTGACGGCGACGATGGCGGATGAGTTGCGGTCCTTCAGCATGGGGGTCTCCCTGACAGGTTCGGGAGACGAGCGTCCGGAGCGCCGCCCGGGTTCCCCGCTCAGTTCGCGCAGCCGTCCGCCGAACCCGCCTCGATCCGCCCGCCTTTCAGCACCAGTTGCGGAGTGCGCAGGGGCTGGAGCGACTCCGTCGGGTCACCCCGGACGGCGACCAGGTCACCCCACGACCGCGCCTTCAACACGCCCAGGGCGCCGTCGCCGAGCAGGCGCCCCGCCTCCCAGGTCGCCGTCTGCAAGGCCTCGGCCGGCGTCAGGCCCGCGTTGACATAGCCGTCCATGGTCGCGCGCGAGCCGGCGCCGCGACCAGGCGCATAGGGCGCATAGAGGTCAGAGCCGAGGGCAATGCGGACCCCCAGCCGATGCGCACGCAGCGTCCGCTCATGGGCGCGCGCCAGATGGCGCTCCATGTCCTCGCGCGGCGGCGGGTTCGACCACGACCGGGTGAACTCCAGCGCCATTTCGAGCGAGGGATCGGTCGGCACCAGCCAGACGCCCTTCGAGGCCATCAGCCGCAGGGTGTCGTCCGAAACCTCATAGGCGTGCTCGATGGAGGTGACCCCCGCTTCGACCGCCTCGCGGATCGCGGCGTCTCCGGTGGCGTGGGCGGCGACCGGGATGTTGTGGCGTTTCGCTTCCGAGACGATGGCGGCCATCTCCTCGACGGAGAGGCGGGTCCGCTGGGGCGTCGCCTCCGCGTACATCTTGATGACGTCGGCGCCGCGGGCGATGGCGGCGCGCACGGCGGCGCGGGCGTCCTCGACGCCGGTGATGATGCGGTACTCGCCGGCGACGAGGTCATGAGGATCCGAGGGCTGGGGCTCAAGCTGTCCGCCCGCCGGCGCCAGACCCGGGCCCGAGCCATAGATGCGCGGCCCGGCCACGCGGCCGTCGTTGACGCCGCGCTCAAGCATGAGGTCGAGGAACTGGCCGGAGTTACCGAGATCGCGGACACTCGTGAAGCCGGCCTCAAGATACTGGCGGCCGCGCTGGGCCCCGGACAGGGCGCGATAGACATCGCCCTGCACGGCTTGATCGCGGGCCGCGACATCGGACAGGCCCTCGCCGTCCTTCTGTTCGAGCAGCAGATGGGTGTGAGCGTCGATCAGACCCGGCAACACCGAACAGCCGCGAAGGTTCAGCACCGTGGCGCCCTCGGGCGCGGCGATGGAGGGGGCGACCTCGGCGACGCGGTCGCCCCGGATCAGGATGTCGCGCGGCCCGACCATGCGTCCGGCCTCGGAATCGAACAGGTTGCCAGCGTGGACCAGCACCGTGGGCCGGGGCGCGTTCTGGGCGGCGGCTGCGAACGGCAGGCATGCGGCCAGCAGGGCGGCGGCCGAAGCGGCGAGGTTAGGGCGGATCATGCGGTCTCCGATGGATTGCTCTCGTGAGAGGCCTCCAAATCGATGAGCGGATGCGTCGGCGCGGATGAAATCACTGTAAGCTTGGCGCCTCAGGTCTGACAGGCGTCAGATCGGCATCCGCATGATCTCCTGATAGGCCTGGATCACCTGGTCGCGGACAGCCATGACGGTTTCCAGCGAGGCTTCGGCTGAGGACACGGCGGTGACCACGTCGATCAGGCTGCCCTGCCCCTGCACCGCCGACGCCATCTGGGTCTCGGCCGCACGCGAGCTCTGGGTCATGTCGCCCATGACGCTGGTCAGCATGTCGGCGAAGCCGGACTGTCCGGCGCCCGCCGCGCCCCCGACGGGCGAGGCGCCGTCCTGGATCGCCGCATAGGCCTTGGCCGCCATCAAGGGGTTCATCGCTCAGGCCCTATTTCTTCAGCAGGTCGAGGGTGCGCATGTCCATCGAGCGCGCGGTCTCGATGATGTTCAGATTGGCCTCGTAGGCGCGCTGCGCCTCGCGCATGTCCATGGCCTCGACCAGGGTGTCGACGTTGGGACGCAGGACATACCCCTCGGCGTTGGCGGCCGGGTGACCCGGATCGTATTCGCTGCGGAAGTCCCCCATGTCGGGCCGCACCTCGGCCAGCGTCACCCCGGTCGCGCCGTCGATCTCGCGCGCCTGGAAGACGGGGACCTGACGGCGGTAGGGCTCGCCGCCTGCGACCTGGGCCGTGGACTGGGCGTTGGCGATGTTCTCGGCGATGATCCGCATACGCGACTGCTGCGCCTTCAGGGCGCTGGCGGCGACGGCCATCGCGCTGTTGCGCGGGGGGATGGGGTCAGTCATCGGTCAGTTCCTCATCGGCCGGGCGCGCGGGCGGCCATGCGCAGCATCTGCATGGACTTCTGGTAAAAGCCGATGGCCGCATCGTAGGCCATGCGGCTCTCGGCCATCTTGAGCATCTGCTCCTCGACCACGACGGAGTTGCCGTCGAGCGTGGTCTCCGAATCAGGCGCGGCCTTCGTCTCGAAGCGGGCGACCTGACCGGTCGGGGCGATATGCATGGCGCTGGTGCGGATCATGCGGACCCCGCCGCCGCCCTCGCGCATCGCCGCGGCGAAATCGGTCGGCTGGTTCAGGTCGCGGCCGACGTAGCCGGGCGTATCCGAATTGGCGACATTCTGGGCGATGACGCGCTGACGTTCGTCCAGCCAGGACAGGCGGCCCTTGATCTGGCCGAGCAGCGGCAGGTCGGTGATACCCACGCGGGCGTCCCCCTTCGGGCGCGGATCGCCCATCGAGCCAGGCAGTATCTGCCGCGTGCATGGTTAACGGGACGTTATCTCAACACGGCGTTAACCATGATCGCCGAAATCTGGGGCATGAACCTCCTCGACCTGCTGCGGGCCCTGTTCGCGCTCGCCTTCACCCTGGGCATCATCGGCCTGGCCGCATGGGCCGCGCGCCGGTATGCGCCGTCGCTGCTGGCCCGCCTCAGCGCGGAGCGCGGCGAGAAGCGGATGAAGGTCGTCGAGACCCTGATGCTGGACCCCGCCCGCCGCCTGGTGATCGTGTCCATCGACGGCGAGGAGCGCCTGCTGATCCTCGGCGAGGGCCGGGAACTGATCGAGCCGCGCGGGGCCGTTGCGCCGGCAGGAGCCGCCCAGTGAGCCTCAAGGGCGTCTTCGTCATGCCCGACCGCGCCGAGCTGAAGCGCGCGGCGATCCTGTCGCTGATCACCACCCTCGCCTGCCTGCTGTGGCCGCTGGGCGCCCTGGCGCAGGACATCGCCGCGGCGGGCGGACCCGGCGCGGCCATCAACGTCGATCTGGGCACAGGTTCCGGCCTGACCGAACGGGTCGTGCAGCTGGTCGGTCTGATGACCGTCCTGTCGCTGGCGCCGTCGATCGTCATCATGACCACCAGCTTCGTGCGAATCGTCGTGGTCCTGTCCCTCCTGCGGACCGCGCTGGGCATGCAGCAGTCGCCTCCGAACGCGGTTCTGGTGTCCCTGGCCCTGTTCCTCAGCGCCATCGTCATGGCCCCGACATGGCAGGACGCCTATGATTCGGGCATCCGACCCCTGCTGGATCAGCAGATGGAGCTGCCCCAGGCCTTCGATGCGGCGTCGGAACCTGTGAAGACTTTCATGCTGGCGCAGGTGGACCGGGACGACCTCGCGCTGTTCGTCCGGCTGTCCCAATTGGAGGCCCCGACGGCGGCCGCCGACCTGCCCTTGAGAGTGGTCACTCCGGCCTTCTGAAGAAGGCCTTCGAAATCGGATTTCTCCTTTTCGTTCCGTTCCTTGTGATCGATCTGGTGGTCGCCAGCGTGCTCATGTCCATGGGTATGATGATGCTCCCTCCGGTAGTGATTTCACTCCCGTTCAAGCTGATCTTTTTCGTGCTCGTGGACGGCTGGAGACTGGTCGCCGGAAGCCTGGTCGAGAGCTTCCAGCGAGCGTCCGGCACCGGATAAATCCCCACCCCGTGGGGGTTACAGCGGCGAAGTCGCTTGCCAAGCTGGCAAAAAGCGGCGTCAATCCGTCCGTCATCGCCCCTGAATCGGGGCGAGCTTTCATCGGGAAACGACCCACATGACCACCCAAGCAGAACTCATCGCCTCCGTCGCCAACATTCACAAGTCGCTGACCGGCGGCGGCGACGTGCGCATCTCCAACCTGGGCGTGTTCGACACGGCCGCCCGCGCCGCCCGTGAAGGCCGCAACCCGGCCACCGGCGCGACCATCAAGATCGCCGCCTCGAAGGCCGTGCGCTTCCGCGTTTCGAAGCCGCTCAAGGATGCGGTGAACAAGTAAGACCGAAAGGTCTACGCAGCCGGCCTCGCAGGAGGCGCTGCGGCAGCTTGAGGACGGGCGGGGGCCGCAGCGCGGTTCCCGCCCGTTTTCGTTTTCAGTTCGTCCTTCATGGCCGTGACCCAGCCTGCAAAGGTGTCGGCCGAGGCGGCCAGGCCGGCGAAATCGCCCGGCGCGACGCCGTCGTCATCCAGCGCGATCGACAGGGCCGTCTTCGCCCGCGCACCGGCGATAAACGGCCGGTAGTTGCGCGACAGCCGGCTCAGCCCGGCGGTGTCATGGCCCAGCGAATAGCCCACGCCGGCGCGGATCAGCCGCGCCTCTTCCTCGGCGGTCAGGGGCGCCGGATCGGCGTGGCGCTGGCCCAGTCGCGCCTCATAGATCGCAGCCGCCTGCAGCCATTTCTGCTGCTTCCAGAAGATCTCGGCGCGAACCTCGCGCGCCTCGGGCGAGGCGTCGTCGCCCAGAATCTCGAGCGCGTGGTCATAGCGGCCCAGCTGGGTCAGGGCCCGGGCTTCCAGCGCCCGCCGCTCGGCGTTCAGGGCGTTCGGCAGGATCGTGGAGCGCGAGCCCCAGATCGCCTGCAGCGCCGGCTCGGGCTGGCGGTCCATCAGATAGACGGTGGCCAGATCGGTCGCGACCTGGGCCTTGGCCACGCCTTCCAGACGGTTCTCGACCTGGTATTTCAGCAGTTCGGCCGCCTGATCCAGCAGGTCGACCTCGACCAGCCGCCGGGCCAGCCGGCGCACCATCTCGTCGCCGTCGGCGCCGATTGGGGTCAGGTCGCGGAAATCGTAGAACAGGCCCAGCGCCTGAACAGGCTGGAGGCCGTCGGCGCCGCCTTCGAGGAACAGCATGCGGAAGGCTTCGCCCAGATCGGCCTGGATGTCGGCGGCGCCTTTCAGCCGGTTCAGGCCGGGTCCGGCGCCCTTCAGGGCCGTCAGGGCCTCGCGGTACAGGCCCTGCGACAGATAGAGCTGGCCCAGCTGCCGGATGACGGCCAGTTCGGTGGCGTCGCCGCGCCAGCGCCAGCGCAGGGCCTCCAGTTCATTGGCGGCGTCGCCCGGCTTCATCTTGCCCTTGGCAAGCGACAGGCGGACCACGCCCAGCTTGGCCGGCACCGAGACGGCGTCGAGCGGGGCCCGGCTGACGGCGGCGTAGACCGCCAGCGCGCGGTCGGACTGACCATCGAGCTCAAACAGTTTGGCCTGCACCAGATGGGCGGTCAGCTGGTCGGGGGCGGGCGCGCCCTGACTGAAGCTGTAGGCCAGCAGGGCGCGCGCGGCGGGCAGGTCGCCTGTTTCCAGCGCCGCCAGCGCATGGGCAGCGCCGAAGCGGGCGCGCCATGCGGGGGCGAACGCGTCGGCGGCGACGGCGCCGGCCGCGAAGGCCTGCCGGGCGGCGGCCCAGTCGCCTTGGTTGGCGGCGATATAGCCGCGCCACATGGCGGACGCCGGATCACCGGCCACGGCGGAAGCGGCGAAATCGCCCTCGGCCTCTTCCATCCGGCCGATGGAGGCGCGGGCGGCGCCGCGCAGGCCGCGCAGCTCGGGCTCGCCGGCCATGTTCGGCGCCCTGGCGACGATGTTGTTGAGCACGCCCACAGCTTCGTAGCCGAGGCCCGAGCCGACGAGGAAGCGGGCCAGGGCGAAACGCGCCTCGGCCGATGCGCGCGGATCGTCGCCGGCGGCCATGGCCTCCTCGGCGGCGGCGTCCTGCAGCTGGCGATAGCGGGCGGAGAAGCCGGCGTGGCCGGCATCGGCCCATTCAGTCAGGATCAGGCCAGGGAATTTCGCCTTCTTCGGCGCCCCGTTCTCATCGGCGGCGGCCTCCAGCGCAGCCGAGGGCGGCGACAGGATCAGGCCATTGGGGCGGCTGAAGGTGACGCGGTCCGTCTCGGCCAGAATGCCGAGGTCCTCGGAGGCGGCTTCGACGGCAAGTCCCTGCGCCGTCGGCAGCAGGGCCAGATCGACCGTCCGTCGGCGGGCGGCGAACCCCTTGCCGGGCGCCAGCGCTGTGACGGCGGCGAACCGGTCGCCGGCCAGCGGATCAGTCAGCCAGATCGCCTTGGTGGCGCCGGCCATGCGGGCGACCAGTACGGCCTCGCCGCTGTCGTCGCGCTCGACCGGCACGCCCGCGACAGCGACGGGCTGGCCGCCGATGACGACGGTCCAGTTCGAGCCTTGGGCGACCGCGGAGACAGCCAGCCCTTCCGGCGCGGCGATGCGAACGGCGACATGGTCGGCGGCCGCGGTCCAGTGGGCGTTGGAAGCCGGACCCAGTTCCCGGGCGGCGGCCATGTCGAGCCGGCCGGGCGTGTCGAACACCACCCATACCGCCGCGCCGCGCCGGAAGACGGCGGCGCCGACCGGCTTGTCCCACTGGAAGGTCATCGAGACCTTGGCCGGGGTGGCCCGGGTGGTCACGGGCACATAGGACGCCACGACCACTTCGGGAGCCGGCGCGTCGGGCGCCGAGGCGAACAGATTCACATAGACCGCGCCGTCGGCCGAACCACTGCGGGCGTCGGCGCCCTCGGCCAGGGTCATGACCAGTTCGGTGGCGCCCTGGACGGCGCGGGTCTCGACCCTCTCCACCCCCTTGGGCGGATCGACCTTTAGGCGAGAGACGTCAGGCGCCGCGGTCGAGCCGATGCGGACGATGACGTCGCGGCCCTCGCGCCGGACCCGTGAACGCGCGCCGATGACGCCGGCGAACTCCAGCCGGGTGAACTCGGCGTTGGCCCCGATGCGGATGGAGATCGGATCGACGGGCGCGCCGGCTTCCTGGGCCAGAGGGGCCATGGGCGCAAAGGCGACCGCGCCCGCCGCGGCTGCGGCCACGGTGGTTCTGAGAACGCGCTTGCTGACGGTTGCCCCGGACATACGCGCGCACCCTCGCGCGACCGGCCTTTCAACGCGGTTAACGGTTGGTGACCGTTCCGCTTACCCCGGCAGGGCGGCCCGCATCATGCGCAGGGCGACCCGCAAACACTCCAGCCGCACGGGGCCGCGGCCGTGATTGCCGAAATGGTGCTCCTCATGCACCGTCGGGGCGCCCGTCGCAGCCAGGGCGAAATGCACCAGCCCCGGTTCGTCGTCGGGTCCGGCCGGGCCTGCGAAGCCGGTTACCGAAACCGCCACCCCGGCGCGGGAATCCCTCAGGGCGCCTTCGGCCATCGCCCGCGCGACCGGCTCGGAAACTGCTCCGTTCTGCTCGATCAGTCGGCGCGGCACGCCCAGCTCCTCGGCCTTGGCGTTGTCCGTGTAGACGACATAGCCGCGCTCGAAAGCGTGGGAGCGGCCCTCGACGTCCGTCAGCATCGAGGCGATCAGTCCGCCGGTGCAGCTCTCGGCCGTGGACAGGGTGATGTCATGGTCGCACGCGGCCTTCAGCACCGCATCGACTAGGGCCTCGATGTCGGCCGGCACCGCGGATCCCAGGGTTTCGGTCATGGGCGAGGAACGACGGCGGCTGCCGGGTGTTCCCCGCGACAACTGGACCGGTTGCGGAGGCGCCCCAGGGAGCCGACATGCAGTCCGGCTTCCTGTCAGGACGACGACCGTGACCGACCCCGCCTATCCCCGCCTCAGCACTCTTTCGACCGGCCTGCGCTGCCGCTGTCCACGATGCGGCAAGGGACCTTTGCTGACCGGCTTCCTGACCATCCGCGAGGCCTGCCCGGCCTGCGGGCTGGACTACAGCTTCGCCGAGCCCGCCGACGGCCCGGCCTTCTTCGGCATGAGCCTGGTCGGACTGCTCGGCATGGCCCTGTTCATGTGGTTCGAGTTCGGCGTTCACCCGCCGATCTGGGTGCATCTGGTGGTGACCATGCCCTTGCTGGTGCTGGGCTGCCTCGGCGTGCTGCGCCCTCTCAAGGGCTGGCTGGTGTCCGAGCAATACATCCACAAGGCGGCCCCGCCCGAGTTCGAAAGCATCGGCGGACACGGCGAAGGGTCGAAGTGGCGCTAGCGGCCATTTGACTTCGGACCGGCCGACGCGCCCTGTGCCCGCGCCTCAAGGAGGGGCGCGTCCATGACCCTCATGCAGATACTGTCGTGGCTGCTCGTCCTCGTGCCGGTCGTCATACTCGGCATGAGCCTGCGCATGATCCTGACACGGCGGCGGAAATAGCCGCCGCTACAGCGACCGCGGCTCCAGCGTCGAGAAGACCGCGTGGGTCGCTCCGGCGGCCTGCGCCGCAAGCGCCCGGTCAGGGCGCAGATTGACCAGCAGCAGCTGACTGCAGATCTGCCGCGCCGCCCTGACCAGCTCAGCGGCGCTGATCCAGTCGCGGGCCCCCTCGTGAGCCACACCGGCGAAGTCGATGGCGAGGCAGTGCGCCTTCACCCCCGCCAGACGTCGCGCCGTATCGATATCCGGCGCGATGTGCAGCACGACGCCGCGGGTGTGGGTCTGGAAATGCGCCAGGGTCTCGTCGATCACATCGACGGCCGTGTGCTCGAGGCCGCCGAAAACCTCGATCAGCAGACTGCCCGGTTCCGAGCTGTGCTGCACCGCCGCGCACTGCAGTGCATAGGGACCGCGTCCGCCTGACAGGGTGCGCCAGAAGGCGGGCACGATCGCCGTATCGCCCGGCCCCAGCCGCAACAGACGCATGCCGTGCTCGATGGTCAGGATGTCGATCTGCCGCAGATCATCCAGCTCCAGCGTCTTGCGTTCGAAGATCGAGCGCTCGCCGCAGCGACGGATGGTCCGCTTGAGGCGCTGGCTGATTGGAGTCGAGGAGGCCAGGTCGAACACCGGCTGCGAGGCCAGTGTAACCGTCAGTTCACAGCGTGAACGGGTCGCCGTCGAAAACGTAACGCTCTCGTATGGCGCGCCGAAAGCCCGTCGCTGTGGACCGTGCCCCGCCTCTGTCTGGTCCCCCAGATACCCGTAGCCACCCTCGCCTCTTCCCGCATGCATGTCCCGACAGCCCCGATTGAAACATCCCAGTCATGCCTGAATGAACGCTGATAGCTTAATCCGGGACTTACCGTCCTAGTTAATTAACGTAATTAATGTAGTAATGATACGGTAAAATGGCCATTTCAGCTTAGCTGTCGGAAAGCATTTATGTGTACGTTGCTGTACACATGGCCAATATAGCGTCTAGGGGTTTTTACCCACCATTCCAGTAGATTTGCCATAACGGCAAAAATGAAGAGCAGTTACTTGTTCATCTATCAAATATAGAAAAACTTACGTCACAACACCTCACATCCGCGCTGGTTGGCATAGCGATTTCTCTGTTTTGATGGAGAAACGCCAATATGAACTACGCTATGAGCTAGAAAAATATACTTGCTTCTAGCATAGGGTGTGCGAACGCCCCCAACTCCTGCGTGATCCGGTAAACGGGGAAACCATTTCGTTCCGCCCCAGGAATCTGTGGACGGACAACGCGGCGTCAGCTCGCGATCCTGAGGAAACGAGAGGAAGTGGCGACCCCGGAGGGACTCGAACCCCCGACCTCTGCTTTAGGAAAGCCTTGCTCTATCCGGCTGAGCTACGGGGCCACGCAGCGCTGACCTAGCGTCTGGTGCGGCGTCGGGGAAGCGGGCCGATACGTTTTCTCCCGCCATGACGCCGGATCCAGCCGTCCCGCTGTGCGAGAACCGCGTTTCGCCTTGTGATTAAGACGCGTTAAGATACAATATCTTGTAGGGAACAAACCCCGAATCGGGCCGTGTCGGTGATTCGGTCCTGATTCGTTTCGCCCCTGTTCCGCCGTGCGAACCGTGGCTGTTTACAAGTCGGCCAGCCGTCACGGCGCCGCTTGAGGAACCGGACGGGACACGCCACCTTTTCAGCATCATGAGTGATCGCGGCGCCGGACAGGCCCCCTCGCGCGTCGTCGCGGTTCTGGGGCCCACGAATACCGGGAAGACCCATCTGGCGGTCGAGCGGATGCTGGGTCACGCCTCGGGCATGATCGGCCTGCCGCTGCGGCTGCTGGCGCGCGAGATCTATGACCGCATCGTCAAACGCCGGGGCGCGGCCGCCGTCGCCTTGGTCACCGGTGAGGAGAAGATCGTCCCGCCGCGCGCCCACTATTTCGTCTGCACGGTCGAGGCCATGCCGATGGAGCGGACCGTCGAATTCCTCGCCGTCGACGAGATCCAGCTGGTCGCCGACCCCGAGCGCGGTCACGTCTTCACCCAGCGGCTGCTGCACGCCCGCGGGCGGTTCGAGACCATGTTCCTCGGCGCCGGGACCATGGCCCCGCTGATCCGGGCGCTGGTCCCCGATGTCGAGATCGTCCAGCGCGAACGGCTGTCGACCCTGTCCTACGCGGGCTCGAAGAAACTGACCCGCCTGCCCGCCCGCAGCGCCATCGTCGCCTTCAGCACCGAGCAGGTCTACGCCATCGCCGAACTGATCCGGCGCCAGCGCGGCGGCGCGGCGGTGGTCATGGGCTCCCTGAGCCCCCGCACCCGCAACGCCCAGGTTGAGCTGTTCCAGTCCGGCGAGGTCGACTTTCTGGTCGCCACCGACGCCATCGGCATGGGTCTGAACATGGAGGTCGACCACGTCGCCTTTGCCGGCCTGCGCAAATTCGACGGCCGTCGCACCCGCTGGCTGCACGCGCATGAGATCGGCCAGATCGCCGGCCGGGCCGGGCGGCACCTGCGCGACGGCACCTTCGGCGTCACGGGCGAGTCGCTCGAACTCGACCCCGATCTGGTGGAACAGGTGGTCGAGCATCGCTTCGATCCGGTCGAGGCGGCCGAGTGGCGCAACGCCCGGCTGGATTTCGACACCCTGCCCGACCTGCTGCGCTCACTGGTCGTGACACCCGGCCGCGCGGGCCTCAGCCTGACCCAGCCGGCGCTGGACGAAACCCTGCTGCGCCGCCTGATCAAGGACGAGGAGGTGGCCCGCATCGGCCGCTCTCGCGGGGCCATCATGCGGCTGTGGGAGGCGTGCCAGCTGCCCGACTTCCAGAAGACCACGCTGGACGAGCACGGCCGGCTGGCGAAGGACATCTTTCAGGCCCTGACCGGCAAGCGCGGCCGCCTGACTCAGGAGTGGATCGCCCCCCGCTTCGCCGAACTGGACCGCGACGACGGCCAGATCGACCAGCTCTCGGCACGGCTCAGCGGCGTGCGCACCCTCAGCTATATCGCCAATCGCCCCGACTGGCTGGACCAGGCGCAGGGGTGGCGCGACCGGACCAAGGCGCTGGAGGAACGGCTCAGCGACGTGCTGCATGAGCGACTGACCGCCCGCTTCGTCGACCGGCGCACCACGGCCCTGATGCGAGCCCTGAACGTGCGCGAGGACGCGGTCGCCGACGTCGATGACGAAGGCGCGGTGATCGTCGAGGGCCATGCGGTCGGCCGCCTGACCGGCGTCGATTTCCAGATCGACAAGGGCTCCTCCGCCCTTGAGGACCGCGCCCTGCGTCACGCGGCGCGTCAGGCGGTGACGCCGGAGATCGCGCGCCGGCTGGGCCGGCTGGCGGCGGACTCCGACGAGGCCTTCGGCGTCACGCCGGACGGGGCGGTGCTGTGGCGCGGGGTCAAGGCGGGTCAGGTCCTCCCCGGCGGTGACTGGTTCGCTCCGCGGGTCCACCTGCTGGGGGAGCTGGGCTCCGTGGCGGCGCGCGAACGGGCGCAGCGGCGGCTGGAGGCCTGGCTGGCGGCCGAGGCCGGCCGGGCGCTGAAACCCCTGAAGCGGCTCAAGACGGCGATCGAGAGCGGCGCATTGAAGGGCCTGCCCCGCGGGCTGGCGTTCCGTCTGCTCGAGGCCGGCGGGATCATCGATCGGCGCGAGGTGGAGCGCGATCTGGCCGCGCTCAGCCAGGTCGAGCGCCGCACCCTGCGGACCTTCGGCGTGCGCATGGGGGCGCATTCTGTCTGGCTGCCGGCCCTGTTGAAGACCCGTCCCCGCGAGGTGGCGCAGGCGTTCACCGGCGGGTGGGCGTTCCGGGCGCGCGGCGAGGGCGTGACCTTGCTGCCGTCCCCCGCCCCGTCGCCGCGGAGCCTGTCGGCCTTCGGTCTGCGCGCGGTCGGCCGGTACGTCGCCCCGGTCGAACTGCTGGAGGCGATGGCCGAACGGCGCGCGATCGGAAAGGGCGCGCTTTCGGCGGACGACCTGCGGGACCTCGGCGTAACCATCGACGAGGCCAATGCCTTGATCGCAGCCTTGAAGACGACCCGCGCGCGGCGACCTGACCGGCCGGGACAGGCCCCGCAGTTGGTGAAGGATTCCCCGTTCGCCGTCTTGCGGGCGCTCACCGCACCGGTGCTCCCGGCGGCCCGCGCCAAACGCCGCCGTCCGCGCCGCGCCCGCTCGCCCTCTTCCGGAACCGCATGAGCGAGACGGCCTGCCGTATCGATGTCTGGCTGTGGCGCGCCCGCTTCGCCAAAACGCGGTCGCTGGCCGCCGCCATGGTCGAGCGAGGTGCGGTGCGTCTGACCCACAACGGCCTCCAGACCCGGCTCGACAAGGCCAGCCGCACCGTTCACGTCGGCGACGGCCTGGTCTTCGCCCTCGGCGGCCGCCTGATCGATCTTCAGGTCCTCCAGACGGGCGAAAGGCGCGGACCGCCCGAGGAGGCCCGCGCCCTGTATTCCATCGTGGAGCGCGAGCCGCCTACTGGCGGATGAACTCGCCCTCGATGTGCAGGGTCACCTCGTCGCCCAGCACCGGCAGGCCGTAGCTGATGCCGAAGTCCGAACGTTTGATCGTCGCCTCGCCGTCGAAGCCGGCCTTGTAGGCGCCCATCGAGACGCCGGCCTGGTTGAAGTCCACCTCCATGGTCACCGGCCGGGTGACGCCGCGCAGGGTCAGGTCGCCGACGACGGTCGCTTCCGAAGGATCTTCCGCATCGACCGTGACCGAGCGCGAGACAAAGGTGGCGACCGGATGGTTGGCGGTGTCGAAGAAGTCCGCCGTCTGCAGGTGGGCGTCGAGACCGTCATTGTTGGAATCGACCTCGGTCAGCGGAATGGTCGCGGTCAGACGCGACGCCGAAGGGTTGGCGGGGTCGAGGGTCAGCTCGGCCTGGGCGTTCACAAACTGACCGACATAGGTCGAGAAGCCCATGTGATCGACCGACCAGGTGATCTTCCCGTGGGAAGGATCCAGCTTGTAGGCGCCGGCCTGAACCTCGGCGGGCTTCTGCGTCAGAACGGACTGGGCGACCACCGCGCCGCCGGCCAGAAGGCTGATCGAGGCGGCCGCGGCGATGACGGTGCGGGAAACGGAATGCATGGGTGGAGTCCTCTGAATAGGGGGCGATCTGTAATCGCATTAGATACAGATAGGGCTTCAAAAGGCCGCGGCAAGGCCCGAATACAGGGACATGTCGGTCACCGAGTTGACAGCCGGGGCCACGAAGGTCATCTGCGCAGCCCGACCCACCCCTCGTGATCGCCTCTTCATTCAATGACCTACATCGTCACCGACGCCTGCGTGAAATGTAAGTTCATGGACTGCGTCGAGGTGTGCCCGGTCGACTGCTTCTACGAGGGCGAAAACTTCCTCGTCATCGCCCCGGACGAATGCATCGACTGCGGCGTGTGCGAGCCGGAATGCCCCGTCGACGCCATTGTGCCCGACACCGAGGACGAGCCGGACGGCAAATGGCTGATCGTCAACGCCGAATACGCCAAGGTCTGGCCCAATATCACGGTCAAGGGCACCCCCCCGGCCGACGCGGAACAGTTCGAGCGCGAAACCGGCAAGTTCGAGAAATACTTCTCCGAAAAGCCCGGAAAAGGCTCCTGACGGCACACAGACGCCTCCCGAGCGAGATCAAGCCGGTGGGATTTGCCCGTACAGTCACGCCAGCGCTGTGGACGTTTTGAATTTCTGCAATTTTGTGATAGGTTCCTGTCATTGGGTCGGGCGGTAAGCGATTTTCTCGCGCCGCCCGCGTTTGCGACAGAACTCCGCCCACGAAGGCGGGGTCGGCCAGAGGTTTGGTGATCCGTTNATTGGGTCGGGCGGTAAGCGATTTTCTCGCGCCGCCCGCGTTTGCGACAGAACTCCGCCCACGAAGGCGGGGTCGGCCAGAGGTTTGGTGATCCGTTTCCGTTCCTGACGACTGAGTAAACTGCGCCGCCGACGGTTAACCGTCGCCGAAGAGCGCAGCCGTCATTGCGTAACGTCTCATCCTCCCTGCGCCGGGAAAGGAATGACATGACGAACAAGACTGGTCTGGAATTCAAGGTTGGCGACGCGGTCGTCTATCCGGCGCACGGCGTCGGCAAGGTGGCGGCGGTCGAGACCCAGGAAGTCGCGGGCATGTCGCTNGGTGGAATCCTTCGCGCGGGTGAACCTGCCGCACGGCGTAGTTGTCGTGCTCCTCGATCCCCGTCGCCACGGCGAAGATGTTGGGATCGAAGATGATGTCCTCGGGCGGCATGACGAACAAGACTGGTCTGGAATTCAAGGTTGGCGACGCGGTCGTCTATCCGGCGCACGGCGTCGGCAAGGTGGCGGCGGTCGAGACCCAGGAAGTCGCGGGCATGTCGCTGGAGGTCTACGTCGTGACCTTCGACCACGAGAAGATGACCCTGCGCGTCCCGACCAAGAAGGCGAAGACCGCCGGCCTGCGTTCGCTGGCCGCCGACGACGTCGTGACCAAGGCGCTGACGACCCTCAAGGGCCGCGCCCGCGTCAAGCGCACCATGTGGTCGCGCCGCGCCCAGGAATACGAAGCCAAGATCAACTCGGGCGACCTGATCTCGATCGCCGAAGTGGTCCGCGACCTGCACCGCGCCGACAGCCAGCCGGAACAGTCCTATTCGGAGCGTCAGCTCTATGAATCGGCCCTGGACCGGATGGCTCGCGAAGTCGCCGCCGCCAACCGCATCGACAAGGACGCCGCCGTCCAGCTGCTGGCCAAGTCGCTGAGCGCCAAGAAGGCCGTCATCGCCGCCCTGATTTCGACGCGCATCGCCGAAACAACGAAAGGCCCGGGAGCGATCCCGGGCCTTTTGCTTTGCGCTTTCCAGCGGCTCCGGAACCCGGACTTCGCCTGATTGACCCCGCGGAACCCCGCGATCACGGTCCACTCCGGACGAGGGAACCTGACCGATGCGCTTCTACGCGTGCGCCGCAGCCATGTTTCTCTGGTGCATCGTCTCCGGCGCGGCCTCCGCACAGACATACCGGCGCGCGGGAAGCTGGGGCGTCGTGGTGGAGGGCGGTTCCTGCGCGACCTCCCATTACGATCAGCAGGGACAAAGACTGGTCGTTCTGGTCGCCCAGCGGCGGGGCGGCGTCCTGCTGGGTATGCTGAAGGACGACTGGTCGACAGTACCGGATCAAAGCTATCCCGGCATGGAGATCGATCTCTCCGGTGTGACCTATCGAAATCTGAGATCCGCGGGCCTGGAGGTCGACGGCCTGCAGGGACATGCATTCATCCTCGCCGACACCTTCCTCGATCATCTCGCCACGACGACCCACATCACGCTGTTTGACGGTCAGCGACGCGAAAGGATCGAGGTGGAGCGGATGGCGCTCACCCTGGACGACCTGCGGCAGTGCCGCGCGGAGACGATGGCAAACTAGCCGCTTGCAGCCCCGGCCTCAGAAATACTCCGCGTTCGCCGGGCACTGCGCCGCCAGGCGTCGGGCCGTGATCGTCGCCGGGATGTAGGGGCTCCAGATGCCGGCGGCCTTGATCGAGGCCCCGCCGTTGAAGCTGAACTGCTCGGGCTGGTAGGTGCCGTTCAGGCGCACGCGCACCTGACGACCGCTGCGCGAGACGCAGTTGCCCTCGAACCGGGCGTTGCCGTTGCCGACCTCGCGCGTCGGATAGGTGCAGCGATAGTGACGCGTCGACAGGCCGCCGAAGAAGCGGTTGATCTCGCTGGGCCGCACGCATTTCGTCTCGGTGTCGCGCTGGCCCACTGCGCTGGTGGTGTACTGCCAGTAGCCCGGCAGGACAGGCGGAGTGGCCGACTGAACGGGCGCGGCGGGGCCAGCCATGAGGGCGCTGGCCATCAGCAGGGCGCCGATCAGGACGGGGGCGGTGCGGAGCAGGACGGACATCTTCATCGTACAGACCTCGGCAGCGGAGCTTCGCTGCAATGGATAGAAGCGATATATGGCCGGAATTGAACGGCGGCTGAACGCGTTGAAGACCGCTACAAGCCTTGACGCGGCGCGGTGACTTCCACTATACGGCCCCCTCTCGCGCGGGGACCCGATCCCTGCGCGCCTTTGTTTCATGCGTCCGCGCCGTTTTCGTGGACCGCTCCGTCAAGGATAGTCAGATGTCGCGTCGCTGCGAACTCACCGGTATCGGCCCCATGGTCGGCCACAGCGTGAGCCACTCGAACGTCAAGACCACTCGACCCGTTCATCGTCAAGGCCAAGGACGAGCAGCTGTCGACCGCCGCCCAGCGCATCAAGCGCCAGGTGAAGGCCAAGCTGGCCGAGCAAGCCACCGCCGCCTGATCGGGCGACGCCGCTGAAGATTTGAAGAGGCCGGTGGAAACACCGGCCTTTTTCTTTTGGCGCGACCGACCCACTATCGGCCCATGACCCGCGACGAGATGTTCGCCTACGCCCTGACCCAGCCGGGCGCCGAGGACTCGACCCTGTTCGACGGCCGCTGCATCCGCGTGCGCGGCCACTGGATCGTCAACGAGGGGCGCGAGCCGGACTGTCTGGCCCTGGCGCTGGACACCGGGACGGTCGACTTCCTGATGGAGACCGAGCCGCAGACCTATTTCCAGACCCCGCACTATGAGGGCTGGCCCGCCGTGCTGGTGCGCTACGAGGCCGCCGACGACGACCGGCTGCGCGAGCAGATCGACAAGGCCTGGGCCCGGCGGGCGACGAAGGCGCAGGTCAGGGCGCGCGGTCTGTAAGGCTTGCGCGGACAGCGGGCCTGTCACAGGTTGGCGCCGTCCTTGTCGGGGAGTTGTTCGTGTTCGCCACCGCCTGCCGCGCCGCGCTGACCGGCGTTTCCCTGCTTGCTCTCGCGGCCTGCGCCACGACGCCGACGACCGTAACCCCGCCCTCGATCGAGCCTGTCGCCGTCGTCACGCCGACCCGCGAATCGACCGCCTTCACCCTCGGCACCGATCAGCCCCGTACGCCCGAACAGCTGGCCATGCAGTTCGACAAGGCGGACCTGTCGATCAAGGTCATCCCCGATGACAAGGCCATAGACGCCGTCGCCGTGCTCGATTTCACCGCCACCGCCCCGCTGGCTGCCGTCGTGGTCGAGCTGGACACCCTGCTTACCGTTTCTTCCGTGCAGGTCGACGGACGCGAGGTCGCCGGCTGGACCAATCCCGAAGGCCGGATGACCATCCCCCTGCCCCGCCCCTTGGCCGCCGGAGAGAAGGTGTCGGTGCGCATCGCCTACGCCGGGCAACCGCGCGTGGCGCCGGAAGCCCCGTGGGACGGCGGCTTCGTCTGGGCCAACACCGCCGACGGAACGCCCTGGATCGCCACCGCCGTCCAGCCCGAGGGCTGCGACCTGTTCTGGCCCTGCGTCGACAGTCCCCTGGCCGAGCCGAAGCGGGTGGATCTGCACATTACTGTACCCTCGAACTTGTCCGCCCCCTCGAACGGCCGATTCCTCGGCGCCGTCGATCATGGCGACGGCTGGACGACCTGGAACTGGTCCGCCGCCAACCCCAACACCTACGCCATCGCCCTGAACGTCGGGCCGTATATCGAACGGAAGGCGGAGTACCGCAGCCGTTTCGGCAACACCGTGCCCATGTCCTACTGGCATCTGCGGTCGGACGATCCGGCCAAGGTCGAGGCCCTGTTCGCCCAGTTCGCGCCGATGATGGATTTCTACGAGGCGACCGTCGGCCCCTATCCCTTCGGCGACGAGAAGATGGGCGTGGTCGAGACGCCGCACCTGGGCATGGAGCACCAGACGATCAACGCCTACGGCAACGAGTACAAGCTCGACGGCCGCGGTTTCGACTGGCTGCTGCACCACGAGCTCAGCCACGAGTGGTTCGGCAACCAGCTGACCAACCGCAACGCCGACGAAATGTGGCTGCACGAGGGTTTCGGCACCTATATGCAGCCGCTGTTCGCCCGCTGGCTGAACGGCGAGCGGTTCATGCAGGTCTATCTGCAGGAACAGCGCCGCGCCCTGATCAACAAATTCCCGGTCGTCTCGGGCGCGGACAAGTCCGAGGACGAGGTCTACAAGGGCGAGGCCGGCCCCGGCCTCGACATCTACAACAAGGGCTCGCTGATCGCCCATTCGCTGCGGATGCTGATCGGAGACGAGGCCTTCTTCCGCTCCGTCACCCGCATGGTCTACGGCACGGCCGAGCCGCGCCCGGGCCGGTTCCAGCCCCGCTACGGATCGACCGACGAGCTGCTGACCATCGTCAACGAGGAGACGGGCCGCGACCTCACCTGGTTCTTCCGCGGCTACCTCTACAACGCCGCCCTGCCGGACCTGAAACAGACCCGCGACGGCGGCGATCTGGTGCTGGAATGGATCACGGGCGACGGAGGCGTCTTCCCCATGCCGGTCGAGATCGAGATCGACGGCCGCCGCCAGACCCTGGCCATGACCAACGGCCGAGGCCGCATCGCCGCGCCGCCGACCGCCCACGTCCTGATCGACCCGGACAACAAGGTCCTGCGCCGCCTCGACTTCCTCGAGGCCTGGCAGGCCGCGGGGTCGCCGACGACCTAAACCGCTTCGGCCGTCACCGACTGCCGCACCAGCTGGCACGATCCCTGGGTGGTCAGGAAGGCGATGTCGGCCGCATCCCGCCCGCAGGCGATCCGCACCAGCCCCTCGACCGGCGCCAGCCCCGTCGGATCGACCAGCCACCAGCCGTTCGACAGCCAGACCTCGAAGATGGCGTGGAAGTCGGGCGGGTTCAGCTGGTGCGCAAAGGCGCTGACCGCCCGCGCCGGAATGCCCGACGCCCGGCACAGGGTGATGCCCATATGGGTGAAATCGCGGCACACCCCCGCCCGGTCGATGAACGTCCGCGCCGCGGTCGTCTCGCTGTCGGAAGAGCCGGGCTCATAGTCGATCTCGGCCCGGATCCATTCGAGGATCTTCAGCACCCGGTCGCCGCCGACGGTGCCCCCGAAAGTGCGCTCCGCGAACCGCCCGAACTGGTCCGAAGGGCAGTACCGGCTCGGGTTCAGATAGGTCAGGACCTCGGCCGGCAGGTCGTTCCAGTCATGCTGCACCGTCACCGGCGGCAGGCCCTTCAGCACCCCGTTGTCCACCAGCGCCGTATAGGTCAGCGCCACCTCGCCCGAGAGGTGGGCGCGCAGGGTGCGGGCCCCGAACTCCTCGTCCTGGTCCTCGATGAAGTCGATCTGCGGCGTCGTCGTCAGACGTTCCTCAAGCACCGTCTGGCCCGGCCAGTGGGCGACCTGAATCTTGTAGATGGCGTCCGTCGGCGGGTCGAAACGGTAGACCAGATCGGCGCGGACACGGATTTTCATGGGGACTCTGAAGTGTTGTCGGGACGGGAACCGGGAGGCCGGGAGCCCCCTCTATCAGGAACCCCCAGAACGCCCGAACGTTCTCCACGGGCAGGGGGCTGCACAAAATTCCGAGGACCCGTAACATGAAAACGCTCGTATCCGTGACCGTAGCCGCCGCCGCCCTGCTGATCGCCGGCGGCGCTTCCGCCCAGATCGCTGGCGGCCTCGGCGGACAGGTCGGCGGCTCCGTCGGCGTCGGCGTTCCGCAAACCGGCGCTATCACCCAGGGCGTCGGCTCCATCGCCCGCGACGGCGTCCGCACCACGCGTGACACTGTCCGCGACACCCGCGAAACCGTACGCGACATCCGTCCCGACGCCAGTGTGAACACCAACGCCAACGTCCGCGCCGACGCCCGCGCCAGCCGTGACGGCGCCGCGGTCGACGCCGCAATCCAGACCGGCGCCATGGTCCACAGTTCGGACGGCGCCATGCTGGGCTCTGTGGTGGACGTGACCCGCAACACCGCCGGCCGCGCGACCGCCTTTGTGGTTCGCTCCGCCGACGGCGCGACCCGCACGGTCCCGGCCGGCAGCGTCTCGGCCCAGGGCAATGTGCTGGTGACCGGCTGGACCGAGAGCCAGTTCAACCGCCGCCGTCGCTAGACAACGGCTGAAGCAGAGCGAGGCCCGCGCCATCGGCGCGGGCTTTCGCGCGTCAGGGCTCCAGCTCGATGTCCCAGTACAGATAGTCGAGCCAGCTCTGGTGCAGATAGTGGGGCGGGAAGCGCCGCCCGAATTCCTGCAGCTGCCACGCATTCGGCCTGTGCGGCGCCCGGCGCAGGGGCATGCCCGCCTGCTGCGGCGTGCGTCCGCCCTTGCGCAGGTTGCAGGGCGAACAGGCGGCGACGATGTTTTCCCAGGTGGTCCGCCCGCCGCGCGACCGGGGCACCACGTGATCGAACGTCAGCTGTTCTGTCGCGTGGCAGTACTGGCAGGTGAAGCCGTCGCGCAGGAAGACGTTGAAGCGTGTGAAGGCGGGCTGCCGGTCCTGGTCGACATAGTTCTTCAGCGCGATCACGCTGGGCAGGACGATCTCCATCGACGGGCTGCGCACCACCTTGTCGTAGGTGGAGACCACGTCGACGCGGTCCTGGTACACCGCCTTGACCACTTCCTCCCACGGCCAGATCGACAGCGGATAATAGGACAGCGGGCGGAAGTCGGCGTTCAGCACCAGCGCGGGCCAGCCGGACGGAGGGCGGCTCAGGACCTGCATCAGGCCCTCGCCCTTGAGCAGAGGAACATGGACGCGAGCGGACTGAAGACCGGTCTCCTTCCTTGTCTGTGGGGAAAGCCTAGTCTTGATTCGACGGCTTGGCGATGACCGCTGGACGACGGTTTCGCAACGCTCAGCCGCGCGACGAGGTCCCCGGAAAGGCCGGCAGACTCCAGCCCCAGACCAGGGCCCCGGCGCGCAGAGCAAAGCCGCAGGGCGCGGCGATCAGGGCCGCCGGCCAGACGTCCATCCCGAACAGCCGGGCGGCGACGAAGATGGTCGAGGCCAGCAGGGCGGCCGAGACGGTGATCTCGCGTCTCAGCAGGATCGACGGCTCGCCCGCCAGCAGATCGCGCACCACACCGCCGAAACAGGCCGTCAGGGCGCCCATGACGACGCAGATCAGGGGGGCGACGCCAAAGGCCTCGGCCTTGGCGGCGCCCATCACGCCGTAGGCCGCCAGACCCAGGGCGTCGAGCCACAGCAGGGCCCGGAACCGCCACCTCCGCGCGCCCAGCATCCACACCACGACCGAGGCGAACAGGCAGACGGCGATATAGCGCCAGTCCTGCACCCAGAATACCGGTACGCCGATAAGCAGGTCGCGCAGCGTACCCCCGCCGACGCCGGTGATCGCGCCGAAGAAGGCGAAGGTGACGAGATCATGCCGCTGCCGCGCCGCCGCCAGCGCGCCAGTAGCCGCGAACACCGCCACGCCCGCGAAATCCAGCGCGCCCAGCACGGTCTCGGGATTGGCGATGGCGGGGTCGACGATGGGGGTCACGAGCCGGGGCCTTCCTCCAGCACGACCTCGCCGCGCTTGACCGCCCCATACCATCCCCAAAGCAGATGCGCCGCAACGCTGCGATGCGGCTTCCACATCGCGGATCGGGCATAGGTTTCCTTCTCGCGCGGGCGCGTCGGTGAACTGTCGGCCCACCGGATCGCCTCTTGCAGGGCGATATCGCCCGCCGGGAAGACGTCCTGCCGGCCCTCGCAGAACATCAGAAAGGTCTCGGCTGTCCATTTGCCGACGCCCTTGATGGCCACCAGGCGCGCGATCGCCTCCTCGTCCGACAGCCGCTCCAGATGGTCGAAATCGATGCGCCCTTCGACCTGGGCCCGGGCGATCTCGTGGCCATAGGTCGCCTTCTGGATCGACAGCCCGAAGCTGCGCAGGGTCTCGATCGGCGTGGCCAGCACCCGTTCCGGCGTCACCTCTCCACCCAGCCCCGCCTCGACACGGGCCCAGATCGCGGCGGCCGAGGCGACCGAGACCTGCTGGTCCACGATCATGTGGAACAGGCCTTCGAAACCGCCCGTGCGCCAGCGCCAGTCGAAGACCGGGGTCTGAGCGTGGGCGCGGTCCAGCGCCGGGTCGAGCCCGATCAGCGCCGCACGGGCTGCGGCGATCTGTTCGGCGGACGGCGGCGTGGGCATTCGGACCTCATCGACAGGGGCGGGGGCGCGAACTACTCCTGTCCGCCATGATCAGTCTGGACGAACTTCTGCATCCGATCACCCCGGCGGAATTCCATTCCGGCTATGACGACCGGAAACCGCTGCATATTCCCGCGGGCGACGGCGCGCCGAAACGCGGCTTGCTGGACTGGGCCCGCTTCAACGCCCTGCTGGACCAGACCTCGATCTGGAGCGCCCACAATCTCAAGCTCGTCTACAATGGCGAGCCGATCCCGCCCGAACAATACTGCGTCGAGGTGACGACCCAGTCGGGCCGTTCCCTGCGGCCGTCTCCGGCCCGGGTGCAGCCGCTGCTGGCCATGGGCGCCAGCATCATCTGCGGCGACGTTCAGGACCTGACGCCCGAACTGCGGACCCTGTCGGAGACCCTGTCCGCCACCTTCGCCGGACTGGCCGGCGCCAACGTCTACTGCTCGTTCGGGGGCGTGCACGCGTTCGAGACCCACTACGACCTGCACCATGTTTTCGCGGTCCAGGTCGAGGGCGAGAAGACGTGGCGTCTGTACAGCAACCGAGCGGAGTCGCCGGTCGACCTCCCTCCCGACCGCGCCGAGGCCCATCGCTATTTCGCCCGGACGCGCGGCGAACTGATGCAGGAAGTGCGCATGCGGCCGGGCGACGTCCTCTACCTGCCCCGCGGCTGGTATCACGACGCCCTGACGGCCGAGGGCGCGTCGCTGCATGTGACCTTCTCCGTCACGCCGCTGTATGGGCGCATCCTCTTCCGGCTGCTGGAATCGGCGGCTATGCAGGACCCACAGTTCCGCGCCTGGCTGCGCCCTGCCGCCGAGGACGGAGGCCGTCCGCTTCAGGCGCAGCTGGCGGCGCTGGGAAGCAAGCTGGCGGCCTTGGCCGGCTCCGGCGCCTTCCGTAACGAGATCGCCATGGCCCAGACCCGCCTGACGGCCCGGGGCCAAGCCTATGCCTTGCCCGAACGCGTGACGATGACGCGCCTTCAGCGAACCGGACTGGCGTGCCCGCCGGTCAACGGGCCCGCGGCGGTGGCGATCGACTGGGCGATGGGCCAGCCGTCAGTCGTTCTGGAAGACATGATCGGCCAGTTCGATTTCGTGCCCGAAGACGCGCTGAGACAGGCCGTCGCCGAGGCGGAACGCGCCGGGGCGCTGAAAAGACTCTGATGTTCACCACCCGCTTCGCCCCGTCGCCGACAGGCCGCCTGCACAGGGGCCACGCCTTCTCGGCCCTGACGGCCTGGATGGCGGCGCGGGCGGCGGGCGGACGGTTCCTGCTGCGGATCGAGGACATCGACCCGACGCGATGCCGGCCGGAGTTCGAAGCCGCCATTCTCGAGGACCTGGCCTGGCTGGGTCTGGACTGGGAGCGGCCGGTGCGACGGCAGTCGGAGCATCTGACCGACTATGCGGGGGTCGTCGACGTGCTGGACCGGCGCGGCCTGCTGTACCGCTGCTTCCGCACCCGCAAGGAGATCCTCGACGCCATCACAGATGCGCCGCATGGGCCCGTCGAGGCCGCTCGTCCGGGCCCGCATCCCGCGGAGGAAGAAGCCGCCTTCCTGATCGAGGGCCGGGCGTTCGCATGGCGTCTGTCGCTGGACCGCGCGCGTGACCTGCTGGGTCAACGGGCCTGGGAGGCGCTGGCCTTCGTCGAGGAAGGCGCGGGTCCTGATGGCGAACGCGGCCTGATCCGGGCGCAGCCGGAGACGGCGGGCGACGTGGTTCTGGCCCGCAAGGACGCCGGCGCCGCCTACCATGTCGCCGTCACCCACGACGACGCCCTGCAGGGCGTGACCCACGTCATCCGCGGTCACGACCTGTTCGAGGCGACGCACATCCAGGTGCTGATCCAGACGCTGATGGGCTGGCCCACGCCCGTTTACCGGCACCACGCCCTGATGGTCGGCGAGGACGGCCGTCGCTACGCCAAGCGCGACCGGTCCGTCACCCTGGGCGAACTTCGCGCTGCGGGCCTGAGCCCTGAGACCCTGAGGGCCGAGCTCGGTTTCTGATCAGGGGGCCAGACGCCCGGCGGCGTCGTCGGCCGCGAAGACGACGTCCCGGTCAGGCTTCTCGGACTTGCAGCCGGGCGCGCCCAGCCGTTGCAGGACATGCCGGATGACGTTCAGGCGCGCCGTCTTCTTGTGGTCGGTCGCGATAACGGTCCACGGCGCATGCGGCACATGCGTCTCGGCCAGCATGCGGTCGCGCGCGGCGGAATAGGCGTCCCAGCGCTTCTGCGCCTCGGCGTCCAGCGGCGAGACCTTGAACCGCTTCAGCGGATCGCTGACCCGCTCGGCCAGCCGTTCGGCCTGCTCTTCCTTCGAGATGTCGAACCACAGCTTGATCAGCAGGATGCCGGCGTCGGTCAGCAGCCGCTCGAACCGCGGCGCGTCCTTCAGAAACTGTTCATGCTGCTCCGGGGTGCAGAAACCCATCACCGGCTCGACCCCGCCGCGATTGTACCAGGACCGGTTGAAGATGGAGGTCTCGCCCGCCGACGGCAGGTGCGGGACGTAGCGCTGGAAATACCACTGGCTCGCTTCGCGTTCGCTCGGCTTGGGCAGGGCGTAGACGCGCGTCTGACGCGGCGACATGTATTCCGTCAGGCGGGTGATCGATCCGTCCTTGCCCGCGGCGTCGCGGCCCTCGAACACCATCAGGGTCTTCTGACCCTTCTCGATGGCCCAGGCCTGGGCCTCGACCAGCTTCAGCTGCAGGCGTTCGAGTTCGGCCTGGTAGTCGTCTGATTTTCCCATCCTGCCACCGTGGACCCGTCGGCGGCGCCTCAGCAACCCCACGTCCATGTTTCGCTCGCGTTTCAGCGTCGTCACACAGACGGGCGCGACTGTTACACCCTTCTCACGTGCGCCCCTCCTCATGGGTCGCTATCACGGGTGGAAATCCGGAGAGACTTGCCGATGCTGATCGCCACGCGCCGCGCCCTTCTGGGCGGCTTCGCCAT
This sequence comes from Brevundimonas sp. Root1423, assembly GCF_001426805.1. Taxonomy (NCBI): domain Bacteria; kingdom Pseudomonadati; phylum Pseudomonadota; class Alphaproteobacteria; order Caulobacterales; family Caulobacteraceae; genus Brevundimonas; species Brevundimonas sp. Root1423. Next base: position 82,693 of record NZ_LMFL01000034.1, read on the forward strand.
CCTGCCCCTCGCCAAAGCGTTTCCCGCCCTTGCCCGCGACGAGCGCGGGGGCCGGGCCGACGCCGCCCTCGATGCGCAGTTCGCCGCCCACGCCCCGCCCGCCATGGTCTCGGCCGTCGTCGGCGCGGACGGACTGATCTGGTCCGGCGCCCGCGGCGTGCGTCGCGCCGGCGGCTCCGAGCCCGCGACAACGGACCAGCTCTGGCACCTTGGTTCGAACGGCAAGTCCATGACTGCCGTCCTCTATGCCCGGCTGGTCGAACAGGGCCGGGCGAAATGGGGCGCGACCCTGCCCGAGCTCTTCCCGGGCGCCACGATCGATCCGGCCCTGCAGGCCGTCACCGTCGACGACCTGCTGTGCCACCGCTCGGGCCTGTCGGATCGCGATCTGCTGACCCGCGAGGTCATGATGGCGGGCCACACCGACACCCGTTCGACCCGCGATCAGCGCGTTGACTTCGCCGCCATGGCGCTGGGCAAGACCCTGACCGGAACGCGGGGCGTCTTCGGCTATTCGAACTGCGGCTACATCCTCGCCGGCGCGGCCATTGAACGTCTGGTCGAGCGGTCGTGGGAAGAGACCATCAAGGCCGAACTCTTCGATCCGCTGGGCATGGCCTCCGTCGGGCATGGCGCGCCCACCGGCGACAATCCCTGGGGTCACCGGGCGGTCGGCGACCAGCTGGCTGCCGTCGATCCCGCGCGCGGCGCCGACAACCCGCCGCCGTTCGGTCCCGCGGGCCGCATGCATATGACGGTCGCCGACTACGCCAAATTCCTTCGCCTCTACCTGACCGACAGCGGCGGACTGCTGCAGCCCTCGACGATGGCCCGGCTGACGACCCCGCCCGAGGGCGCGCCCCCGGCCTATGCCTACGGCTGGGGCGTCCAGCCCGGCCCGCGGCTCAGCCACGACGGTTCGAACACCATGTGGCACGCCACGACGCGCGTTCTGCCGGCCAAGGGGATCGCCGTGGTCTCCATCGCCAACCGCCATGGCCCCGGACAGGCCGCGAACCACGCCATGGCCGACGCCCTGACCGCCATCTACGCCCCCGTCTGAGCGGTCACGCTTTGACGCAGAGCCGACCACCGCTAAGGCTGGTCGGGCATGAAGCGCGACTTCGCCGATTTCTGGAACCTGCTGTGGGAGCTGACGCTCGGCCTGTGCGCCGCGTTCGCCCTGCTGAACGCCTTCGTCCCGGGCCAGGACCTGCCGTGGAAGCCGCTGGATCTCAACCATCCGATCGGTCAGGCCACCGGCGCCAAGGTGGCTGATTTCGAGCTGCCCCGCACCGCCGCGGCCGAGCAGACCGCCGCCGTCACCGACGCCTGCATCCAGGTGCTGCGTGAGGCCGGCGTCACCGTCGAGCGCGCCGAGGACAAGGACGACGGCGGCTTCTGCCTCGTGCGCGGCGCGGTCAGGATCACCGGCGGCGATGTCACCCCGCTGGACGGCAATCCCGTCATGCAGTGCCCGCTGGCCGTGCGCTACGTCATCTGGGACCGGCAGGTGCTGCAGCCGGCCGCCGAGGCGGCATTCGGCAGCCGGGTCGCGCGGGTGAACGAGGTCGGCACCTATTCCTGCCGCCGCATCTACGGCCTGACCGCCAACGACGCCCGGCCCAGCGAGCACGCGCGCGCCAACGCTCTCGACATCGGCAGCATGACCCTGGCCGACGGCCGCAAGGTGTCGGTGCTCAAGGACTGGGATGGAACCGGCCCAGCCGGCGGCGAGGGCAAAAGCTTCCTCAAGCGCATCCGCGACGGCGCCTGCCGCGCCTTCTCCACCGTCCTCACGCCCGACTACAACGAGGCGCACCGCAACCACCTGCATCTGGACGGCGCCCCGCGCAGCCTCTGCGCCTGATTCCGGGTAACCACGTTCGCGCAGCGCGCGTGTGGGTTTCAGGTTGACCGCCCCGGAATTGCGCGAGAAAAAGTCGCCGCAGTCCGGATTTCGCGCGGCCTCCACACCCGTGCCCGCTCCTTCGCTGAATGAGCTCGTCCAGATGGGCTGACGGGCGCTCCGCCGGGGCGCCTGCCTGGCAAGCGCGTTCACGGAGACGCATTATGGCGACCGGTACGGTCAAGTGGTTCAACCCGACCAAGGGTTTCGGCTTCATCCAGCCTGATGGCGGCGGACAGGACGTTTTCGTCCACATCACCGCGCGCGGCAAGACGTCGGCGATCGATCTGAAAATCCTCTGATCCACGACTGACACCATCATGAGACGGGCGCGGCGGCTTCGGCTTCCGCGCCTTTCTTTTTGGCCGACCATTGGGCGAGGACAATCGCGCCCAGCACCACCGCTCCGCCGACCGCTTGCACCGGCGTCAGGGTCTCGGCGAAGATCAGCCAGCCCAGCAAGGCCGCCACTACCGGCTGGATCAGCACCGTCACCGCCGTCAGCGCCGCCGGCAGCCGGCCCAGCGACCAGGCCACGCCGCCCTGCCCCACCACATGCATCAGCCCCAGCCCCGCGCAGGCCGCCCAGCCGTTCGGCGACCCCGGCAGCACTGGCTCGCCCAGCGCCAGCGCCGCCAGCAGCAGGCCCGGCGCGGCGATGGCGGTCGACCACAGCATCACCCGCCCCGCCGAATACCGCCCGCGCGCCGCCTTCACGGCGATGAAATAGCCCGCGTACCAGAGGGCGGTGACGGCGGCGAAGGCGTCGCCCACCGGCGGATTCGACCCCTGCCCGCCGTCGGCCCCCAGCGACATCGCCAGCGCCCCCGCGATCGCCGCCGCCAGCGCCACGAGGAACAGCGCCCTCGGCCGGTCGCGGAACACCCACCAGCCGACCAGGGTCACCACCACCGGCGTCAGATTGGTCAGGGTGGTGGCGTTGGCCACCGAGGTGAAGGCGATCGAATAGTGCCAGAAGGCCAGATCCAGCATCAGCATCCCGCCCGCCAGCGCCATCCACCCGGACGGCCGCCCCACGCCCTCTCCGCCGGGCCGCATCGCCAGCGCCAGCAGCCACGGCAGGGCGAAGACGAACCGCCAGAACCCCGCCGCCGCCGGCCCCGCATCCGCCAGCCGCACCAGTATCGGCGCGAACCCCAGCACGCTGGCCGAGGCGATCAGGACCAGCAGGGCGGAGGCGCGGGATGAGGGCATGCGAGAGGTATAGCGGATTCTCGTTCTCCCTCCCCCTTGTGGGGAGGGTGGTCGAACCCGTGACCGGGTTGACGCACAGGGCCGGCCGACCCGCATGCATTCCCGCACCATGCCGCGCATCAGGTCGGCGACGCCGGCCTGTCTGACGTCTTCGCCCTGCCGTGGCTGCTGGCGCGAGAAGGTCCGCTGTTCGGGGGCCACGCTGGACCCGCCCTTGGAGGCGATCGCGCGCCGCTGCTCCAGCGACATGGCGGCAAAGCCGCGCGGGCGTCCGGTGGGTTTGGTGTCGGTCATCAGGCCTGCCTCCACCCTGTTCAACGGGGGGCGCGCACCTTTCCGTCGCGTTGCGGATCGCGGACAGGCGGGGCGTCGAAGGGCGAATGTCCCCGGCCCGCGGGAAATTGCGAAAACCGCCCAAGCGGAGACATTCGCCCCTCATTCCTCCGCCTCCGCAGGGGCGGCGAACTCGTCGTATTCGGGCGGCAGGGGGCGGCCGAGGGCGAGGTCGCGGGCCAGCCCCAGCGCCCGCTCGCGCAGGAAGCGGCGGGCCATCAGCTGACCCTGCGCGCTGCGCGCTTCCGCCTCGGCGGGGTCCAGTTCGACCCATTCGAACAGGGCGTCGAGACGGGCGATCTCGGACGCCGCCCGGGCCAGCCGCAGGGCCGTCAGGCCGCGCCCGGGCCGATCCGGCGAAGGCCGCCGTTCGAGGCCGGTCGGGCGCCCCGGGCCAGGGCGTGGCGCGGGCGGCGAAGGCGCGCTTGGTCCAGCCTTCGCGCGCGGCCCGCTTGCGCAGCGCGCCCTCGGAGACGCCGAACCGGCCGGCGACCGTCCGGGCCGACAGGCCGGACAGATAGGCGCCGCGGATCAGGCTCCAGGTGTCGGGGCTGACAGTGACGTAGCGGGCAGCCGGCGTCTGTTGTGATTGCAGCATGTTGCAGTCCCCCTTCCGTGCGTGCGGCCGGATTATGGGGGCGCGATGCGTCAGGAACGGACGTAGCGGGGGCGGGAGGGGCGGAATTCGGGAGCGGGAGGGGCGGAGGGGGAGGTGTGGGAGTCGTCACCGCCGCCTGAACCACGCCGGCCAGTCCCTCCGGTCATACGGATCGTGCCGCCAGTGCCGCCGCAACCGCTCGGCGACCAGCGGATCGCCCAGCCGCCAGATTTCGCGCTTCACCCGCACGCTCTGTTCCTGCTCCAGCACCTCCAGCTGCGACGCCGGCCGGCGGCACCCCGCGCAACGGAACCGCCCCGCCAGCCACAGCTCGCCCAGGCACACCGCGCGCGCCATGGCCGGCAGCGTCGCCCCCTCGATCGTCCGGTGCCGCCCGCAGGGCTGGCAGCTGACGCGCAGGATCAGGCCGTGGCGGCGCGCCGACTGGATGGTGATCAGCGCCGCCGGCGCGGGCGGTCCCGCATGACCGATCATCAGGGGCCGCGTCACAGCCAGCCGCACGGATTGTCGGGCTTCGGCTTCCCGTCGCCATAGCTCACATGCGCCGCCCGCCCGCCGCACCGGCAGACGAACCGCCGCGACAGCCCGGCGGCGGGCCAGCGGGCCCCGGCGCCGAACCGCGCCGCCGGATCGATCAGGGCCTCACGGCCGCAGTACGGGCGCAGGCAGCGGACGTGCAGCCATCGCCGGGGAGGAGGTTCGCGCAAGGGTGAGGGCCTCTGGACGGGAGGCCATCCGACCGGGTGTTCCTAGGGGCGCGGGCGCGGTGGGGGAAGAGGGATGTTCTTGTTACGTTCTTCGCGGCTGTGGATGGCGGCGAAGGCGCGCCTGGTCCAGCCCTCGCGCGCGGCCCGCTTGCGCAACGCCCCCTCGGAGACGCCGAAGCGGCCGGCGACGTCCGGGCCGACAGGCCGGACAGCCAGGCGCCGCGGATCAGGCTCCAGGTGTCGGGGCTGACGGTGACGTAGCGGGTTTCAGGCGTCGGCCGTGATTGCAGCATGTTGCAGTCCCCCTTCCGTGCGTGCGGCCGGATTATGGGGGCGCGATGCGTCAGGAACGGACGTAGCGGGGGCGGGAGGGGCGGGTTTTGGGAGCGGGAGGGGTAGAGGGGGAAGTGTGGGAGTCCTTCTCCGTGTGAGTGGATCGCCTTTTCTATTCGAACAGCACTGGTCGAGCGCTGATCCTTGCATTCCCCGGGATGGATCCCGGCAGGACATGTACGTCGTTTTGATTGCGGCGTTGACCTTAAGTCATGCTGGTTTTTTCGGGGAGGGCCAGCAGGCGGTGCCCCCGCACGATGAAGCCTTTGCCTACAGCCACGTGACCGCCGCCAGTCTTGGCACCCGCGACCTTGAGGTGTTGGATCGTGGTTCGGAATCCCTCGGTTCCCACAACGCGATAAGATAGTTCGACCCAGAGCATCATCATGCCGTTGAAGTAGATTTCGTCGAAGGGATCATCCAACAGAACGAGGATGGTCTCGTCGCTCTCACCCGGCATCAGGGCGTCAAAGCTGGCAGAGCGGCAGTAGGGAGCCTCGTCGAGCGCCTCCCAGATTTCACCGCGTCGCTTCCAACCCACACGGGCTTTGCAGTCTAGCGCTGGGCCGCGTCCGTAGTTGTGGACTCCAATAGAGATTCTACTTCTGACCGTTTCGGCTTCGTCAGCAGGCGGATCCCCCACAACGTGTGAGGTAACCCATTTGATAGCTAGCCAAGCGCGGGTATCGGCAATCAGGGCGTCATTCGCGATGGTCGCGCTATGGCCAGCATTAATGGCGGCTCGCTTGGCCCAACGCGCTGCGCTCATCGCAGCCAAGAGCGTGAGGAAGCCTATAAGGGCTCCGATAGCGCCCATCGTCCACGCGGCATTGGCGGAGGACCGGGCAGCATCGACCGAACGCCACTGGGCGCAAAGGTCGGACTTGCGATCATCCTCACCCTGATCGCAGCCTTGATCCTGAACCGGTGGGTTGATCGGTGGTGGGACGGCCGGGTTTGAGCGGGCCGAGTCTATCGCGATAGCGCGTTTGGCGTCTTGCTGGCCGCCACCTTGTTTGGGCGCTTTGGCTGACGCCCCCACACCGAGCGCCACGACGAAGCCAATGATCAAGAGTAAAACCCGCCCCATGGAGGCGATTTAGATGCCTGAACCAGAAGAGATGCAACGCTTCCATGCCCTGCTAGAGGCGATGCTCACCAAGCTTGAGCCTGTCGTTCCCTTCGGACGCAACGCGGATGATTTGCGCGAGGACCAAGGGCTGGCGCAGGGCGATTAAGCGGGGCTAAACAAATTCAGCTTCCGGTGGGCTTATGGCCCACATCGCCTTCATTGATGAATCGGGCGACCACGGACTAGTCGCAGTTGATCCGCTGGCCCCGGTCTTTGTTCTTGCGGCGGTCGTCTATCCGCTCGAACAGTATTTGCACCACGAAATCCCAGCCATGAGCCGCCTCAAGATTGGACGTTGGGGGCATGAGGGTGTTGTTCTTCACGCATACGATATCCGCAAACGACAAGGGCCGTTCGCTTTCTGCGCAAATCGCGCCGAGCGAGACATCTTTCACCGCGAGATAGGTGATTTTTTCGGTCAGTCCCGATGCACGATTATCGCCTCAACGATCCACAAACAGCGGCTCGCCGGACAGTATGTTGATCCGAACGACCCCTATTATCTCTCGGTCAAATTTGTCCTTGAGCGGCTGCACATGATGTGCGGCGCGAACGACCAGATTCAGGTCGTTTATGAGGCTCGCGGCCGGACTGAAGACGCTCTTGTGTTGGAGTGGTCAATCGCCATCGCGGCGGGAGAAAACTTCAGGGGAGAGGTGTTCAATATGGCGTTCTGTTTTGCCAAGAAGAAGCACAACGTTACGGGCCTTCAGGTAGCTGATCTCGCCTGCCCATCCATTGCCGCCTACGTCTTAGACCACGACACCCGGCGTCCGGATTGGCTGGCTGTGCGGCCTCGAATACGTCAGCGGTGGGGTGGAGGCATGAGGGGGTTTGGGCTGAAGATTTTCCCTCCCTAGACAGCAGAAAGGCGCCCCTTTCACAGGACGCCCTCGCCGACCGGGATAACCCCAATCCATTTGTCCCGAATATAGGACATGACGCGGATTCTGTCAACGAATCAGGCCCTGCTCCTGACCTCGAGGACGAGCGATAGTTGTCGGGCGCTCATCCCCGAGACAACCCGTTCTAGCTCTCAGTTAGCCCACTTCGACTTAGCCTTGCGCCCTTACAGCCTGCTCTTCCGGAACGCCTCCGCCTTCTCCGCCGCCGCATCGGCCCGCCAGCGTTTCGGCGCGGACTTGTCGACCTCTTCGCCCTCGGCGGTACTCCAGGTCCATCAGCTTCATGCGCTTGATCTCGTCGCGCAGGCGGGCGGCCTCCTCGAACTCGAGGTTGGCGGCGGCGTTGCGCATGCGGCCTTCGATGTCCTTCAGGGCGGCCTGGAAGTTGGAGCCGGTGAAGGGCTTGGACGCCTCGGCCACGCCCGGCGCCGTCAGCCTGTCGAGGGCGCGGGACTCATAGGGGCTGGCCATGATCTCGCGGATGTCGCGCTTGACCGATTCCGGGGTGATGCCGTGTTCGGCGTTGTACGCCTCCTGCTTCTCGCGGCGGCGGTTGGTCTCGGCGATGGCGCGCTCCATCGAGCCGGTCATGCGGTCGGCGTAGAGGATGACGCGGCCGTCGACGTTGCGGGCGGCGCGGCCGATGGTCTGGATCAGCGACGTCTCGGAGCGCAGGAAGCCCTCCTTGTCGGCGTCGAGGATGGCGACCAGGCCGCACTCGGGGATGTCGAGGCCCTCGCGCAATCTCGATCCGCTCCATCGTGTCGACGTCGGAGTGCATGTAGCGGACGCGGACGCCCTGCTCGTGCATGTATTCGGTCAGGTCCTCGGCCATCTTCTTGGTCAGGACGGTGACCAGGCTGCGGTAGCCGGCGCGGGCGACGGCCTTCACCTCGTCGATGCAGTCGTCGACCTGGGTGCGGGTCGGGGTGGAGACCGGGCGGATCTCGACCGGGGGGTCGATCAGGCCGGTGGGGCGGATGACCTGTTCGGTGAAGACGCCGCCGGTCTTCTCCATCTCCCACGGGCCGGGGGTGGCGCTGACGAAGGTCGTCTGGGGGCGCATGGCGTCCCACTCGTCGAATTTGAGCGGGCGGTTGTCGATGGCGCTGGGCAGGCGGAAGCCGTATTCGGCCAGGGTCGATTTGCGGCGGTAGTCGCCGCGGTACATGGCGCTGATCTGGCCGACGGTGACGTGGCTCTCGTCGACGAACAGCAGGGCGTTGTCGGGGATGTATTCGAAGGAGCCGGTGGCCTCCATCATCTCCAGATCGAAGCGGACGCGCTGTTCGAGGCGCTGGGCTTCGAGGAGTTTGCCGTTCTCGACCATCCAGTCGAGCGTCTCCTTCAGCTCGGCCTTGATGCCGGTGATGGCCTGGTTCAGCGACGGGCGCGGGGTGACGTAGTGGCTGGCGGCGTAGACGGTGATCTCGGTCAGGTCGGCGGTCTTCTTGCCGGTCAGGGGGTCGAACTCCTGGATGGATTCCAGCTCGTCGCCGAACAGCTGGATGCGCCAGGCGCGGTCTTCCATGTGGACGGGAAAGATCTCGATGACGTCGCCGCGCTTGCGGAACATGCCGCGGTCGAAGGCGGCGTCGTTGCGCTTGTACTGCAGCGCGATCAGGTCGGCGCGGAGCTTGGACTCGTCGATCTGGTCCCCGACCTTCAGGGTGAAGGTCATGGCGGTGTAGGTCTCGACCGAGCCGATGCCGTAGATGCAGCTGACCGAGGCGACAACGATGACGTCGTCCCGCTCCAGGATCGCCCGCGTCGCCGAGTGGAGCTGTCCTTCTCGATGTAGGTGTCGGTCCGGGGGACGTAGGCCTCGGGCTGGTAGTAGTCGTAGTAGCTGACGAAATACTCGACGGCGTTGTCCGGGAAGAAGCTCTTGAACTCGGAATAGAGCTGGGCGGCGAGCGTCTTGTTGTGGGCGAGGATCAGGGCCGGGCGCTGGGTCTGTTCGATGACCTTGGCCATGGTGAAGGTCTTGCCCGAGCCGGTGACGCCCAGCAGGACCTGATCGCGCTCGCCGGTTTCGGCGGTGGCGACGAGTTCGGCGATGGCGGAGGGCTGGTCGCCGGCGGGGGTGTATTTGGTCTCCAGCCGGAAGGGGATGCGTTTGCGGCTGTCGGGACGGTCGGGGCGGTGCGGGACCCAGTCGGCGGGCTTGCCGGGCGGCTCGTCGGGCGTCAGGCGCGGACCGGTCACCGGGGCGAACATGGGCATGTGGTTCTTCGCCGCCGCCGGGTCGAAGATGAAGGGGGCCGCAGCCTCCGAGACGCCGGCGGACTGGCCGGGGACGTGGACGGGCTTGCCGGGGCGGGCGGGGGAACGGGCCATGAACAGCAATCTAGGGGCAAGCGGGGGGTTTCGCCACAACGCGGGGCGCTGACAGGGGATGCACGGGCGCCCTGCTGACAGCAGGGTGGCGGCATGTTTGATGAGAAGGACCGGAAACCGCGAGCGCTGGCGGCTGTCGGCGGCCATGTTACCGGTCGAACAAGGAGACCCGCCATGACCGCATTCCGCGACCTGCACCGTTCCGGCCTGCTGATCCTGCCCAACGCCTGGGACGGCGGGTCGGCGGCGCTGATGCGGGCCAAGGGGGCGAAGGCGATCGCCACGACCAGCGCGGGCGTGGCCTGGGCGCTGGGCTGGCCGGACGGGGATGCGCTGCCGGTGGAGCGAGTGGTGCAGGTCGCGCGCGATGTCGTGCGGGCGGCGCAGGGGCTGCCGGTGTCGATCGACTTCGAGGGCGGCTATTCCGACGATCCGGGCGCGGTGGCGGCGCAGGCGAAGCGGCTGGTCGAGGCCGGGGCGGCGGGGATCAATATCGAGGACGGCGGCGGCTCGCCGGAGCTGCTGGCGGCCAAGATCGGGGCGATCCGGACGGCGGTCGGGCCGGACCTGTTCATCAACGCGCGGTGCGACGTGTGGCTGAGAGGGCTGGCGACGGATGCGCCGGTGGCCGAAGCGGCGCGGCGGGGGGCGATCTATGCGGCGGCGGGGGCTGACGGGCTGTTCACGCCCGGGCTGACGGATTTGGCGGACATCGCGGAGATGGTCGCGGCGACGCCGTTGCCCTTGAACCTGCTGGCCTTCCCCGGTCTTCCGGATGCGAGGGCGCTGGAGGGGCTGGGCGTGCGGCGGCTGAGCGCCGGATCGGGCATCGTCGGCGCGACCTGGGGCCGGGCGGCGACGCTGGCAGAGGCCTTCCTGGCGAACGGGCGGTCGGAGCCTCTGGGCGAAGGCGCGCTGGGCTGGGGCGAGGTGAACGCCCTGATGCCGGTCCCGGAATGAGCGCGCCCGGCCATCTGACGCTGTCGTGGGTCGAGAGCCCGATCGGGCCGCTGGCCCTCGCCTGCGACGAGGCGGGCGTGGTGCGCGGCGTGTCGTTCGGCGACGGGCTGATCAAGGCGATGCGACGGGAGTATCCCGACGCGGCGTTGTCCGACGGCGAGACGCCGGCGACGGTGGCGCGCGAGCTGGCGGCCTATTTCGACGGGGACCGCGAGGCGCTGAAGCGCGTGCCGTGGTCGCTGGACGGCGCCGTCTCCAACGGCTTTCAGCCCCGTGTGTGGGAGGCTCTGGCCGAGGTGCCGGCGGGCGTGACCATCAGCTATGGCGAGATGGCGAAACGCGTGGGCGAGCCCGGCGCGGCGCAGGCTGCGGGCGTGGCGCTGAACCGCAACCCCATCCCGCTGATTCTGGCCTGTCATCGCGTGGTCGGCGCGGACGGCTCGCTGACCGGCTTCGGCGGCGGACTGGAGCGCAAGGGCTGGCTGTTGCGGCACGAGGGCGCGCTGCTGATCTGAGCGGCTTGACTCGATGTAACCCATAGGTGATATGTAACCCCAAGGTGACAACGCGCTTTTGGGGTTGCGAGATGGACGAGCAGGAACTGGCGAACGACGTGCGGAAGCGCGCTCGAAAATTCTATTCGTCGATTGCCCTCGCCATCGTGGGGGTCCTGGCTATGGGCTTCGGATTCGCTTTTGGACAGGGAAAGACCGGTGATGCAGCGGCGGTCGCCAGCATCTCGGCGGGGCTCGGATTCAGTTTTGCGGTGATGGGGGCAATCTTCGCATGGATGCACCGGCCGAGCGACCGGCGGTGGATGTCAGAACGTCCGCAAGACAAGCGCGAAAGGCTGCAGGCGCAACGGTCGAGCCAGCTTTTCCTGTTCCCGGCGATGGCCGTGATCTTTCTGGGGCTGGCGCTGACGCCTCTGCGCCAGGTGGCCGCGGGCAAAGGCGGGCTGACAGACTATCTCGCAGTCGGTCTGCCTGTGCTTTACGCATGGGTGCCGGCGGCAATCGCCATGGGCTGGGACGGCCCTTCCCGGCATAACCGGCGCTTTCTCGAGGACGAACTGACGACTGTGATCCGGTCTCGCGCCATGACAGCGGCGTTCGTGGCGCTGATGGCCGGCGCCACAGCGGCGCTGGCGGTGTTTCTGATCCGCCCGGAATTTGGCGCGATCGCCCTGATGGCCGCCATCGCGGCGGGCGGTGCGACCGCCGGCGTCCGCTTCGCCTGGCTGGACCGCGAGGCGGGTCAGGATGGGTGATCCGCGCCTCGCCTCACGCCTGAAGGAGGTGAGGACCGCCGCCGGACTGACCCAGGCCGATCTGGCGGAACGCGCCGGGGTGTCGCGCAAGACCGTGAACACGGTCGAGAACGGTGTCTTCGTGCCCTCGACCCTGCTGGCGCTGAGCCTCGCCCGCGCGCTTGGCACGAAAGTCGAGGACCTGTTCTGGCTGACGGAATAGGGGGCGCCGGCGAACCGGCGCCCTCGTTCCCGGTTTAGCGGCTGGCCGCCGAGACCCGGGCTTCCAGTTCGGTCCAACGCCGGGTCAGATCCCGAAGCTCCAGCCGCAGGCTCGAGGCCTCGGTGCGGCTGATCGAACCATTGCGCTCGCCGGCAGAGATGCGGGCCTCGATCTGGGCGCCGCGCGGGTCGGAGCCGTAGTTGTCGCCCGGTGTGTACCCGCCGTCATAGTTGTCGCCCACGCGGCGGTTCAGATCGGCCCAGCGCGCTTCCAGATCCTGACGCTCGCGGCTGTCGATACCGTTGCGCTCGTAGGTGGTTTCCAGCTGCACAAGGGCGTTGAAATCGGTCGACAGGCGGTTGGCCTGGCTGCGGGTCAGGGTGCGGTTGCGAACGCCCGCGTCGAGGCGGCTGTTGAACTCGACGCGGCTGTCGGCCAGCGGGCGCCAGTCGTCGTAACCGTCGTCATAACCACCCTGCCCGCCTGCCTGATAGCGGGTCGAGAAGGCGCGGTAGCGTTCAGCCAGATCAGAGCGCTCGGTCGTGGTGACCCGGCCGTCGGCCGTGTAGCGGGCCTCGATCGTGACCAGTTCATTGTACTCGGCCGTCAGGCTGCGGGCGGCCGAGGAGGAAATGGCGCCCGAGCGCACGTCTGCGTCGAGGCGGCTTTCGAACTGTGCGCGGTTGGTGTTGAGCGGACGGCGTCCACGTCCCCACTCGCTGTCCAGCGTGGTCGAGACGCCGAGCCGGTCGCCGAACAGGGCGCCCAGAATGGCGCCGATGGGATCGGTCTGGGTCTGGCTCTGTCCGTAGGGCGTCGAGCCGTACGGGGTCTGTGCCGAGGCGGCGCCGGCGACAAGAGTAAGGGCGGCGGCCGAGGCCGCAATAAGCTTGAGCGATGTCATGGGGGTTCTTTCCGGGTCCTGGGTGTCCCTGCGCGGGAAGAACGGGAGTCGGCGAGGAAGGTTGCGGCCAGGCCGGCCCGCTCCCCTCCGGCGCGAGTCAGACTAGACAGGACAGATGACCGCCCTGCCCCTGACCGATCTGCTGCTTCTGCTCGCCGCCCTGATCGCTGCGGGGCTGGCGGGCGGGATCGTCGCCGGCCTGTTCGGGGTGGGCGGCGGCACGGTGATCGTGCCGGCGGTGTTCTACGCGTTCGAGGTGCTGGGCGTCGGGGGCGAGAGCAATCTGCACACGGCCATCGGGACCTCGCTGCTGACCATCGTGGCGACCAGCTGGCGGTCGTTGAAGGCGCACCGGTCGCACGGGGCGGTGGACGAGGTCGTTTTGAAGACCTGGACGCCGTGGGTCGGGTTCGGCGCGCTGATCGGGGCCGGCGTGGCGGGCGTCACCTCCATGGAAGGGCTGGCCATCGTCTACGGCGTCTGCCTGGCGCTGATCGCCGCGCAACTGGGGCTGATGCCCGAGCGGTTCACCCTCAGACGCGACCTGCCGACGGGCTGGGCGCGGCGCGGGCTGGGCAGCCTGATCGGCGGACTGTCGGCGATGATGGGGATCGGCGGCGGCAGTTTCGGCGGGATGATGATGACCCTGTGCGGACGGCCCATCCATCAGGCGGTGGCGACGGCGTCCGGGTTCGGCGTCGCGATCGGAACCGCGGCGACGCTGGGTTTCGTGGCGTTCGGCTGGGATGCGGCGGGTCGGCCGCCGCTGTCGCTGGGCTACGTCAATGTACCGGGAGCCATCGTGATGGCCGTTCTGACCACCGCCGTCGCGCCGTGGGGCGCCAGGCTGGCGCATTCGCTGGACAAGCGGGTGCTGCGCAAGGCGTTCGCGGTCTATCTGCTGGCCACGGCTTTGTCGGTCGTGGTGAAGGCGCTCTAGGGGCGCAACGTCAGACTGGCGGGAGTGGCCGTAAAGGCCGAGAGGCGGCCCAGATAGCTCATGCCCAGCAGGGAGTGCGGCAGGCCGCGCTCGACGACCAGGGCCTGAACCCGTTCGACACGGGCGCCGGCGACGGCGACCGCCTGAAGCTCGACCGGGGCGGCGCGGACGATGCCGGAGGCCGTAACGAGGGTGCTGGAGAAATCGTCGGACGTGAGCTTGAGACCCAGACGCGCGGCGTCGTTGGGAGTCAGGGCGACCACACTGGCGCCGGTGTCGACCATGACGCGGACCGCGCGGCCCTCGATCAGGGCGTCGGCCCAGTAGTGGCCGTCGAGGCCCTTCATCACCTGACCGGGAACACCGCGGGCGGATGCGGTCGCCGGGGCCGGCGTCGCCGCATAGGCCTGACCGCGCAGGCCGGCCTGATCCATCCACCAGACGGTGGTGAGGGCCGAGGCGACGGCGGCGGCCATGATGCCGGCGGAGGAAAGGTCGAAACGCATGCCTTACTCGTCCTGAAGCGTCGCCCTTGCGACGGCTCCGGTATCGCACGCGCCCGTTTGGATGCGGTGAAGGGGGATGGTTTGCGGCGGCTTAACGCGACCGCGTCAGGCGGGGCCAAGAAGAGCCGGGTCCACGCGGGATCGCCGCGTCGGCAGATCAGCCATCACGGCCGCGCGTTGCTCATCCGTCAGGGCGCTCCAGCCGCCGATCTCGGACAGGGTGCGGAAACAGCCCAGACACAGGCTGGACGCGCCGTCGACGACGCACACCTTGATGCAGGGCGTGGCGATGCTGCGCGGCAGCGTCTGTGGACTTTGGGCGACAGTCGATGACATCAGTGCGAAATATGGTCCGCTAGCGGAGTAAAAATCATTGCAATTTTCAGCGGCCAAGGTTACATGGATGCTGACGCGAAACGACTATGACGGTGAGATTCCCGAAAAGCACGACGCGTCTCTTTTCATCGTTCCATCGAAAGGAGACGCCAGGATGAACGACAGAGACCGCAACCTCCAGCACGCCATGATGTCATTCGCCCTCTGGGGCGGGATGCTGGTGAATACGAAGAACAACAACGGGGCGGGCGATCGTGTGATCAGCCACCCGTCGAACTTCGTACCGATCAAGATCGAGAAGCGCCGCTAGGGCGCTGGGCTCGAACCCTGACAAAAGCCCCGGCCCGCAAGGTCCGGGGCTTTTTCAATTCTCCTGTCGCGTGCGGGATACATGGGACGGAGTGAAAACCGTGCCAGTCTTCTGTCGGGGGACGGGAGATATGCTGAAGCTTGAGGCGACATTGATCGCGTGGACGCCCGCCCGGCCCTGGCGACATGGCTGGTCGCCGGAGCGCGGCGTCGACTTCATCGTCTGGAGCCCGGGCCGGCGCAGGACTGCGGACGGGTCGACGGCGACCGCGCGGATCGCGGCGGCGGAGCCCGTCAGTTTCGTCGAAGCGGACGAGATGCTGCCGACGGGCGTGACGGTGGTTCGCCGCTTCGTCAGCCTCGTCGCCGAGGTTGCGAGGCCGGAGCCCGCCGAGCGCTCCCTGACGCGGGCCTGGTCTGCGGTTGCGAGAAAGCTGCCCGACTCCTGACGTTGCGAGGACGCCGCGCTTGCGGCACAGCGGACGGATGACCCTGATCCGCAGAGAACGCCGCGCACATATCGAAATCTGGACGCTGGACCGCCCCGACCGGCTGAACGCCCTGCCCGATCTGGAGGACGGCGAGGCGTTCGCCGCCGCCTGCGAGGCGGTCAATGCGGACCCGGAGGTGCGCTGCGTGGTCCTGACCGGGGCCGGGCGCGCCTTTTCGGCGGGCGGCGATCTGAAGGCGATGAAGGACCGACGCGACATGTTCGCCGGCTCCGGGGCCGAAATCCGCGAGCGATATCGCCGCGTGGTGCACCGGATCGTGCGGTCGCTGTACGGGCTGGAGGTCCCGCTGGTGGCGGCGGTGAACGGGCCGGCCATGGGGCTGGGCTGCGACATCGCGGGGCTGGCCGACATCCGCATCGCCTCGGAGACGGCGAGCTTCGGCGTGCCCTTCCTGAAGCTGGGCATATTGCCGGGCGACGGCGGGGCGTGGCTGATGCCGCGTAATGTCGGCTATGCGCGCGCGGCCGAGATGCTGTTCACGGCCCGGGCGCTGGACGCGCGGACGGCGATGGAGTGGGGGCTGGTCAGCCGGGTGGTCGCGCCGGAGCGGCTGAGGGACGAGGCGCTGGAGATCGCCGGGGACATCGCGGCCCGCGCGCCCCAGGCGCTGCGCATGACCAAGGCCCTGCTGCGTCAGGGCCGGGACGCCACCTTCGACCAGATCCTGGAGATGACCGCGTCGATGCAGGCGCTCGCGCATCTAGGCGACGACCATCTGGAAGGCGTGACGGCGGCGCTGGAGAAGCGGCCGGCGGACTTCACCGGCCGCTAGCTCAAGGATCAGCCCGCGGCGGCCGGAGCCCGCATGGCGCGGCCGGCGGGGACGCCGACGGTCGCAGCGCGCGGGGCGCCGGCGGTCTGGCCGGGCTTCATGAATTTGACCAGCACGCGCTGGCCAATCAGCAGCGGGGCGTCGCCGGCGGTGACGACGACTTCCACGACCCGCTCGTCCGAACGCTGCGAGGGATCGTCCGAGGCCAGTTTCCGGGCGCCGAAGACGGCGGCGCGGCGCAGGACGGCGCCGACATAGACCTTGGACGGATCGCCCTCGGGGGTGATCTCGACGGCCTGTCCGGGAGTGATGTTGGGGATGTCGCTCTCGACGATCTCGGCGCGGGCGATGCGCGGGGCGTCGGGCTCGAGGTCGAACATGTTGGAGACGTTCAGGGTCGAGGCGCCGGCGCCGGGGTTGGCGTAGCGGCGCACGATGCGGCCCGACTGGGGCGCGCGGATCACCGTCAGCTCGACGTTGTAGGCGGCCTGGTCGCGACGGGCGCGGGCGGTCTGGACGGCGGCCTGGGCCGAGCCGAGCCGGGCCTGCGCCTGGGCGATGGCGTCGCGGGCCTGATCCATGCGCGAGGCGGCGACGAAGTTGGACGCGACCAGCTGCTGCAGGCGGTCGTGCTCGCGCTGGGCGGTGCGGATGTCGACCTGGATCAGGCGCAGCTGGCTTTCAGCCTGGGCGACGTCGGCGCTGGCGCTCTGCAGGGCCAGACGGGGCTCGTCATCCTCCTGACGGGCAAGGATCTGGCCGGCGACGACGCGGTCGCCTTCCTGCACCAGCACCTGACGGACGACGCCGCCGCGGCGGGCCGCGACCTGGATGATGCCGCCTTCAATATCGACCTTGCCGTTGGCGATGGCCGCATAGGGGCTTTCGACCTTCTTGAGGGCGTTGGCCTTCTCTTCCTCGGCCTTCTTCGCCTTGCCGGCGCCCTGCATGACGTTGAAGCCGACAACGAGCACAACGATCAGCACCAGGCCGATCCAGAGCCATTTGTTCTTGAGGAAGGCGGGCATGTCGAAGGTCCTTGAGGGCGTCAGTGCGAAGCCAGCGTGGCGTCGGGATTGGGAATGCGGCGTTGGTCGTCGATGATCACGCCGTCTTCGATCTTGATGACCCGGTCAGCCCATTCCTCGAGGCGCGGGTCGTGGGTCACGCAGATGACGGCGGCGCCGTGTTCGGTGGCGGCGCGGCGCAGAAGGCGGATGACGATCTGGCCATTCTCGCCGTCGAGGGCGGAGGTCGGTTCGTCGGCGAACAGGATCTGCGGGTTCTTGGCCAGGCAGCGGGCGATGGCGACGCGCTGCTTCTCGCCGCCGGACAGGGCCGAGGGCCGCTGGTGCAGGCGCGAGCCTAGGCCGACTTCCTGAAGGGTCGCGGTCGCCTGACGTTTGGCGTCGCCCTTGGACAGGCCCTGGAATTTCAGCACCACCTCGACCTGCTGCAGGGCAGACAGCGCCGGGAACAGGTTGAAGCCCTGGAAGATGAAGCCGCAGTGGTCGAGGCGGAATTTGTCGATCTTGCCGCCGGACAGCTTCCACAGATCGTCGACGTCGAGCGTGTCGACGCGGCCTTCTTCAGGCCGCAGCAGACCGGACAGGGCCGCGATCAGGGTCGACTTGCCCGAGCCCGAGGGGCCCATGACCATGGTCAGGTCGCCGTGGCGGGCGTCGAAATCCACGCCCTTGAGTACGTCGATGTACGACTTGCCGGACTTGAAGCGCTTCACGAGACCCTTGGCCTCGATAGCGAACTCGCCGTGTTTGCCGTGAACCTTGGTGTGGCCGGTCATCGCAGCAGGTCCGCAGGCTGGCTGTTCTTGAGGATGCCGAGGGACAGAAGGCCCGACAGCATGGCGATGATGACGAGGCCACCGCCGACGACGATCAGCAGGACGGGCGGCAGGGCGATGATCACGGCGTTGGCCGCCGCCAGCATCTGCACCAGCAGGGTCAGGCCGATGGCGGCGCCGACGCCCACGAGGCCGACCCAGAAGCTGAGCTCCATGACGATGCGGTTCAGCGATCCCATGCCGACGCCCAGCGCGCGCAGGGAGGCGAACTCCTTGATGTTGGCCATGATGGCGCCGCGCAGGGTCTGCCAGGTGATGGCCACGCCGATGATCGTGCCCAGCACCACGCAGCCGCCGATNGGAGGCGAACTCCTTGATGTTGGCCATGATGGCGCCGCGCAGGGTCTGCCAGGTGATGGCCACGCCGATGATCGTGCCCAGCACCACGCAGCCGCCGATGATGATGACGAGAATGCCTTCCTCGAACATGGCCGAGGCGTTGGCGTCGGCCAGCTCCTGACGGGTCCAGGCCTTCCACTGGCCGTCGCCCTGCTCATTCAGCTCGACCGCGACGCGCTCGGCCTGGGTCGGGTCGCGCAGCTTGATCATCAGGGGACCGACGCGGGGCCCGGTGTCGGCCTGGCCCAGCATGCGCAGGGTGTCCCGCGACATGACGATGGTGGCCTGCATCATGTTCGGATAGCCGCGGGTGATGCCGACGACCGTGACGGTCTGGCCGTTGTAGAGCGCCTTGTCGCCCAGTTTGACGCCCAGTTTGGAGACGGCGGTCTCGTCGATGGCGACCGTGTAGGGCTGCCGCAGGGCGTCGACCAGTTCCTGGGAATAGTCGGTCGGAATGGTGACCGCGCCGGGCGTGGTGTCGATGATGCTGGCCTGGACGAACTCCTGACGCGGCGCGCCCATCTTGGCGCGCTCGGCCTGGGACATCGTCGGGTCGACGTTCTTGACCGACTGGAACGAGCCGCCGGCGCCGTCCAGCGGCTGGACCTCGATGACGGCCGGGTTGCGGTAGGCCAGCGGAATGAACCGGCGCGGCACGCCCGAGGGGCCGCCCATCAGGCTCTTGGCGCCCGGCTGCATGATGATGATGTCGGCGCTGGAACGCTCGATCGTGGCGGTGAAGCCCTTGCCGATGCCGATGAAGACGCCGGTCATGGCCAGCACCAGCAAACCCGACAGGGCCAGCGCCATCACGGCGGCCATATAGCGCCGCCACTCGAAGAGCAGCGTGGAGAGGGCGAGCGACATTGGTACGGACAGGTCCCCGAGTAATTACCGCTATGTGACGGCGGCATTGGTTCGAACCAAGTTAAATCGGGGTAAGGCGACCGGCGTTACGCTTTCGTGAGCAGACCCTGAGGGCGATGGACGGGGTCGGTTCATCGGGTCTAGATAATTACAACGGTGGGCGATCAACGCCGGACCCGGGAGAATTCGCAGAATGCAGCTTCGTTCGCTTCGCGCCGCCATTTCGGCGACCGCCTCGATTGTCGCCGTCGCCGGCGTCATGGCCGTCATGGCCGCGCCGACCTCCGCCCGCGCCGATGAAGGCATGTGGACGTTCGACAATTTCCCGATCCAGACGGTGAACGACAAATACGGCACCCGGATCGATCAGGCGTGGCTGGACCGGGTCCGCAACGCCGCCGTGCGCATCCAGGGCTGCTCGGCCTCCTTCGTCTCGGACGAGGGTCTGATCCTGACCAACTGGCACTGCGTCGTCGGCTGCGCGCAGGAACTGTCGTCGCCCGAGCAGGACTATGTGAAGAACGGCTTCCTGACCCGGAACCGCGAGGAAGAGAAGCGCTGCCCCGGCCAGACCGCCGAGGTGCTGGTCGATATCGTCGATGTGACCGACCGGGTGCTGGCCGCCGGGACCGGGCTGGAAGGCGCCGCCTTCAACGCCGCCCGCACGGCCGAGACCAACACTATCCAGACCGAGGCCTGCGCCGGCGATGCGAAATTCAGCTGCCAGGTGATCAGCTTCTACCGCGGCGGCCGCTACGCCATGTACAAATTCCGCCGATATGACGACGTGCGGCTGGTGTTCGCGCCCGAGAACCAGGCCGCCTTCTTCGGCGGGGACCCCGACAATTTCAACTTCCCGCGCTACGCCCTCGATGCAGGCTTCCTGCGCGCCTACGAAAACGGCCAGCCGGTCGAGAGCCCGAACTTCCTCAAGTGGAACCCGAACGCGCCCAAGGAAGGCGACGTCACCTTCGTGGCCGGCAACCCGGGCACGACCCAGCGGCTGCTGACCATGAGCCAGCTGGAACGGCTGCGCGACCAGCAGCTGCCGGTGACCCTGATCCAGAACTCGGAACTGCGCGGGCGTTTGCTCGAATATTCGCTGACCGGCGACGAGGCCAAGCGCTTGTCGTTCGATCCGATCTTCGGCCTGGAGAACAGTTTCAAGGTCTATTACGGCCAGCAGGGCGCCTTGACCGATCCCGCCTTCATGGCGGCCAAGCGGGAAGCCGAGACCGAACTGCGGGCCCGCGTGGCCGCTAACCCGGCGCTGGTGCAGCAGATCGGCGATCCGTGGGGTGATCTGGAGCGCGTGCAGGCGACCGCCCGCGACCTGTACCTGCCCTACCGCCAGCTGGAGCAGTCGGCGGGCGGCGGCTCGACCCTGTACCAGATGGCCCGGACCCTCGTGCGGGCGTCGAAGAACACGACCATGACCGACGTCCAGCGCGCGCGTCTGGCCACCGCACTCGGCGCCGAGACGCCGATCGCGACGGACATGGAAGAGATCCGCCTGCGCTACTGGCTGTCCAAGACCCGTGAATATCTGACGGTCGACAATCCTCAGGTGAAGGCCATGCTGGGCCGCGAAAGCCCCGAGGCCCTGGCCGACCGGCTGATCTCGGGCACGAAAATGGGCGACGCCGCCTTCCGCGCCCAGGCCGCCGGCATGACCACGGAGCAGTTGGCTGCCGCTGACCCCCTGCTGGCTTTCGTCATCGCCAATGACGCCGCGGCCACCGACATCGGCGCCCGCTGGGCCGCCGAGGTCAACGCCCCGACCGCCCGCGCCGCGGAGAAGGTGGCCCAGGCCCGGTTCGCGGCCTATGGCACCAACCTGTATCCCGACGCGACCTTCTCGCTGCGCCTGTCCTACGGTCAGGTTGCGGGCTGGACCTATCGCGGCGTGACCGTGCCGCCGTTCACCTACATGGGCGGCCTGTACGAGCGGGCCACGGGCGCCGAACCGTTCAACGCGGCGCAGGCGTTCATCGACAACGAGGCCCGGGTCAACAAGGACACGGTCTACGACTTCACCTCGACCAACGACATCATCGGCGGCAACTCGGGCTCGCCCGTGATCAACGCCGACGGCGAGGTGATCGGTGCGGCCTTCGACGGCAACATCCACTCGCTGGGCGGATCGTTCGGCTATGACGCCGAGCTGAACCGCACGGTGACCGTGTCGACGGCGGCTATCACCGAGGCGCTGCGCAACATCTATCCGCAGCCGCACCTGCTGCGCGAACTGGGTGTCCGGTAAGAGCGTGTCGACGAAGCAGCGGCGGGGACCGGTTTCCCATCCACGCTTCGTGAGTTAGCGTAAAATCAGAGCCAACCGGAGGGGTCGGCGCGCGAGCGTCGGCCCCTCCACCACTTCGTGGTCCCCCTCCCCATCGCGGGCGACGGGGAGGAGACAAGACATGCGTATCACCCCCGCCCTCGCCGCCGCCCTTCTGACCCTCGCCGCAGGCGCCGCGCGCGCTGAAGAGGGCATGTGGACCTTCGACAACTTCCCCATCGCACGCGCCAACGCCACGCTGGGCACCAACATCAACCAGGCCTTCCTGGACCGGGTGCGACTGAGTTCGGTCAAGTTCGGCGGCTGCTCGGCGGGCATCGTCTCGGGCGAGGGTCTGGTGATGACCAACAACCACTGCGTCGCCACCTGCGTGGCCAATCTGTCGACGCAGGCTGTGAACTACGCCGAGACGGGCTTCACGCCGCGCACCCGCGAGGAAGAACTGAAATGCCCGGGCGGCTCGGCCGAGATCCTGACCGACATCAGCGACGTCACCGAACGGATGCACGCGGCCGGCGCCGGTCTGGAAGGCCAGGCCTTCACCCGCGCCCGCGACGCCGAGGCGGGCCGGATCGAGCAGGAGGCCTGCGGCGCCGCGACGGACAAACGCTGTCAGGTCGTCAGCCTTTACCGGGGCGGCCAGTTCAAGCTCTACACCTACAAGAAATACTCGGACGTCCGCCTGGCCTGGGCCCCGGAAGACCGGGCCGCGACCTTCGGCGGCGATCTGGACAATTTCAGCTTCCCCCGCTTCGCCATCGATGCCGCCTTCATCCGGCTGTACGAGAACGGCGCGCCCGCGGCGACGCCGACCCACTTCATCTGGAAGGCCGACAAGCCGGTCGAGGGCACGCCCGTCTTCGTCTCGGGCAGCCCGGGCGCGACGCAGCGTCTGCTGACGCAGGAGCAGCTGTTCACGATCCGCGACGTGGTCCTGCCGATGGACCAGCTGCTGGCCTCGGAACTGCGCGGCCGGCTGATCCGGTTCTCCGAGGAGAGCGAGGAAAACGCCTTCATCGCCATGGATCCGATCGTGGGGCTGGAAAACACCTACAAGCGCGGGCTGGGCCGGATGCGGGCGCTGGTCGATCCGGGCTTCATGGCGTCGCGGGCGGCCAATGAGGCCGACTTCCGCCAGCGCTACGCGGCGCGGACCGACACCGGCGGCGCCGATCCGTGGGCTGATCTGGCAGCGGTGCAGCCGATCATGCGCGAGACCTATGCGGCCATGGCCCTGCTGGAAGGCGGGACCGGCGCGGGCACGACTCCGGTCGCGGGCGGATCGCAGCTGTTCAACTGGGCGCGGACGATCGTTCGCGGGGCGCAGGAGCGGGAGAAGCCCTCCGCCGAACGCCTGCCCGAGTTCGCTGACAGCCGGTTGGCCGGGGTTCAGTCGGGCCTCTTCGCCGAGCGGCCGGTCTATCCGTCGCTGGATCAGGTCCGCATGGAATGGTGGCTGTCCAAGACCCGCGAATGGCTGACCGTCGACAATCCCGCCGTCCGCGGCCTGCTGGGCAATGAGTCGCCGGAAGTCCTGTCGGCCCGTCTGGTGGGCGGCACCAAGCTGGCCGATCCGGCGGTGCGGCGCGCGCTGTGGGAGGGCGGTCTGGCCGCCGTCGAGGCGTCAGACGATCCGATGATCCAGTATCTGCTGTCGATCCAGGACGAGACCCGCGCCGCGCGTTCGGACTGGGAGAACCGGGTGCAGGCTCCGACCGACCGCGCCTCGGAACGGCTGGCCGCGGCCCGCTTCGCCGCCTATGGCGACGCGGTCTACCCGGACGCGACGGGCACCCTGCGGCTGACCTACGGCAAGATCGAGGGCACGGACGTCCCGGGCCAGCGGTTCGGGCCGTTCACCACCTTCGACGGCCTGTGGGACCGGGCGACGGGCGCGGCGCCGTTCGATGTCGCGCCGAAGCTGCTGGCCGCGAAGGACCGGATCGACGGCGATACGGTGCTGAACATGGCGGTGTCGTCCGACACCATCGGCGGCTCGTCGGGCTCGCCCGTGGTGACGGCGGCGGGCGAGATCGTGGGCGCGAACTTCGACTCCACCGTCCTGACCCAACGCAACGCCTATGGCTACGACCGCAACGTCAACCGCTCGGTGATCGTGACCACCGGCGCGGTGACGACGGCGCTGCGGGACGTGTACGGGATGGACGGGCTGGTGCGGGAGCTGGGGGTCAGATAGCCCCCTCTCCCTCCCCTTCATGGGGAGGGAGAAAGCGCCTCAGAGCTGGCTCATCTTCTGCTGGGCCTTCGAGAAATACTGCCAGCCGGTCCACAGGGTGACGATCGCGGCGATCCAGATCAGGACGTAGGCGAAGGTCTGGAAATGCGGCTGCCATTCCAGCGGCAGGCCAAAGCCGTCCCAGAGCAGGGCGATCTGCAGACAGCCGAGGGCGATCATCTGCAGGACGGTCTTCCACTTGGCCAGCAGGGTGACCGGCAGCTTGACCTTGCCGGCCACCGTTTCGCGCAGGGCCGAGACAGCGAACTCGCGGAAGAGGATCAGGCCGCAGGGGATGGCGATCTGCGGCAGGGCGCCCCAGGCCAGGACGCCGAGGATGGCGCCCGTGATCAGCACCTTGTCGGCGATCGGATCGAGGATGGCGCCCCAACGGGTCGTGGCGTGCCAACGGCGGGCCAGGAAGCCGTCGACCCAGTCGGTCGAGGCGGCGACCACGAAGATGACGAAGGCGGTGCGGCCGAAGCGGAACTGGTCGTCGGGGCTCAGATATTCGGACAGCAGGGGAATGCCCTGCGGGGCCGCCCCCGCCAGGATCAGGAACATGATGACCCCCGCGATCAGGCGCAGGCCGGTCAGGATGTTCGGAATGGGATTGGCGTGGGGTGTGGGTGTCATAAGGGCGCTCCGATACCTCAACGCGATCTGCCACGCTTCGCTGCATGAAGCGAGGCGGTTGGCTGTGCGGCCCTAGGCCAGAGAGACGAACTCGCCTTCGCGCAACGACCGCAGCACCCCGTCGGCTATGCCGAAATGAACGCCGCTGAGGGCCAGGGTTCCGGCCGCCTCGCGTTCGGCGATCCAGGGGAAGGTGCGCAGGTTGTCCAGCGACAGGCGGACGACCGCCTCCTCGGCTTTTTGCATGAGGTCATCGGGCGGGCACTCCTCGCAGACCCGGCGCACGGTCGCCGCGCCCTGCGCTACCCAGGGCGCCACGAAGTCCTGACAGTCGGCCGGGGCGCCGTGGATCATGGCGTTCACCCCGCCGCAGAAGGCGTGACCCATGACCATGATGCGCGAAACGTTCAGCACCTTGACCCCGAACTCCAGGGCCGCCGAGACGCCGTGAAGATGACCGTCCGGCTCGTAGGGCGGGACCAGATTGGCGACGTTGCGGACGACGAACAGCTGGCCCGGCGCGGCATCGAAGATCAGGGCCGGATCCGCGCGGCTGTCCGAACAGGCGACGACGAGGGTGTGGGGTCGCTGCCCCTTGGCGAGCGCCTCATACTCGGCCCGGGCCTCGGGCCAATGGTCTTCGCGAAAGCGGCGGTAACCGGAGAGCAGGGCGTCGCGGGATTCGTCGGTCATGGCGTCGGTATAAGCGTTCCTCCGGTCCAGTGGGAGAGGAAAGCCGGAGCGACACGAACCAACCGGGTGGTTCTTTCAGGCCCTGGATCACCGTGCTCGTTGCGACACGACCAGTTTTCGATCGGAGCGGTATCGCGTCCGTGGGCCCTTCCCTAGTTTCCGAAGCCCGTCTTTCGGAGATACGCGTGAAACTGTCGAAAAGCCGAGCCGCCATCGCGGGCATGTTGATGATCTGCGGTGCGGCGTCCTGCGCCAGCGCGACGCCCTCGAAACCTGTCGACGCCCGCTCAGCAGCTCTTGAAGCGCTGGCCGACCAGACGCCAGGAACCCTTGCCGCCTGCGTGGTGGACGAGGCCGGCGCTTCCTGCGTGAACGGGGATCGGCCTTCCTCCATGCAGAGCGTGATGAAACTGCTGGTCGGGCTGGCGGTGCTGGACGCCGTCGAACGCGGCGAGCTGGGGCTTGAGGACCGCGTGACGCTGACGCGTGCGGACGTCAGCGTTTTCGTCCAGCCCATCGAGTCGCGTCTCGGGCCTTCTGGCTATTCCACGACTATCGGGGAGCTGGTTCGCGGCGCGGTAATCCAGAGCGACAGCATGGCGACGGACTGGCTCATCGCCCGTCTGGGCGGTCCGGGCGCCGTGCAGGCCTTTCTGGAACGCAAGGGCGTGACCGGCATCCGGCTGGACCGCGACGAGCGCCATCTGCAGACCGAGATCTTCGGCCTGACCTGGCGCGACGAATATACGAACCCGGACCGCTTCCAGCAGGACATAGACGCCCAGCCTGTCGCCGTCCGGGATGCGGCGTTCCGCGCCTATCAGCAGGACGTGCGCGACACGGCGACGCCGCGAGCCATGGCGACCCTGCTGTACAGGCTGGCGAGCGGCGACCTGCTCGGCACGTCATCCACCCGGTGGATGCTGGCGACGATGAAGGAAACGCAGACGTTCCCCGACAGGCTTCGCGCGGGGACGGCCCCGGGCTGGGACGCCGCGCACAAGACCGGCACCAGCAATACCTGGAACGGCGTCACCGGGGCGACGAACGATGTCGGCGTTTTGACATCCCCCTTGGGAGAGCCCTCGGGCGTGGCGGTGTTTCTGGCCAATTCACCCGCCGAGGCGCCGGCGCGGGCCGCGGCCATCGCCAAGGTCGCCCGCATCGTCACCCGCGCGCGCTGACCGCGCAGCGGCCCTAGGGCATGAACTCGATGGTGCGGGCGAACTGGACGTCCCGCGGCCCGGGGGCCACCTCGGCGTCCCGCATCAGCACGATGGCGGCCTCGCCGAAACCGAGGCCCGGGTGGGTCTCGCCCAGCACCTTGCAGTTCTCGACCCGGCCGCTGGCGCGGGCCGTGCATTCCAGGGTGACGGAGACGTTGGAGAGGATTGCGCCCGCAGACGCCTCGCGCGACGTTTCCGCGGCGGGCTGGATGGCTTTCTGAAGGTTCGCCGGCTTGGGCGTAGGGTCCAGAAGCAGGGCGGTGGCGAAGGCGAACGCGATCATTACAGGATCCTCTCTGTCCCGTTAATAATCGGCGGCCTTTTCCGTTCCTCCGGCTCCGCTTGGAAACGCCTCAGGCGGTTCGATGGAAGAAGGCGTGGATGCGTTCCGCCATCGGCTGGTTGATGCCCTCGACCTTGACCAGATCGACCACCGAGGCGCGGCCGACGCCCTTGGCCGAGCCGAAGGCGTGCAGCAGGGCCTTCTTGCGGCCCGGGCCGATGCCCTCGATCTCGTCGAGCGGGTTCTTCTTGATGTCCATCGAGCGGCGGGTGCGGTGGGCCCCGTTGGCGAAGCGGTGCGCCTCGTCGCGCAGGCGCTGGATGTAATACAGCGCCGGCGATTTCAGCGGCAGCATGAAGGGCGGCTTGCCCGGCATGAAGAACCGCTCCAGCCCCGCATCGCGGTCCGGCCCCTTGGCCACGCCGACGGCGGTGATGTCGTCCAGACCCAGATCGGCCAGCACGGCCAGCACCTCGGCCAGCTGGCCGGCGCCGCCGTCGATCAGCAGCAGGTCGGGTCGGACCACCTCCTCGCCCGCATCCTCGTCCTTCACCAGACGCGAGAAGCGGCGGCGCATGACCTCGCGCATCATACCGTAGTCATCGCCGGGGGTCAGATCCTCGCCGCGGATGTTGAACTTCCGGTACTGGGACTTCTGGAAACCCTCGGGTCCGGCGACGACCATGCCGCCGACGGCGTTGGTCCCCTGGATGTGGGCGTTGTCGAGACCGAAGGCCTCGCAGACCTCGTCGAGGATTTTGCCCTGGGCCGAGCCCTCGGCCATCTTGCGGCCCAGCGCCTCGCGGGCGTTGGTCAGGGCGTGGTCGACGAGGCTGAGCTTTTCGCCGCGCCGGGGGTTGGCGATCTCGACCTTGCGTTCGGCCTTCATGGAGAAGGCCTCTTCCAGCAGCTCCAGCTCGTGCGGGCGGACGTTGGACAGGATCAGACGCGGGATCGGCTTGTCCTCGTAGAACTGGCCGAGGAAGGCGGCGAGGATTTCGGGGTCGGTGTCGGTCTTGTCGACGCGCGGGAAATAGGCGCGGCCGCCCCAGTTCTGGCCGCCACGATAGAAGAAGACCTGGACGCAGGCCTGCCCCCCCTCGCTGAACAGGGCGAAGACATCGGCCTCGGCCACGCTGTCGGCGCTGACGGAGTTCTCCATGGAGATGGCCGACAGGGCGCGGATGCGGTCGCGGACACGGGCGGCCTGTTCGTAGTCCATGGCCTCGGCGGCGGCGCTCATCTCTTCGGACAGGCGACCGATGACCGCGCGGGACTTGCCCTTCAGGAAGGCCGAGGCCTCGTCGACCAGGCCCGCGTAGTCCTCGAGCGAGATCAGGCCGGTGCAGGGCGCGGAGCAGCGCTTGATCTGGTGCAGCATGCACGGCCGGGTGCGGGTCTCGTAGACGCTGTCCGAACAGGAGCGCAGCAGGAAGGCCTTCTGCAGGGTGTTCAGGGTCCGGTTCACCGCCCAGGTCGAGGCGAAGGGGCCGAAATAGTCGCCGGGCGTGGTGTGGGCCCCGCGGTGTTTGCGGACCTGCGGGGCGCGGTGGTCCTTGCGGATCATCAGTTCGGCGAACGACTTGTCGTCGCGCAGCACCACGTTGAAGCGCGGCTTCAGCTGTTTGATGTAGCTGGATTCCAGCAGCAGGGCCTCGGTCTCGGAGGCCGTGATGACCAGCTCCATCGACCGGGTCAGGGACACCATCAGACCGATGCGCTGGGTGTGGAACCGGCCCTGTGCGTACTGGAGGATGCGCTTCTTGATGGACCGCGCCTTGCCCACATAGAGGCAGGTCCCGTCCTCGCCATACATGCGGTAGACGCCCGGCTTGTCGGGCGCCCGCCGCGCCTCGTCGCGGATCAGGTCGGCCGCGACCAAGGCGGTCGGCGGCGAATCAGCGGGAAGCGTCTCCTCGGTCATCGGGACCGATATAGGCCTAGAACCGGCGGACCATAAGGACGCCGGCCAGAACCAGCACCACGCCCGCGGCGCGGCCGAGACTGATCGGGTGCTGCGGCGCGCCGAAGGCTCCGAAATGGTCGAGGATCAGGCCGACCAGCAGCTGTCCCGCCACCATCAGGGTGATGGTCAGGGCGACGCCGAGACGCGGCACGCCCCAGGCGGCGGCGACCACGAAGATCGCGCCGTACAGGCCGCCGATCCAGACGTACCAGGGCAGGCCGCGCGCGGCGCTCATGTCCGGTTTGGTCTGCATGACCAGGGCGACGAGCCCCAACGCCGCCGTCCCGACGGCGAAGGAGACGAAGGCGGCGTTCACCGGGGAGCCCATGGCGCCCATCAGCTTGGCGTTGGTCGGGGCCTGAAGGGCGGTGGCGCCGCCCGCGAGGACAACGGCGATCATGGAGAGGAGGGCGGGGTTCATCCACCGGCTGTAACACCGCGGCCCCGGCCGGAGAAGTTACCGCCCGCGCACAACGATACGCTCCCGCCATCCTTGAACCGGAGGGCGCGGCGCTTTATTGCGGCGTCAACCAAGGAGCTTTCAATGCTGGCCCTCTACATCATCCTCGGCTTCGTCGCCGTTCTGGCCGCCATCAACTTCATCGAGTTCGGCCGGGTTGACTGACCATCCGGCCCGGTCTGGCGCCGCGCTCGTTACGGGCGGCGGCAAGCGGATCGGGCGCGCGATCGTCCTTGAGCTGGCGCGGGCCGGCTTCGACGTCGTCATCCACTATCGCTCATCGCCGGACGCGGCCGAGGCCGTGGCGGACGAGGTGCGCGCGTTGGGCCGCAAGGCTGCGATCGTAAGGGCCGATCTGGCCGAAGAGGCGCAGGTCAGGACACTGGTCGCAGACGCCTTGGCCGCCATCGGCGGGCCGCTGGCGGTGCTGATCAACAACGCCTCGGTGTTCGAGGACGACCGCGTCGGCTCGCTGGGCCGCGAGACCTGGGACGCCCATATCGAGACCAATCTGCGCGCGCCGATCGTGCTGGCCGAGGCCTTCGCGGGCCAGGCGCCGGACGGCTCGGCGATCGTCAACCTGCTGGACCAGCGGGTGCTGAAGCCGGATCCGCGCTTCATCTCCTACGCCCTGTCGCGCAATGGCCTGTGGTGGGCGACGCGGACGCTGGCGCAGGCGCTGGCGCCGCGCATCCGCGTCAACGGCGTCGGGCCGGGTCCGACCCTGCCGTCGGTGCATCAGAGCGCTGAAGATTTTGAAGCCGAAGCGCGCGCCACGCCGCTGCAACGCGCCGGCAGCCCCGAGGCCGTGGCCTCGGCCGTGCGCTGGCTGGTGGACGCGGAGCTGGTGACTGGTCAGATGATCGCCGTCGACGGGGGCCAGCATCTGGCCTGGCAGACCCCGGACATCGTGGAGTAGGCCGTGAGCGTGACCCCCCTGCCCTTTTCCGGCGCGGACGCGCCCCGTCTGGAAGGCCTGACGGTCTTCGTGCGCGGGCTGACGCTTGAGGCCGGGATCGGCATCCACGACCATGAGCTGGGCCGTCTGCAGCGGCTGGTCATCGATGTGACGCTGGAACTGGCGCCCGCACCGGTCGAACGGCTGGGCGATACGGTCAACTACGAGACCATCGCTGCGGCCGCGCGCGCCATCGTCGCCGAGGGGCATGTGGGGCTGGTCGAGACCTTCGCCCAGCGGCTGGCTACGGCCTGTCTGGCCGACCCGCATGTGCGGCGCTGCGCCGTGCGGATCGAGAAGCCGGGCGCACTGGAGGGCGCGGCCGCGCCGGGCTGCGAGGTCGTGCTCTCGCGCTAGGCGGTCGGCAGTTGCGCGGGGCGCGAGGCGCCGTCATTACTTGGGCAAGATGACAAGGACCCGTTGATGGCCGAACCGGGCGATCCCTCGAAAGCTGACGATCACGACGACCTGATCGGCTTCGCCTCGCCGGCGTCGCTGCAGGGCCGCACGCGCGAGCCGGAGACGGAGCCCGCCGAGGTCGTGGTTCCATCGTTCGAAGCCGCGGCGGCTGCGCCGGAACCTGAGGTCCGGTTTGAGGCTCCGCCCGAGGCGCAGCCCGAACCTGAGCCGGCGCCGGAACCGGCGGACGACCTGTTCGCGCCGCGCACCGTCTGGACGTCCGCCCCTGTCGAGCCCCAGCCCGAACCCGAAGTGGTCGCGCCCGCGCCGGCGGCCGTCGAGGCCGCGTCGATCTTCCAGCCCGCGCCGGAGACGCCCATGCAACGCCGTCGTCGCAATCCGGGCGCCGATCTGCCGGGCGGCGGGATGGGGCTGTACGCCGTCTACGCCCTGATCCTGTTCGCCGTGCCGACGATGGGGGTGTCCGCCCTGATCGGCCTGCTGGCCGTGACGGGCCGGTCGGGACCCGAGGACGCGCTGTCGCGCTCGCACTTCATCTATCAGCAACGCACGCTTTGGACCGCCGCCGTGGCGGCCGTGGCGGGCCTGATCCTGCTGGCGGCGCCGTTCGCCCTGGGCGTGCCGATCCTGTTCCTTCTGGCCCTGTGGCTGGTGCTTCGCGGCGCTTCGGGCGTTTGGGCCCTGAAGTCCGGCCATGCGATCGCCGATCCGCGCGGCTGGTGGATCTGACGGAGAGACGAACCGATGGCCGATGCGAAGCCCGTCGAAGGCAAGGCGATCGAACCTCGCCCCGGCCATGAGTCCGAGGGCCGACCGGCGGCGCTGATCGCCTGGGGCCTGTACATCCTGTCCCTGCCCAGCGCGAACCTGCTCGTCATCGTCGGCCTGATCGTCGCCTACGCCGGACGCAGCAGCGCCACGGGCCTGGCGCGGGATCATATCGAGGCGCAGATCGGCCTGTTCTGGTCCGTCTTCTGGTGGACGATCCTGTTGTGGGTCGCGATCATCATCTGTGGCGTCAGCTTCTTCGCCGCGCCCGTGACGGGGATCGTGCTGGTGCCGCTGGGGCTGCTGCTGGGTCTGGCGCTGTTCTTCCTCACCGTCTGGTTCACGATCAAGAGCATCATCGGCCTGATCCATCTGGTCGGCGACAAGGCGCCCTGACCGGCGAGGCGCAGCGGTCACGCGTGCGGTTGAAAAGCCGGATTTCCCTGTTTGCCGGGGAACGCCCCCGCAGCCGCCGTGTTGGCCCTCTGTCCGCTGGCAGACACGAGAGTATCAAGATGACCGAGTTCCGCGACGTTCGAGACGAACAAAGGTTCGAGCAGGGCTTCACCGATTCCGAGGGCCAGCTGCGGACCGTCTTCGCGGACTATGCGGTGCAGGGATCGACGCGCGCGATCCTGCATGTCGAGGCGGATCCGGCCCTGCGCGGCTCGGGCGCCGCCGGACAGTTCATGCAGGCGCTGGCCGAGCATGCCCGGGCCGAAAAGCTGACGCTGAACCCGCGCTGCAGCTACGCCGTGGCCTGGCTGAAACGGCACCGCGAGTTTGACGACATCGTAGCCTGATCAGCCCCCGCCGTAGCCGCCGATGATCGGCAGGACCTCGCCGGTGATGTAGCTCGACATCTGGGGCGAGGCGAGGAAGACGAAGGCGGGCGCGATCTCCTCGGGCTGGGCCGGGCGTTTCATCACCGTCTTCGAGCCGAATTTCGAGACCTTGTCCGCCTGCTGGTCTGCGGGATTGAGCGGCGTCCAGACCGGGCCGGGCGCGACCACGTTCACCCGGATGCCCTTCTGCGCCAGATGCGTGCCCAGTGAGCGGGCGAAGGCGTGGATGCCGCCCTTGGTCATCGAATAGTCGAGCAGGTTCTCATTGCCGAGGATGCCGGTGACCGAGCCGGTCATGACGATGGAACCGCCCGGCTTCAGGTGAGGAACGGCGGCCTGCACAAGGTTGAAATAGCCGTAGAGGTTGGTTTTCAGCGTGCGGTCGAAATGCTCGAGGGTCAGGTCCTCCAGCGCCTCGACATGCTCCTGGAAGGCGGCGTTTGGAACGACGACGTCGAGCCGGCCGAAGGCTTTCAGCGTCGCCTTGACGGCGGATTTCGAGAAGGCGGGATCGGCGACGTCGCCCTTCAGCACGATGGCCTTGCGGCCCTCGGCCTCGACGGCGGCTTTCGTGGCGGCCGCGTCCCTGTCCTCGTCGAGGTGGCAGATGGCGACGTCGCAGCCCTCGCGGGCGAACAGGACGGCGACGGCGCGGCCGATGCCCGAGTCGCCGCCGGTGATGATGGCGGCCATGCCGTCCAGCTTGCCCGAGCCCTTCCAGAACGGCGCGTCATACATGGGCGCGGGATCGAGGGCGGCCTCGTTTCCGGGCTTGGTCTGGTGCTGTTTCGGGAAGGGCGGCTCGGGGTATTTGCGCGCGCCCGCCTGGACGGCCTTCTCCGGCTTCTTCTTCGCCTTGCCTGCCCTGGCGTCGATCCCCTTCTGAATCTTGCGCTCCTGATCTGCGATCTTCTTCGCGCGGGATTTGGTCTTGTCGGCCATGGGGGCTCCTTCAGCGGTCGGATGCAGAAGCCGATGGAGCGGCAAGGCGTTCCCGCGCATTGTCATGTTCGACGATACGGAGCCACCGCATGCCTGACCTCGACCTGTCTTCCGTCAGCGCCGCCGCAGGGCCGTTGCAGACATGGGTGCTGCCCGCCCTGCTGGGGCTTGGTCTGGCGTCGGCGACGGGGCTGCGGACCTTCCTGCCCCTGCTGATGCTGGCGCTGGCGGCGCGGTTCGAGATGTTTGGCGTGCGGCTGATCGACCAGATGGACTGGCTGGTGTCCTGGCCCGCCATCGCCGCCCTGGCCACGGCGACGGTGGCCGAGTTTGCGGGCGACAAGGTGCCGGCCATCGACCATGCGCTGAACGCGATCGGCTATGTCACCCGGCCCGTGGCGGGCGCGGTGGCCGCGGGCAGCGTCTTCTGGGGCGTGGATCCGGCGGCGGCGGCCATCGCCGGGATCATCGTCGGCGCGCCGGCGGCGCTGGCGTTCAATGCCGCGCAGACGGGAGTCCGCGTCGGATCGACGGCGACCACGGCGGGCTTCGGCAATCCGGTCGTATCGGTGATCGAGGACTTCCTCGCGTTCGTGACCGTGATGGTCGCCTTCCTGGCGCCGATCCTGATCCCGATCGTGATGGTCGTCTTCGCAGTGCTGGTGTTCCGGCTGGCGCGGCGTATCCGCGACCGGAACGAGCCGCGGCCGGCCTAGAGCGTGCGGCTGACGATGGCCTTCAGCGTCTGGGACTTGGCCGGCAGATCGGCGGCCAGACGGCCGGCCAGTTCGCGTGCGCCGACCGGATACGCGTCGCCGCCCTGGGCGATTTCCTCGGCCATGGCGGAGGCCTGCATCAAGACCTTTTCCAGAGCCTCGACCTGTTCGACAGCCAGGGCGCGAGCTTCCATCTGCAGACGTTTGACACGGTCCGACGTGGTCTCGGGCGCGCGCATCAGGTCGTAGATTTCGGACTCGGCGGCGACGAGGCGAAGGTCAGGCTTGGCGTTCGGCGTCTGGGTCATGATTGATCTCCTGAGCCAACCAATGCGAAGCGGCGCCGTGGCGTTCCGCCGTTAACACCGTTGGCCGCGAGATCAGTGCGGCGTGTGACTCGATTGCATCAGGCGGCTTCGGACGCCGTCTGGCGCCGGGCCTCCGCTTCGCGCACGGCGTCAACGGCGTTGTCGACCACCTCAAGGCCCGCGCCGGGGCGGATGGCCTCGACGGTCAGGATGCGGCGGAAAGCGCGCGCGCCGGCGCGGCCATGCATCAGCCCGAGCATATGCCGGGTCATCGCCGCCAGATGTACGCCCTCGGCCAGACGGGCCGCCATATAGGGCCTGTAGCGGTCAATGGCGGCGAAGGCGTCCACGTCGGGCGTGGACACGCCGTACATCCGGCGGTCGGCTTCGCCCAGAATGGCGGGCTCGTGATAGGCGGCGCGGCCCAGCATGACGCCATCCAGCTGCACGCCGTCGCTGTCGTCCAGATGCGCCTCGGCCTCGTCGAGGTTCGCGATGCCGCCGTTGATCGAGACCGAAAGATGAGGCCGCTCGCGCTTCAGGCGGCGGACCAGCGCATAGTCCAGCGGCGGCACATCCCGGTTTTCCTTCGGCGACAGTCCTTTCAGCCAAGCCATGCGGGCGTGGACGATGAAGGTGTCGATCCCGGCGGCGGCGCAGGCGTCGACCGTCTCGAACAGCGAGACCTGCGGGTCCTGATCGTCGACGCCGATGCGGCATTTGACCGTGGCGGGCACGGCGACGGCGCCCTTGATGGCCGCCATGCAGTGGGCGACCAGCTGCGGCTCGCGCATCAAACAGGCGCCGAAGCGGCCGGACTGGACCCGGTCGGAGGGGCAGCCGACGTTCAGATTGATCTCGTCATAGCCGAAGGCCTCGCCGATGCGGGCGGCCTCGGCCAGCTGGTCGGGATCGGAGCCGCCCAGCTGCAGGGCCACAGGATGTTCGACCGCATCGAAGCCCAGCAGACGCTGGTGGTCGCCGTGCAGGATCGCGGGGGCCGTGACCATCTCGGTATAGAGCAGGGCGCGCGCCGTCAGGGCGCGGTGGAACGCCCGGCAATGCCGGTCGGTCCAGTCCATCATGGGCGCGATCGAGAGACGGCGGTTCAACATCGGGCGGGGGCTCTACACCAAAGCGGCCGCGGAGGCGACCTCAGACCCCGGTCTTCTGCCGCTCCTCGTCTTCCTCGAGCGCCTCTGCGGCCTCCTCGTTGAGGGCCTGGCCCTCGCGGCGCGGCTTGATGTAGGGCGCGGGCGTGGGCGAGCGGAGGTTGCCGCGCATCAGGCCGCGGCCGGCCTGCAGCCCCCCGGACAGCTGCAGGGTGAACCGCTCCTCGTCGCGGCGGCGGACATCGTCGATGGTCTCACGGGCCTGGTCGCCGGTGAAGCCGAGGTCGATCAGCACCTGATAGCCGAACACCAGGGCGCTCTCGAAGGTCTCGCGCAGCTGGTACTCCACCCCCGCCTGGACGAGGCGCAGCGAGTGACCGCGGTCGTAGGCGCGGACGAACAGTTTGGTCAGGGGGAAGGCTTCCTTGACCACCGAGACGATGCGGTCGGCGACCTCGGGCTTGTCGACGCAGACCAGAATGGTTTCCGCGTTCCCGGCCCCCGAAGCGCGCAGCACGTCCAGCCGCGAACCGTCGCCGTAGTAGACCTTGAAGCCGAACTTGCCGGCGGCCTGGATCATCTCGACATCCATATCGATGATGGAGACGTCGACGTCGCGGGCCAACAGCGGCTGGGAGACGACCTGGGCGAAGCGGCCGAAGCCGATGATCAGGACGCGCTCGCGCAGGTTCTCGGCGTGATCGACCCCTTCGGCGTCGTCGGGCGACAGGGTTTCGGCGGGCATGAAGCGGCCGACCAGCAGACTGGTGAGCGGCGTCAGCGCCATCGACAGGATGACGATGGCCGTGGCCCGCGCCGAAACTCCGGCGTCGAACACGCCGGCCGCCGCGGCCGCGCCGTAGAGGACGAAGGCGAATTCACCGCCCTGGGCGAAGAGCACGGCGCGCTCGACGGCCTCGCGTTCACTGGCCTTGAACAGCCGGGCGACGGCGTAGATGGCGACGCCCTTGACCGCCATGAAGGCGATCACCCCGCCGACGATGATCTGCCAGTCCGCCAGCACCACGCCGAGGTCCAGCGACATGCCTACGCTGAGGAAGAACAGGCCCAGCAGGATGGCGCGGAAGGGTTCGACGTCGGCCTCCAGCTGATGCCGGAAGGTCGACTCGGACAACATCACCCCGGCGAGGAAGGCGCCCATGGCCATCGACAGCCCACCCATATCCATCAGCCAGGCGGCCCCGACCACGACCAGCAGGGCGGCGGCGGTCATCACCTCGCGGCCGCCATAGCGGGCGAGGATGCGGAACACCGGGTTCATCAGATATTTGCCGGCCAGGAAGACGACGGCGATGGCGCCGATCGCCAGACCCAAGGTGCGCCACAGAGGCGGCGTCTCTTCTCCGCCCAGACCCATGGACGCGGCCATGACCGCGACCACGGCCAGCAGGGGCACGATGGCCAGGTCCTCGAACAACAGAATGGACACGGCCCGCTGCCCGCGCGGCAGGGACATTTCGCCCCGCTCGTCCAGCATCTGCATGATGACGGCGGTCGAACTGAGGACGAAGCCCATGGCGGCGATGAAGGCGACGGCAACCGACAGGCCGGCGGCCATGCCGGTGAGCGTCAGCAGCAGGCCGGAGACGGCGACCTGGGCCGCCCCCAAGCCGAAGATTTCCTTGCGCAGCCCCCATAGTCGGGACGGACGCATCTCGAGGCCGATGATGAACAGGAAGATGACCACGCCGAACTCGGCGACGTGCAGGATGACCTCCGGCTCGCGGAACAGGCCGAAGCCGAACGGGCCGATGGCCAGACCGGCGGCGAGGTAACCGAGCACCGAACCGAGTTTCAGCCGCCGGAATACGGGCACCGCCACCACGCCCGCGGCGAGCAGGGCGGCCATATGGCCAAGCTGAAGTCCGGTCGCCGCCTCGGCCATGTACATCCCCTGTCAGCGTGGCTGTTCATAGTGGGGGGTGATGCGCGGTTGCGCCACCCCTCGGCCCGTCGAACGCGGCTCGTTCAAACCGCCACAGTTTCGCCCGAGACGGGTCGGCCTCATGCTGACCGACAACCAAAGGGAGATGCGCCGATGACCGTCCTTCCGCTCAAACAGGCCCTCGCCGGGGTGATGAGCCTGACGCTGGCGTCGCCGATTGCGCCCGGTGCGGTTGACCAGTCCCAGCGTCCCTTCGATCCGGACAAGCCGTCAGACGGCGTGGTCTCGGCGGCGGCGTGCGCGCCATTCGGCTTCACGGTGCGGGAGGAGCGGCCGGTCACGGTCCCGCGATACGTCCCGCCCCCCGTCACCCTGCCGATCGAGCCAACGAAGAAGGAAGACCGGCTGGCGTACGTTCCGCCGCCGCCTCCTCCGCCGCCCCCTCCGCCTCCGGCCCCGCCGGCGCCTCCTCCGCCGGTGATGGCCGCTCCGGCGATCGGCGCGAACGAGATCGCAGTCGCCGGCTCCCGCATCCGCCCGGGCTCCGGCCAGATCGCGCGGCCGCAGCCCGACACCGAACGCTATCCCGACGCCACGCCCAATCCGGTCCGGCGCGTGGCCGACGAGCCGGTTTCGACCTTCTCGATCGACGTCGACACGGCCAGCTATTCCAACGTCCGCCGCTTCATCGACGACGGCCGCGCGCCGCCCGCCGACGCCGTGCGGGTCGAGGAGATGATCAACTATTTCGACTACGGCTATGACCGGCCGACCTCGGCGACGCAGCCGTTCGCCATCACCACGGCGGTGGCGGCCTCGCCCTGGGCGCCGGGGCGGCAGATCGTCCATGTGGGCCTGCAGGGCTATGAACTGCCGGAGGGCGAGCGGCGTCCGCTGAACCTGACCTTCATGGTCGACGTCTCCGGCTCGATGCAGACGCCGGACAAGCTGGCGCTGGCGAAGAAGTCGATGAACCTGATCATCGACCGCCTGCGACCGCAGGATCAGGTCGCCGTGACCTTCTATGCATCCGACGTCGGCACCGCTGTTGGCCCTACGCCCGGCGACCAGAAGCTGAAGCTGCGCTGCGCCGTGGAGACGCTGAACGCGGGCGGCTCGACCGCCGGAGCGCAGGGGATGATCAATGCCTATCAGCAGGCCGAGGCCGCATTCGGACGCGACAAGGTCAACCGGATCCTGATGTTCACCGACGGCGACTTCAACGTCGGCGTCACCAATGACCAGCGGCTGGAAGACTATGTCGCGGCCAAGCGCGGGACGGGCATCTATCTGTCGGTCTACGGCTTCGGACGCGGCAACTACCAGGATGCGCGAATGCAGACGATCGCC
The DNA here is from genome assembly GCF_001426805.1 of Brevundimonas sp. Root1423. Classification (NCBI taxonomy): domain Bacteria; kingdom Pseudomonadati; phylum Pseudomonadota; class Alphaproteobacteria; order Caulobacterales; family Caulobacteraceae; genus Brevundimonas; species Brevundimonas sp. Root1423. The sequence goes on from NZ_LMFL01000034.1 coordinate 121,097, forward strand.
CAGGCCGGCAACGGCGTGGCGGCCTATGTGGACGATCTGAACGAGGCCCGCCGACTGTTCGGCCCGGCCTTCGACCGGGGCGCCTTCCCCATCGCCGACGACGTCAAGATCCAGGTCGAGTTCAATCCGGCGCGGGTCAGCGAGTACCGGCTGATCGGCTATGAGACCCGGCTGCTGAACGAGGAGGATTTCAACAACGACCGCGTCGATGCGGGCGAGGTCGGGTCCGGCGCTTCTGTGACGGCCCTGTACGAGATCACGCCCGTCGGCGGGCCGAGCCAGATTCCGGAGCGGCGCTATGACCAGAACCGGGTCGGCGTCGGGGGCGGCGACCCGGACGGCGAGGTCGGCTTCGTCCAGGTGCGTTACAAGCTTCCGGGCGAGCGGGACTCGCGGCTGATGCAGCATGTGCTGTCGAACAGCGGCGGAGGCCGGGTCAGCGCCCAGCCGCCCGAAAGCACGCGCTGGGCGATGGCCGTGGCCGCGTTCGGACAGCGGCTGCGCGGCGATCCGTGGATGGCCGAGGGCTATGGCTGGAACGAGGTTCTGGAACAGGCGCAGGGCGCGCGTGGCGAGGACGCATACGGCGAGCGGGCCGAGTTCGTGCAGATGGTGCGGGCAGCGCAGGGTCTGCCGGCGCGGACGGCGCCATAGCCGCCCAACCTGCCGTCATCCCGGGGCGCGCAGCGACCTCGGGACCCAGCGGCGCGCGAAAGCGCGAACCTGCCGGGAGCGGGGCTGTGTCCGGCATCGCCTTCGGCGCCGCTGGGTCTCGGCCTTCGCCGGGATGACGACAGGATGGGCGCTTTTCGGACCCCGGCTTCACGCTGCTGTCGCAAATAACGCTGCGATCAGGTTAGCCTCACCGGGTGACAGAAACCCTCACCCTCAAGACCGCGCGCCGCATCGCCCTCGCCGCCCAAGGCTTCGGCAAAACCCGGCCGGCCGCGCCCGGCCGCAGCCACGTCCGCGACGCCGCGCGACGGCTGGGCGTGATCCAGATCGACAGCGTCAATGTGGTGACGCGCACCCACTACCTGCCCGCCTTCTCGCGGCTGGGCGACTATCCGCGCGAGGCGCTGGAGGCCGAGGCCTGGGGGCCGCGGCGCAGTCTGTTCGAATACTGGGGGCATGAGGCGTCGCTGCTGCCGCTGGAGAGCCAGCCGCTGTTCCGCTGGCGGATGGAGCGGGCGCAGGGCGGGGCCATGTGGACAGGCCTGTCGCGCTTCGGGCGCGAGAAGCGGGACTATATCGACGGGGTGCTGGCCGAGATCGAGCGGCGCGGCCCCGTGACTGGCGGCGACTTCGCGGAAGGGCCGCGCGGGGCGCCCGGCTGGTGGTCATGGTCGGACGGCAAGCGGGCGCTGGAGTGGTTGTTCTGGGCCGGGCTGATCACGACGAAGACGCGCAACGGGTTCGAGCGGGTCTACGACCTGACCGAACGCGCCCTGCCCGCCCGGATCATCGACCTGCCGACGCCGGAAGAGGCGGACGCCCAGCGCGAGCTGGTGCGCATCTCGGCGCGGGCCATGGGCGTGGCGACCGCGGCGGACCTGCGGGACTATTTCCGGCTGCCGCTGGCCGATGCGCGCGAGCGGATCGCGGAACTGGTCGAGTCCGGGGAGTTATCGCCGGTGGCGGTGAAGGGCTGGCGGCAGCCGGCGTATCTGGCGGCCGGGGCGCGGACGCCGCGCAAGGTCGCGGGCGCGGCCCTGCTGTCGCCGTTCGACAATCTGATCTGGGCCCGCGACCGGACCGAACGACTGTTCGACGTGAAGGTGCGGCTGGAGATCTACACGCCGGTGCACAAGCGGGCGCACGGCTACTACGTCCTGCCCTTCCTCGAGGACGAGGCGATCACGGCGCGGGTCGATCTGAAGTCGGACCGGAAGGGCGGAGTCCTGCTGGTTCAGGCGGCGTGGCGCGAGCCGGACGCGACGGCGGAGACGGCCGCGCGGCTGGCGACGGAGCTGAAGCGGATGGCCGGGTGGCTGGGCCTGGACGGCGTTGAGATCGTCGGCAAGGGCGATCTGGCTGAAGACCTCGCGGCGGCGCTCTAGACCTCGAACTTCACGCCCTGCGCCAACGGCAGGCTGGTGGAGAAATTCACCGTCTGTGTCTGGCGGCGCATATAGGCCTTCCACGCATCGGACCCGGATTCACGCCCGCCGCCGGTGTCCTTCTCGCCGCCGAAAGCCCCGCCGATCTCGGCGCCCGAGGGGCCGATATTGACGTTGGCGATGCCGCAGTCCGAACCCCACGCAGAGAGGAAGGCCTCGGCCTCGCGCACGCTGTCGGTGAAGACGCAGGAACTCAGCCCCTGCGGTACGTCGTTCTGCATGGCAACGGCCTGATCGAAATCGGACCAGGTCAGGACGTAGAGGATGGGGGCGAAGGTCTCGTGCTGCACGACAGCGCTCTGGGCCGGCATGCGGACGATGGCGGGGCGGACGTAGACGCCGTCACGGTCGACGCGATCGCCGCCGACGACGATCTGTCCGCCCTGTTCGACCGCCTGTGCCAACGCCGTGTCGAAGCCGTGCGCCGAGGCGTCGTCGATCAGGGGACCGACGAGGACGCCGTCCTGACGCGGATCGCCAATGGGCAGGGTCTCATAGGCCGCCTTCAGCCGCGCGATCAGGCCTTCGGCGATGCTCTCGTGGACCAGCAGGCGGCGCAGGGTGGTGCAGCGCTGGCCGCAGGTGCCGACGGCCGAGAAGGCGATGGCGCGCACAGCCATGTCGAGATCGGCGCTGGGCGTGACGATCATGGCGTTGTTGCCGCCGAGCTCCAGCAGCGAACGGCCGAGGCGGGCGGCCACGGTCTGTGCGACGGCCTTGCCCATCCGGGTGGAGCCGGTGGCGGAAACGAGGGCGATGCGGACGTCGGCGCTCAGGTTCTCGCCAGCCTCGCGGCCGCCGATCACCAGTTGGGACAAGTCTTCCGGGGCGTCGCCAAAGCGGGCGACGGCGCGGTCGAAGATGGCTTGCGTGGCCAAGGCGGTCAGCGGGGTCTTCTCGGACGGCTTCCAGATCACCGGATCGCCGCAGACGAGGGCCAGGCAGGCGTTCCACGCCCAGACAGCAACAGGGAAGTTGAAGGCCGAAATGACCAGCACCGGCCCCAGCGGCTGCCAGGTTTCGCGCATGTGGTGGCCGGGGCGTTCGGAAGCGAGGGTCAGGCCGTACAGCTGGCGCGACAGGCCGACGGCGAAGTCGCAGATGTCGATCATCTCCTGCACCTCGCCGAGGCCTTCGGAAACGATCTTGCCGGCTTCCAATGTCACGAGGCGAGCGAGGTCATCCTTGGACGCGCGCAGTTCCTCGCCGAGCAGGCGGACCAGCTCTCCGCGACGCGGGGCCGGCACGCGCTTCCAGGCGTGGAAGGCGGCGACCGAGCGGTCAGCGACAGCGTCGAGGCCGGTTGTCCCGACGAGCGCGCCGGCGCTGGAGCCGTCGACCGGCGACCGCGTCGTCAGGGCGCCGCCCCAGACGGCGTCGTCCACGCCCAGCCGTTGCAGGATGGCCTTCGCCTCGTTCGCCGCCGTCATTGTCGCTCTCCGTTCGAGGGATGCGGCTTAACGACAGAGGCGAACAAACGAAAGGCCGCCCCGTCGCCGGGGCGGCCCTCCGTTCACTTCACAACGCTTACCAGCGGTCGCGGCGCTCCTGACGGAGCATGTATTCGATGCGGGTCAGGCGGTTGCTGAGCGCTGCGTACTCCTGACGGCTCAGGCCGTCGCGGGCGTAGCGCCATTCAAGGTTCCGGTACTGCTGCATCTCCCAACTGAGACGTTGAGCCTCGCCGCGGCTGATACGGCCGTTGTAGGCTACCCGGTTGATCTGCTGGGCCACGCGTTGGGCGCGGTATTGCAGGTCGTTGCCGTAGCCGCGGTTGTAGCCGTAGCCCTGGCCGTAGCCATAGCCCTGACCGTAGGCCGGCGAGCCGACGCCCACGGAGAAGGTGACGTTCTGGGCCAGCGCCGGCGTGGCCGTCATGACCGCCGTCGCCGCCAGCGTGGAAAGCAGGGCCTTCCGGATCATGGCGGTTTTCATTGTCGTATTCCTCAATCGTTCCGATCCGCAGCGGACCGTGGAGTGAGAAAACCATGCCGCGGCTGACACGACCCTGAGGGTCTCGTTGTCTGGCAGTCATGTGGCTGAACCGGAACCGGCGGCGGATGGACGGGTTCTGACGGCAGCCCCCCTTCAAGGAGAGACCCGATGAAAGTTCGCGACGTAATGAGCAAGGACGTGCAGGTCGCCCGCCCCGGCGACACCGTCCAGGAAGTGGCCTCGCGCATGGCCAGTGGCGATTTCGGCTTCATGCCGGTGGCCGACGGCGACACCCTGATCGGCACCATCACTGACCGCGACCTGACGATCCGGGCGCTGGCCCAGGGCGCCTCGGCGAGCGCGCCGGTGGTGGAATACATCACCCGCGATCCGCACACCGCCCGCGCCGACGATGATTTGAAGACGGTGCTGGACGCCATGGGATCGAAGCAGATCCGCCGCCTGCCGGTGCTCGACAAGGACAGCCGTCTGGTCGGCGTCGTCTCGCTGGGCGACCTGTCGACCCGCGTGAAGGAAAAGTACGCCGGCGAAGCGCTGGAAGACATTTCCCGGACCTGACCCGGGATCGGGGTGAGGCCGGCGTTTACGTCTGCTTCACCCTTTCGCGGAACGCGCTGTTCACTCGCCAAGGCCCACTCTGACCCTTCAGGATCGGAGACGTGGATGGCGCGCGCGCAATTCCAGAAGGGACAGAAGGTCTGGGTCGAGTGCGTCGGCGCATGGGCCCAGGTTGAGAAGGTCCAGCCCGTCTGGGCCAAGGGTTTCGAGGAACCCGTCCGCGTCACCTACGATGTCGGTCTTGGCCGGGAGTTTCTGGGCCACGAACTGCTTCTGCCGACCGAGGACCCCTCGGCCAACGCTGGAGAGTCCTGGCGGCTGATGCGGGCCCGCAACAAATGGCAGACGGCCGACGACTGCCCTCACCATCCCTTCCCTGGCACCTACCCCGTGGTCGTCACCGACAAGGCCGATTGGGGCGGTTGGCGCGTGCCCGGCGCGGAGTATGACCGCGACCCCGACCAGATCGAGTTCCAGGCGCGCCTGATCGCCGCCTCTCCCCAGCTTCTGGCGCTTGCCGAACGGCTTGCGGCATCGGTGGACGAGGCGCCGGACGACGCACCGCCCGAGATGGTCGAACTGGCCCGCACCGCGCGGACCCTGCTGAAGACGATCACGGACGTTCTGGTCTCGCCGACCGAAAGCGGTGGCGGCGGGCAGCGGGAAACACAGGCCGCCTGAAACCGTTGATGGTTCCGAACCAAGGCTCGACAGGAATCCGCGACGCAGCCTAGATTCGCTGATCGACGTTGATTTCTGGGGGAGAGCGCCTTGCGGGGCAACGAGCGCCGCATAACCGGAGAGGGACGGCGTTCGGCGGACCGACGCAAGGGCGCGCCGTCGTGGCTGCGCATCGCCTTACTGACCGTCACCCTTGCCCTGGCCGTCTGTGTGCTGCTGTTCGCCCGCGAGATCGCTCGACCGGGACAGGAGGCGGACGCCCTTCGCCTGAGCGCCGTCGACCGCGAGGCCCGGCTGCTGGCCTTCGATCTCGAAACCCGCATTGCCCCGGTGCAGGCCGCCGTTCGCTCGGCGCCCATCGGCGCTGACTCTCCCGCGATCATGCTGCAACGCGCCCGCGCCGCCGCGCCCGGCCAGTCCTTCGCTGTTCTGGATGAAACCGGCCGCCCCGTTGCAACCACGGGCGGAGAAGCCCGCCTGTTCACCGCCGCGCCGGGCCGCCCGCGGCTGACGGCGGACGGCCGGGCCATCCTGATTTCCAACCCGCTGGCGGGTGGAGGCCGACTGGTCGGTCGTGCGCCCCTTCCGTCGCTGGCGCCGCAGAACGGCGTCACCCGCTCTATCCTGTCCGCCCCGGACACGCTCCTGACCAGCTCCGGGACGACCGTGGCCACCCTCGGGCTGGCGGCTGCGCCCGTGTCCGTCGACGGCCGCGGCGTGACCTTGCGCGGCGACGGGCATGGCGTCCGTCGCACCGCCGCGCCGGTCGGAGACACCGGCTTGATCGCAGTCGCCACCACCCCGGTCACCGTCGGCGCCGACGCCCTGCTGGACGATGTCTGGGTGCTGACCGCGCCCGTCGGCATTGGAGCATTCGTGGTCCTGCTGGCGCTGCTGCTGCAACGCCGCCAGCAGGGCATCACCCAGGTCTGGGCGGCTTCGGAACAGCGGTTCCGCGGCGCCGTCGAGGCCGCGCGGTGCGGCGTCTGGGAATGGGACACGGACAGCGAGACGGTCACCATCTCGGAATACATGGCCCAGCTGATGGGGCTGGAGAAGGGCGCCGTCACGACCGAAGAGATGATGGCCCGCATCCATCCGCGCTATCATGAGGCGGTGCTGCACGCCCTGCGGCAGGCCCAGACCTTCGGCACGTTCGACGTCAGCTTCCCGGTGTCCGACGCCCAGGGCAAGGCGCGCTGGATCGACGCGCGGGGTCAGGCGCGCGGCGACCGGGGCGATGAAGGTTTCACCAGCGTGCTGGGCGTTGCGCTGGATACGACCGAGGCCCGCCGCGCCAAGGCCCAGGCCCAGGCCGCCGAAAGCCGTCTGCGCGACGGCATCGAGAGCGTGTCGGACGCCTTCGTCCTGTTTGACAAGCAGGGCCGGCTGATCCTGTCGAACCAGGCCTTCCAGGACGCCTTCGGCTTCGAGGAGGGGGTGGTGCGCCGGGGCGCCTTCAAACAGGATCTGAACCGGATCGCCGCCCTGGCCATCACCTCGGACCAGCCCGCGACGGGCGGGCGCGCCGGCGCGCGAGAGGTCGAGCTGAACGACGGCCGCTGGCTGCAGCTGGTCGAACGCTTCACCTCGGACGGCGGCTCGGTCGTCACGGCGGCGGACATCACCGCCATCAAGCGCAAGGAGGCGGAGCGCCAACGGGCCACCGAACGGCTGCACGTCACCATCACCGAGCTTGAAGACCGCGAGGAGCGTCTCTCCCTTCTGGCGCGCAAGTACGAGGTGGCCATGACCCGGGCCGAGGCCGCGAACCAGGCCAAGTCCGAGTTCCTGGCCAATATGAGCCACGAGCTGCGGACGCCGCTGAACGCCATCAACGGCTTCTCGGAGATCATGGCGGGCGAGATGTTCGGGGCGCTGGGCGACGCCCGGTACAAGGGCTACGCCGCCGACATCCTGAAGTCGGGCCAGCACCTGCTCAGCCTGATCAACGACATCCTCGACATGGCCAAGATCGAGGCCGGCAAGCTGACGCTGCACTATGAGAAGGTGTCGCTGAAAGAGGTGGTCGAGGACGCCACGCGGCTGATGCGCGGCAAGATCCAGGAGGCGGGGCTGAACCTGCTGGTCGATGCGCCCGAGATGCCCGAGATCGACGCCGATTACCGCGGCCTGAAACAGGTGGTGCTGAACCTGATCTCCAACGCGGTGAAGTTCACACCCGAGGGCGGCGACATCGTTGTGGCCCTGACGCGCGAGGATGACGACCGGGTGCGGGTGGCGGTCACCGACACGGGTATCGGCATTGCCGAGAAGGATCTGAACCGGCTGGCGCGACCGTTCGAACAGGTCGAGGGCCAGCATTCCAAGACGACACAGGGCACGGGTCTGGGCCTGGCCCTGACCAAGTCGCTGATCGAGCTGCACGGCGGGGAGCTGACCATCGCCAGCGAGCCGGGTCGCGGCACCACGGTGGGCTTCGTCCTGCCGATCCGACGGCCCGACGGGGCCCAGACCGAACAGGCCCGCGCCGCCTGAGGCCGGTCAGCGGGGCGGCGGCGGGCCCTTCTTGTCATTGTCGCCACGCACCACGACGCGGCCCCGGCGGGTCAGGATTTCCGACAACGCCTTGCGATCCGCCGGCTCCAGCGAGGCGAGGACCGCGACCGCATCGACCTCAAGCCGGGCCCGACCGCGCAATTCCGCTTCGCGCGACTGCGCCAGAAGGGTGGTGATGCGCGCGCTGTCGAAGGTGTCCGACGAAGCGATGGCGACCGCCTCGCGCCGCTTCTGGCGGGCTTCCTCGAAATCCGGACGGACCTGCAGGGCCGAGGCGCGCAGGGTGTCGCGCACCCGGTCGCGGACGGCGGGATCCAGCTGGCCGATCAGCAGCATGGGCGACCCGCTGCGCGGCGGACGGTGCTGGGCCTCGACCCGCTTCTCGACCTGGGCCTGGGTGACGAGCACGGTCGCACCCGCCGCGAGCGCGAACAGGTTCAGGGCGACCGAGATGGCGAGGGCGCTCTTCAGCGTTTGCGACGTCATCCCAGCACCTCGGTGTCATCCACGGCCATCAGCGACGCCTGATACAGCACCGCATCGGCCTGGGCGTCGGCGGTCAGGTGGGTGGTCAGCATGACGCCGGCGGCCACGCCAGCGCATGCCGCGACGGCCCAGCCGGCTCCCAGCGCGAGGGCCAGACGGTCCAGCCAGCGACGGCCCTCGCGCCGCGCCTTGAGCCCGGCCTCGGCGGCGGAGGCGATCACGCGGTCGCGCAGGGCCATGGACGGCTGGGCGGCACGCGACAGGTGCAGCAGGGCGTCCACCGCGTCCGCCTCGGCCACGGCGGCGCGCACGGCCGCGGGATCGGCGGCGGCGAAGGCCTGGGCCGCCGCGCGCTCGTTCTCCGGCCAGCGCCGCGCATCGGCGCCGTAGGCCGCGATCAGTGCGAGAAACCGTTCCGACGTCATCACGCTCAAACTCCTTCAGCGCCGGGCCGGATATCGGCCAGGGCCAGTCTCAACGCCCGCCGTCCACGCGACAGCAGACTTTCCAGCGCATCGACGCTGACCTCCATCAGGGCCGCGGCCTCGATATTGGTCAGTTCCTGATAGTGGCACAGAACCACCGCCTCGCGCTGACGATCGGGCAGAAGGGCCAACGCCGCGTTTACGCGCGTCCCCACATCCGCCGCCATCAGACCCCGGTCCGGAGACGGTCCGTCGTCGGGCCGGTCCGGCGGGGCCTCGGTCGGAACCTCGCGCCGCCGGCGCAGCCGGTCGTAGCAGAGGTTCAGAGCCACCCGGTGCAGCCAGGTGTCGAACTTGGCCTGTCCCGGCGTCCAGCGGGGCGCCTGTTTCCAGGCACGGAGCATGGCTTCCTGCGCCACATCCTCGGCCTCGGCGGCGTCCCCCAGCATGCGCCCCGCAAGCGCCAGCATGCGCGGCAGCTTGCGGGCCACCATGGCCTGAATGGCCGCGGGGTCGCCCTGACCCACGCGGCGCACCAGATCCTCGTCGGGGTCGGCGATCAACGCCAATCCGGCCCTCTCCCGTTGTTCGCGAAAGGGTCGTTCGGCCCATGACCGTCGCCCCGCCCATCATCCTTACTCCGAAGCGGGCGCCGGAGGCGACGCCTGCCTTTGCGCCTGACGGGCGGCGCGGCGTTCCGTCATGCGTTCGCGGCGCTGTTCGCGCACCGCCTGCATGCCGGCCTGACGCTCGGCGGCCGTGACGAAGCCGTCGCGATCGCCGTCCAGACGGGTGAATGCCTGTGCGGCCTTGCCCTGAACCTCGGCGATCGAGATCGGGCCGCGGGCATCCATGCGCTGGCCGCGATGCGCCATGCGGGGGCCGCCGCGATGCATGCGGGCCGGACGGGCGGCGCGGTTCGGGCGGGCCTCGGTCCCGGTAGCGCGCGGGGCGTCGAACTCGGCGCGGCTGATGGCGCCGTCACGGTCGGCGTCCAGCCGCTGGAAGCGGGCGTCGGCGCGTTCTGCCCGGCGAGCCTGGGCGGCCGCACGCATTTCATCGGGCGCGACCGAGCCGTCGCGGTTGGCGTCTGCTGCGGTCAGGCGGTCGACACGTCGCGCCACGAACTCGGCCTGGCTGATGCGTCCGTCGCCGTCGGCGTCGGCCCGCATGGCGTGCGGCTTCGACGGCGCCTGCTGGGCGAGCGCGGCGCCGCCTGCGGCGAGGGTCAGGGCGGCGAGGGCGCCGGCCAGAAGGGTTTTTCTCATCAGATGATCTCCATGGCCGCCCGACGCGGCCGTTTCGTCCCTGTCAGAGAGTGAAACGTCCGCCGGGTCAGTCTCCGTCGCGGACGGCCGGCAGGGCGGTTTCGAAGGCGGCCCGCGCCGCTACCCGGACCTCGGCCAGATGCGCCTTCAGGGTCTCGAAATCCGAGACGCCGGCCGCCTCGGCCAGACGGCGACGGAAGCCCTCGGGCTCATGATCCGGATCCGGCCTGTCGTCGAAGGCCGCGCTGAGGATCTGGTTCAGCGCCTGCTGCAGCCGCCAGGCCGAAGCCAGGGCCGGTTCGTCGGCCAGGGCCTCCAGCGTCGACACCGTCAGCGCCCCGCCCGACGCCGCTGCCTTCAGCTGCCGGGTCTGGGCGACGAATTCGGCGTCGACCTGACCGCCGGGCGCCAGCTTCAGATCCCAGGCGCCCTGCCCCGGCCGCTCGCGGGCCATCAGGTCGCGCATGCGCCGGGCGTCGGCGGCGATGTCCACGCCCGGACGGGGCCTGCGCAATATGGTCTCGATCACGGCCTGCACACGCGCGCCGAACGCGGGATCGTCGGTCCAGACCACCCGCGCCCGGGTCAGGGCCATGAATTCCCAGGTATCGCCCTCGTCGGCGTAATACTCCTGAACCGCGTCCAGCCGCAGCGACACCGGTCCCTTGGCCGCGCCGGGCCGCAGCCGCATGTCGACCTCGTACAGGCCGCCCTCGGCCGTGTGCGCGGACAGGGCGGCGATCAGCCGCTGGGTGAAGCGCGAATAGAAGACGGCCGCGGCCCAGCCCTTGCCGTCCGACACGGCGTCGGCCGGGGCGTCGTAGACCGTCATCAGATCGAGGTCCGAGCTGGCGGTCATCTCCCGCGATCCGGCCTTGCCCAAGGCGATTACGGCGGCCGCGCCGCCGTTCAGGGCCCCGCCCTGACGCACGGCCTCGGCCATGGCGGCGGGGGCGAGGGCGGTGATGACGGCATCCGCGATGGCGGTGTAGGCGCGGCCCGCGGCCTCGGGATCGGCGCGGCCGCTGAGGGTCTGGACCCCAACGCGGAACATCTGCTCTCGGTGCATCCGCCGGGCGACGTCGAGCGCGGCCTCGAAATCGGGCGCTGCGGCGGCGTCGGTCAGAAGCTGGGCGACGACGCCGGAATCCTCGTCGATGATCCGGGCGAAGCGGGCGTCCAGCATACTGTCCAGCGCCGCCGGATAGCGGCCCAGCGTGCGCGCCAGCCGCGGGGCGAAGGCCATCACGCCCAGAACCTGCTCGAACAGCTTGGGCTGGGCCAGGAACAGGGCCTGGACCTGCACCCCGGCGCTGAGCCCGGCGAAGAAGACGGCGAACCGGCGGAAGGCCGCATCGGCGGCTCCCGTGTCGGCCAGGGCTGTGAGCAGGCGCGGGGCCAGACGGGTGAACAGCTCGCGGCCGCGCGCCGACCGGGTCGCGGGGATGCGGCCGTGGTGCCAGCTGCGTATCGTGTCGGCCACGCCCGCCGGCTCGGCGAATCCCATCCGTTCAAGGGTGAGCAGGGTCTCGGGGTCGTTCTCAACCCCGGTAAAGACCAGCGAACCGTAGGGCGACGACAACGCCTCCTCGCCTTCGAACAGCTCGCCGTAGCGGCGGTTGACCCCGACCAGCAGGGCCTCGACCCCGGCGTCGAAGACAGCCAGATCGCCCTCCCCCGCCAGCGCCGCCACGGCCGCGCGGCGCGAGGCATCGACGGGCAGCGTATGGGTCTGCTCGTCGTCCAGCATCTGCACCCGGTGTTCGAGATCGCGCAGCGCTCCGTAGGCGGCGGTCAGTTCGGCGCAGGCCTCGGCGCTGACGTGGCCGGCGTCGCGAAGCAGGGCCAGCGCCTCGACCGTGCGGGGGCTGCGCAGGGCGGGATCGCGGCCGCCGAGGATCAGCTGCTGGGTCTGGACGAAGAACTCGATCTCGCGGATGCCGCCGCGGCCCAGCTTCAGATTGGCGCCGGCCGCATCCAGCCCCTCGCCCGTCTTGTGGACGTGGATCTGTCGCTTGATCGACTGGATGTCGAGAATGGCGGGGAAGTCGAGGCTGCGCCGCCAGATGAAGGGCTGCAGGGCCCGGATGAAGTCGCTCCCGGCGCCGATGTCCCCAAGCATGGCCCGCGCCTTGATGAAGGCCGCCCTTTCCCAGTTCTGGCCGACGCCCTCGTAGTAGGACAGGGCGAAAGGCACGGCGACCACGGGCGGGGTCGAGGACGGATCGGGGCGCAGCCGCAAATCGACGCGGAACACATAGCCGTCGCCGGTCCGCTCCTGCATCAACGTCGACAGGGAATGAGCGATGCGGTCGAGGAATTTCTGCGGCTCTACGCCCTCGGCCAGCGCGCTTTCGACAGCCTCGGGCTCCCAGAACAGGCTGATGTCGATGTCGGAGGAGTAGTTGAGCTCGAAGGCGCCGTGCTTGCCCATGGCGAGGCCAAACAGGCCCGGGATCGGACCGCGCGGGTCATCAGGCGCGGAGACCAGCTTGCCCCGCTCGCGCTGGTCATGGGCCACGGCGCGCAGGGCGGCCTGTGTCGAGGCGTCGGCGAAACGGCTCAGCGCGTCGGTGACCTGGTCGAGATTCCAGACGCCGCCGAGGTCGGCCAGGGCGGTCAGCAAATGCAGTTCGGCCTTCAGTCGCCGGAGTGGAAGCTTGACCGCCTCCGCCTCGCCGGACAGGGCTTCGGTCCGCGTCAGCACGTCGGCCAGCCGGGCTTCAGGCCCCTCGCGCAGCAGCTTTTCCAGCATGGCGGGCCAACGGCGCGCCAGACCGAACAGATAGGGCGAGGCGGCGAAAACAGGCCCTACGGCGGGCCAGGCGTCGGTCAGCAGTCCGCTCCAGCCCTGTTTCGCCGCCGCCTCGGACAGTCGTTCGTAAGCCCGGGCCGCGGCGTCGGCGTCCACCACCGGTCCGCACGGCTGCAGGTCTGTCATGGACGCAGGGCCATATGCACCAGCGGATACGGCCGACCCTGATCATCGATCGGCGACCGGCCGGTCCGCTCGAAGCCGAGCCGTTCGTAGAAGCCGACGGCCCGCGGATTCTGTTCGTTTACGTCGAGGCTGAGACTGTCGTGCAGCGACCGGGCGTGCGCGATCAGGGTTCGCCCGAGACCCCGGCCATGCAGGGCCGGGTCGACGAACAGCGCATCCACATGGTCGCCCGACAAGGCCATGAAACCCAGCGGGCGATCCGCCCCGTCGACCAGCACCTGAAGCTCCGCCGTCGGCAGCCATCCGGCGACCGTGGCGTCGATCTCGGAACGGTGTTGCGGCGACAGGAAGTCGTGGGTCGCGTCCACCGCGCCCCGCCAGATCTCGAGGTTCCGCGCGGCGTCCCCCGGTCTGGAGGGCCGGATCATGTCGCCGCCGCCGGCAGGACCAGCGCGACCCTCAGCCCCGGCCCGAAGCCGCCGTAGGCGCCCGGGCCCTCGTCGAGGATGATGCGTCCGCCGTGGGCCTCCATGACCGCACCGACCAGCGACAGGCCCAGACCCGAGCCCGCCTCGGTGCGGCTGTTGTCCAGACGCACGAACCGTTCGATGACCCGCTCGCGGTCCTCTTCCGGCACGCCGGGGCCGGTGTCGGTGACCGAGTATTCGATCTCGCCCGACGAACGCCGCCGGGCGCGCAGCATCACCGCCCCGCCGGTCGGGGTGTATTTGATGGCGTTGTCGATGATGTTGGCCAGCGCCTGGGCCAGGAAGGGCTGATTGCCCTCGACCATCAGGCCGCGTTCGATCTCGGCCGAGAATTCCAGTCCCTTGTCCTCGCTGGCCGGCTCGTAGAGCTCGGCCATGTCAGCGGCCAGATCGGCGGCGTCGAACACCTTCGGATCCGGCGTACGGCCGGCGGCGGCCTGAAGCCGGGCGATGGCCAGGACGGTGTTGAAGGTCTTCAGCAGGCTGTCGGCCTCGTCCAGCGCCAGCTGCACCGCATCGACGCCGTCGATCTTGCCCGCCTCGGCGTCCATCAGGGCCACCTCCAGCTTGGCCCGCATCCGCGTGAGCGGTGAGCGAAGGTCGTGGGCGATGGCGTCGCCGGCGTGGCGGATCGAGGCCATCGAGGCTTCCATCCGGTCCAGCATGACGTTCAGGCCGGCGCCCAGCTCGTCCAGTTCGTCGCCCGAATTCCGGACGGGCGCGCGCGCCTTCAGGTCGCCTTCCTGCACGGCGGTGACGACCTTGCCGAGCCGGCTCATGGACCGTTCGAGGTTGCGGCTGACGAGGACGCCCCCGGCCAGCCCCAGCAGCAGGACGATGCCCATGGCCGCCCACAGGGCCTGGGTCAGCCGCGCCAGATAGGCCTCGGTGTCGATGAGCGACGCCCCGACGAACAGCATCTCGCCGCCCGCCAGCCGCACCTGAACCCCGCGTGCCTGTGGCCGGACCACCGTCCCGTCGGGCAGGGTGTCTGTGAGGGGGAAGGTGATCCACTGACGGTTCCCCTCGAAGGTTTCGAAGGGGGATATGCTGAGGCTGCCGGTGATCCGGCCGCCGGACTTGTCCATCAGCAGATATTCGTAGCGACCCGTCAGGGTGCGGTCGATCACTGCCATGTTGAGGGCGTCCAGCCCCCGCGCGTCATAGATGCCGGTCAGGACCTGCATCTCGCCCCGCACGTCCCGCTCGGCCTTGGTGCGGGCGGCGTCGGCGGAGGCGAAATAGACATAGGCCAGGATCGCGCTGGCCGCCGCCGCGAACAGGGCGAGGAACAGCAGCGTCAGCCGGAAGGGCGTGCGGCGAAGGAGGGAGGCTCCAGCCGGTAGCCCGCCCCGCGCACGGTCTGCAGCATGGCGTGATCGAACCCTTTGTCGATCTTGGCGCGCAGGCGGCTGATGTGGACGTCGATGACGTTGGTCTGGGGGTCGAAATGATATTCCCAGACCTTCTCCAGCAGCATGGTGCGGGTCACCGACTGGCCGGCGTGGCGCATCAGGAACTCCAGCAGCTGGAATTCGCGCGGCTGCAGGTCGATTTCCTGGCCCGCGCGGTGCACGGAGCGCGAGATCAGGTTCATCTCCAGATCGCCCACCTTCAGCATGGTGGCGACCGAGCCGGTCTCGCGGCGGCGCGACAGGGCCTCGACGCGGGCGATCAGTTCGGAGAAGGCGTAGGGTTTGACCAGGAACAGGACCGGGGTCTGGTCGCCGTCCTTGCGCAGGGTCTCGACCATGCCGATGCCGTCGAGGCGGGGCATCATCCGGTCGACCACATAGACGTCGTAGCCGCCCTTCTGGGCCTCCAGCAGACCGAAGGCGCCGTCGACGGCATGGGTCGGCTCGTGACCGGCTTCCGTCAGGCCCCGGACCATCGCGGTCGCGGCCTCGGCATCGTCCTCGACCACCAGAATACGCATCGATCAGTCCCCCAAAGCGAGAATCGCCGCCGATGTTAGCGCATCGGCGGCGATCCGGGCAGTTAAGGCTTATTCAGACTTCGGAAGGTCCAGCACGACGGGCACGCTGCCCTGGTCCGGCGTCCAGACGACGAGGAAGACGCCCGACCGGTTGGCCCGGCGGGCGGCGGTGATCGCCGCTTCAAGATCGGCGGGCGTGCGGATCACGCTGGCCGGCCCGTTGGTGATGACGAAGCCGGGCCGGAACCTCAGTTCGCCAACGGTGTCCTGCGCGGTCACGACGAGGCCGTTGATATTGGCCGGGATCGAATAGCGGCGGCGAAGCACGTCCGACATCGGCGCGACGGTCAGACCGCCGACGGCGACGCCGGCGCCCTCGGGCGCTTCCCGGTCGCCGGATTCCGGCGTGGCCGGACCGGCGTTCAGTTCCGCCTGCGACGGCCGCGCCCCGGCGCGAACGCTGATGGTCTGGAGACGGCCTTCACGCAAAACTTCCAGCCGCACGGTCTGACCCGGCTCAACCGAGCCGATCCGGCGGGTCAGGTCATTGCTGTCGCGGACAGGCTGTCCGTTCAGGCGGGTGACGATGTCATTGATCTGCAGGCCGGCCTTTTCAGCCGGTCCGCCAGGCGTGACCTGACCCACCCAGGCGCCGGTGAAGCCGGAGCCCTGCCCCAGCGCCGTGATCTGTTCGCGGCTCAGGTTCTGGATGCCGACCCCGAGATAGCCGCGGGCGATGCTCTCGCCGCGCATCAGCCGGTCGGTGATCGGCTTGGCGACCGTGGCCGGAATGGCGAAGCCGATGCCGACCGAGCCGCCCGTCGGCGAATAGATGGCCGAGTTCACGCCGATGACGCGGCCGTAGATGTCGAAGGTCGGTCCGCCCGAGTTGCCCCGGTTGATGGCGGCGTCGATCTGCAGATAGTCGGTGTACGGCGTGTTGTTGTCGATATCGCCGCGCCCGCTGGCCGAGACGATGCCGGCCGTGGCGGTGCCGCCCAGGCCGAACGGGTTGCCGACCGCGATGACCCAGTCGCCCACGCGGGGCTGGGCCGTTTCCTCGAAATTGACGAAGGGGAAGTCGGTCCCCTCGACCTTGATCACGGCCAGGTCGGTGTCCTCGTCGCGGCCCACCAGACGGGCCTCGAGCTCGCGTCCGTCGGCCAGCTTGACCATGATCTCGGTCGCGTCGGCGACCACGTGGTTGTTGGTGACGATGAAGCCGTTGGCGGCGATGAAGAAGCCCGAGCCGGCGCCGAGTGCGGTCGCGCCGCCCTCTCCGTCCTCACCCTCCTCGCCCTGCTGTCCGCCGCCGTTGGGGTTCGGAATGGCGAAGGGGGTGCCGGGGATCTGGATCATGCCGGGCTGGCGCGCGACCCGCGTCTTGACGTCGATCTGCACCACGGCGGGCGCGACTTGGGCGAAGATGTCGGCGAAGCTGAGCGGCGCGCCCTGCGGCGGTGCGAAGGCCAGGCCGGCGCCGCCGGCGTTGGGGGCCAGACGGCCGCTAACGCCCGCGACGGGACCCGCTTCAGCGGTCGGCCAGTCGATCACGCCGCCGGCCGTGGCGGCGGCGGCGAAGGCCAGGCCGGCGACGGCCCCGAGCATGAATTCCTTGCGCTTCATCATGGAGTTCTTTGCGATCCTTTCGGGCAGGACACCGCCCGTTTCGACAATGAATATAGGACTGTGACCCGTTTCACCAACGCATCGCGCTGAAGATAGGCCGCGTCGAACGTCAGTCGTCAGACGCCTTTGCGTCAGGATCGCGGCGATCCGCGTCCGCGGCGAGAATATCGGCCAAACGCGCCTCTTCCGCGACCGACAGCGCCGGGACTTCCTCGCGGCGGCGCCGCGCCAGCGCCAGCAGGCCGATTCCGACCGCCGCCAACGCCGCCAGCGGGCCGAACCACAGCAGCCAGGTCCCGGCCCGGACGGGCGGCTTGAACAGGACGAAATCGCCGTAGCGGCGCACCAGATCGTCGCGGACCTGGGCGTCGGTGCGGCCCGCCGCAATCTCTTCGCGCACCAGTTGGCGCATGTCCGCGGCGATGCCGGCGGGGCTGTCGGCGATGGCCTCGTGCTGGCAGACGACGCAGCGGATGTCGGCGAACAGGGCTTTGGCGCGCGCCTCCTGCGCGGCGTCCGGCAGGGGCCGGTCGGGCGCGGGCGGAGGCTCGGCGGCCATCAGGCCGACAGCGGCCAGGGCGATGAGCAGGGCGCGCTTCATGTCGCCGCCTTCCGCTTGCCGACGCCCAGCCTCAGCCGTCGGTCGAGCAGGGAAAGGACTCCGGCCAGAGCCATGATGGCGGGGCCAAGGAAGATCAGCCGCGCCCACGGATTCCACCAGACGCGCACGCTCCACGCAGGAGCGCCGGCCTCGCTCTGGCCCCGCTCGCCCAGCACCACATAGACGTCGTCCAGACCCCGGAAATCCAGCCCGACCTCGGTCGTGGTCTGACCGCCCGCCGGGAAGAAACGGCGCTCGGCGGTGACGACGCGCGGGGCGCCGCCGCTGCGCAGCGAGACCGTCAACCTGCCCTGCTCGGCCAGATAGTTGGGGCCTTCGACGATGCGGACGCCATCGAGCCGCACGCTGTATCGCCCGGCGGTCACCGTCTCGCCGACGGCCACTGTCCGCGCCGCCTCGACGCGGTAGCCGGTCTCGACCACGGCGCCGAGCACGAAGACCCCCAGCCCGGCGTGAGCCAGCACCGTGCCCCATGCGCCCAGCGGCAGTCCGCGGGCGCGGCGCAGGCTCTCGCCGGGGCTGACGCGGAACAGGCGGATACGCTCGGCGATCTCGGCCAGCGCGCCGAGCACCAGCCAGCCGCCCAGGCCGATCCCGGCGGCGGACAGCGCCTTGCGCGGCTCGAACGCCAACCAGCCGGCCAGGGCGACCAGAAGCGCCAGTCCCGCGCCGATGATCAGACGCTGGCCCACGCCCTTCAGATCGCCGCGCTTCCACGCCAGCAGCGGTCCGGCGGGCAGGATCAGGAAGGCGACGGCCATCAGGGGAACGAAGGTCAGGGCGAAATAGGGCGGACCGACCGAGATGGTCGCGCCGTTCATCGCCTCAAGGATCAGCGGATAGAGGGTGCCCAGCAGCACCGTCGCGCAGGCCGCTGTCAGGAACAGGTTGTTCAGCACCAGCGCGCCCTCGCGGCTGACCGGGGCGAACTGCCCCCCGCCCGTCAGGCGCGGCGCCCGCCAGGCAAACAGGGCGAAGGCCGCCCCCGCGGTGACGCCCAGAATGGCCAGCAGCATCAGGCCGCGCTCGGGATCGACGGCGAAGGCGTGGACGCTGGTCAGCACGCCCGAGCGCACGAGGAAGGCCCCCAGCATGGAGAAGGTGAAGGCCAGGAGGGCCAGGAAGGTGGTCCAGCCCGCCAGCGCCCCGCGCCGCTCGGTGACCACCGCGCTGTGCAACAGGGCCGCGCCGGCCAGCCATGGCATGAAGCTGGCGTTCTCGACCGGATCCCAGAACCACCAGCCGCCCCAGCCCAGCTCATAGTAGGCCCAGAAGGCGCCGAGGGTGATGCCGACGGTCAGGAAGGCCCAGCTGGCCAGCGCCCACGGCCGGACCCAGCGGCCCCATGCGGGCCAGAAGCTGGCGTTGGCGCGGCCCTCGATCAGGGCGGCCACGGCCAGCGAGAAACAGACCGAAAACCCGACATAGCCGCAGTAGAGCAGCGGTGGATGGAAGGCGAGCGCGGGGTCCTGCAGCAGCGGGTTCAGCGACGCGCCCTGGAACGGCGCCGGGTTCAGCCGCTCGAACGGATTGGAGGTGAAAACGGCGAAGGCGAGGAACAGCACGCCCAGCAGACCCTGCGTCGCTATCGCAGAGGCCTTGAGCCCGAACGGCAGGTTTCGCGCCCGCGCCAGCGCCGCGCCGAACACGGTCAGGACCAGACACCAGAGGACCAGCGAGCCCTCATGGCTGCCCCATGCGGCGGCCACCTTGTAGAGCATCGGCTTGTCGGTGTGGCTGTTGGCGGCGACGTTCGCGACCGAGAAGTCCGACACGGCGAAAGCGTGGATCAGCGCGCCGAAGGCCACCGCGACCGCGAGCGCGGCGGCGATAGACGCGCCGATGGCGGCGCCGGCCAGCACCGGGCTGCGCCGCATCCGTCCGGCCGTGGCCATGACGGTCTGGAGCACCGACAGGACCAGCGCGAGGACGAGGGCGAAGGCGCCCAGCTCGACGATCATGAGCGCGGGGCCCCCGCCGTCGGAGCCGCCTCGGGCCGCCATTCGCCCTTGGCCTTCAGACGGTCGGCCACCTCGCGCGGCATGTAGTTCTCGTCGTGCTTGGCCAGCACCTGCGTGGCGCGGAACGAGCGGTCGGGCTGGAAGGCCCCCTGCGCCACCACCCCCTGCCCCTCGCGGAACAGGTCGGGCAGATCGCCCTGATAGACGACCCGGGTCGCCGCGACATTGTCAGTGACCGAGAAGACGACCTCGCCCCCGGTTCCTCGCTTGACGCTGCCAGCCTCGACCAGACCGCCCAGACGCACGACGCGGCCCGCCGGGGCCTTCGCCTCGGTCGCTTCGGACGGGGAAAAGAAGAAGGTGACGCTGTCGCGCATGGCGTACAGCGACAGGCCGACGGCCAGCGCCAGCACCGGCGCGACGGCCGCGAAAAGCCACAGACGGCGCCGCGCCCTGGGCGATTTCGGAAGCCAGCTCATGCGCCCGCTTCCATGGTGACCAGCCGACGCTCCAGATCGATGCGGCGTGGATCCGAGGGATCCAGAGTCGCGAGCAGCGGGGCCCACATCGCTCGCACCGTCGCGCGGTCGCCGCGCACCATGGCCGCTTCGCCGAGGAAGTAGCGCGCGCCCAGCTGGCCGGGATCGCGGCGCAGGGCCTGCACAAAGGCCGCCTCTGCGTCGCCGCCGACCTTGCCGCCATTGGCCCGCACCAGACTTTCGCCCAGCCGCGCCCAGCTCTGCGCGTCGTCCGGCTGCAGGACCAGCGCGCGACGGAAGGCCGAGGCCGCACCGATCGGATCGCCGGCCTCGAATCGTGCGGCCCCCAGCATGGTCAGGGCCTCATGATCGTCGGGCCGTTCTCGCACGATCCGCGCCGCGACCGCCGCGATCTGCGGCGCCTCGAGCGTATCCAGATCGTTCGTCCATTCGTCCACGCGGCGCTCATAGGCCTGATCCGGCAGACCGGGCGCTCCGTAGAGGGCGTACACGCCGAGCGTCGCCGCCGCCGTGACGCCGATCCCCGCCAGAACCAAAAACCGGTCCCTTGGCCCCGCCCGGACGGGAAGGGTTTCCCGTTCCGCCGACAGGATGCGGCGGCCGGCCTCCGCGCGGGCGGCGGTCCAGCCGGCCTCGTCCAGCAGACCACGCGCCTTCAGCCGGTCCAGCTCGGCCAGTTCGGCGGCCGCGGCCATGCCGGCGACGTGTTCGCCCTCGTCCGCGCCGCGCCGCGCGCCGGCCAGCACCAACAGGCCGGCGAGCGCCGTGACCAGGGCCGTCATGATCCAGAAAACCGTCATCGGCCTGCGCTGTAGCCGATCAGGCGGCCCGCGACGAGGCCCCGCCGACGCCCGAGGGCCCTGCGGCGACCGCGGCCCGACGCCGCACGGTGCGGGCGGCCTCGGTCGCGGCGATCAGATCCAGACACTGGGCCGCGAACGCGATGATCTTCATCGCGCGGGCCTCGTCGGGCGCTTCGCCGTCGTTGATCATGCGCAGCACCTGATCGGCATAGTCGGTCAACCGGGCGGTCAGAGCCTCGACCAGAGCCTTGCGGTCGGACTCGCAGCCGAAGGTCGAGGCCGGTCCCCGCACCGACCCCACCAGCCGCAGCAGGCTGCGCGCGGCCAGAACGATGTCGCCGTCGATGGGCGCGTCGAGTTGGGGTGCGTTGCGGGTCATCCGGCCGCTGGTCTGGACCCGCTCCCACGGCAGGGCCTGATCCACGGCCTTGTCGGCGGCGCGCAGCAGTCCCGACAGCCGTCCGGCGATCAGCACGCGGCCGTCGCGCACCGACTTGCCCCAGACGCTCTGCGGATTGAGCGTCAGCGTCACGTCCAGTTCGGCCAGCACATTCGCGCACCAGGTCAGGTCGGCGATCACGTCCTTGGCCCGCGCGATGTCGGCGGCGGGCTTGAAAGCCGCGATCCGGGCGGCGCGCTGGTCAACGCCCGCGATCAGCCGGTCGACGAAGCCGGCCAGTTCCGAGGCGCTGAGAAAGTCCTCCTGCTCGACCGCGGTCGAACTCTGGGTGAGGATCCGCAGGATCAGGACCGCGTCCTCCAGATGTGAGAACAGGATTTCCAGCACGCGCTGGCTCCCGTCCGATCGAATGCCGGCGCAATCCTTGAGCAGCAGCCGCAGTTCGGCGACCTGGTCGCCGTCGGGGCGTTTCAGCCAGACCTCCAGCGAAGGCAGGGCGCGGCGCGCCATGTGCGACAGGTCGAGGCAGGCGGCCAGATCCTCGAGACCGGTCAGGCGCGCAGGATCGCTCCCGCCGGGCCAGACCAGATCGGGCGTGTCGCGCACGATGGCGGCGGCGGCCAGACAGATGCGGTCGGCGACCATGACGGAGGGCTCTTTGCCATCGAGGCGGGACAGCAGCTCGGGTTCGCGGGCGCTGGCGGCCTTCCACAGCCGCGGCAACACCGCCGGCGGGAAGGTCAGGGCCTCGACGCCGTCGGTGCGCGCCCGGAACATGGGCGTCAGCGGGGCCATCACGAACTGACGGCGCACGCGGTCACGCTGCTCGTCCGCCAGCATCATGCGCAGTTCCGCCGCCCGCCCTCCCGGCAGGGGCGCGACAGCGGCGGACACGGTCCTGAGCATGGCGTCCGGGCACCGCTCCAGCAGGGCGGCGAGCGCGACCTTGTGGGCGACAGTCAGCCCCGACATTCAACAATCCCTTGGCCGGAAAACGCCGACCGTCTCGGACAGTGCACGGTCAGGGTTAACAACCGTTATTCACGGACCCGGGATCAGGCCTCGGCGGCGGGCAATTCCAGCAGCACCTTGAGCCCGCCCAGATCGCTGTCGGCCAGGGTGATGCGACCGCCGTAGGCCCGCGTCAGCTCAACGACGATCGACAGACCCAGACCCGAACCCGGCGTGGTCTCGTCCAGACGCGCGCCGCGTTCCAGGGCGGCCTCGCGCTGCTCGGCGGGCAGGCCGGGACCGTCGTCCTCGACCACCACGACCATCTGGCCCAGGCCCGTGGGACCGGCCGAGATCCGGACCCGCCGCTTCGACCATTTGCAGGCGTTCTCGATCAGATTGCCGAGGATCTCCTGGAGATCCTGCCGCTCTCCGCGGAAGCCCAGCTCGTCAGGCGCGCGCCAGTCGATCTCGACGCCCTTGCCTTCAAAAACCCGCTCCAGCATCACGGCCATCTCGTCCAGCACCTCGGCGATCGGCGTGCGCTCGCCCAGCAGCTGGGCGCGGGCGGCGGCGCGCGCGCGGCGCAGATGGTGGTCGACCTGGGCCTTCATGACCTCGGTCTGTTTGCGCACCAGATCAGGCAAGGGTCCGGTCTGCGACCCCGCCTCGGCCAGCATGACCGACAGCGGCGTCTTCAGCGCATGGGCCAGATTGCCGACATGGGTTCTCTGGCGCTCGACCGTTTCCTGATTGTGGTCCAGCAGCCGGTTGACCTGTTCCGCCAGTGGCTGGATCTCGAGCGGATAGTTCCGGGCGATGCGCGCGATCCGGCCCTTGCGCACATCAGCGATCTCGTTGCGCAGGGCGAACAGGGGGCGCAGGCCGACCTGGACCTGAAGGAAGACAGCGATCACCAGGCCCGCGCCGAGGATCAGCAGGGCGCTCCAGGTGACCGTCGCGAACTGGCGGGTGTCATCCTCGATATTGGTGCGGTCCACGGCCGCCATGAAGACCAGCGGCTCGCTGCGTCCGGGCAGCGACTTCAGGCTGGCGGCGACGCGAAGCGGTTGACGCAGCGGGGGACGAAGGAAGCCGGGATCGTTGTAGCTGATGATCGTGCCCGAGGACGCGCGGAGCTGGCCCGGAAGATCGTGCGGAACGGCCAGCCGCTCGCCCGCCAGCGAAGGGGATCCGGCGATGAAACGCAGGTTATTGTCCCCGTCCAGTTCCGCGACGGCCCAGTATTCGCCCGACAGGGCGCGGTTGGTCTTGGCGTCGCTGATCTCCGCCACCACGATCCCGTCTGGTGTGGCGTTGGTGGCGACCACCACCTCGTCGATGGTGTCGGACAGCATGTTGCCCAGCCGGCGGAGCGCGGATTCCTTGTACTGGGTGGTCAGGGTCCAGCCGGTCAGAACCAGGGCGATGACGATCCAGGCCGAGGCCAGCCAGATCAGACGGCGGGTCAGACTCTTTCCCGGACGGCCGAACCAACGGCCCCAGGTCCGGGCGGCTTCCGGAGCCGCGTCGCCCCCCGCCCCTTCGGTCACGCCGCCTCGGACTCCCCGGCCAGCGGCGTCAGGCGATAGCCGAGGCCGCGCACGGTCTCGATGCGATCGGAGCCGATCTTCTTGCGCAGCCGTCCGACGAACACCTCGATCGTGTTGGAATCCCGGTCGAAGTCCTGGTCGTACAGGTGCTCGACCAGTTCGGTGCGGCTGATGACCCGACCCTGATGCATCATCAGATAGTGCAGCAGCCGGTATTCCAGCGAGGTCAGGCGCAGGGGCTCGCCATTGACTGTGGCGCGGGCCGCGCGCGGATCGAGCCGCAGCCCGCCGCACGACAGCGTCGCCGAGGCGATGCCGGCCGAACGCCGCAGCAGCGCCCTCAGACGGGCCAGCAACTCCTCGGTGTGGAACGGCTTGGTCAGATAGTCGTCGGCCCCGGCGTCGAAGCCCGACACCTTGTCCGACCAGGCGCCGCGCGCCGTCAAAATCAGCACCGGCGTGGTCTTGCCGTCGCGACGCCAGCGTTCCAGCACGGAAACGCCGTCGATCTTGGGCAGGCCCAGATCGAGCACCACGACGTCATAGGGTTCGGTGTCGCCGAGGAAATGCGCTTCCTCGCCGTCCGCGGCGTGATCGACGGCATAGCCGGCGTCGCCAAGGGCGAGCTTCAGCTGGCGCGACAGATCAACGTCGTCCTCGACAAGCAGCACGCGCATTCAGCGTTCTCCGATGACCCGGCCGGTCCGGCCGTCAACCATGATGTCGGCAATCCGGCCGCCGGGATACTCCCAGCGCACCACAATAGTCCCGCCCCGGTCACTGGCGCCGAGGAAACGGCCCGGACGGCCCGACGAGGCGCGTTGCACGGCGTCGCCGATGCTGACACGCGGGCGCTCATCCCGCTGGAGACGTTCGTCCTGCTGCGGCTGCCGATCGGCGCGCGGACCACGGTCCTGCGCGACCGCCTGCGACAGCGGCGCGGCGGCGATCAGGGCGGCAAGTCCTATGGCGGAAAAGCGGATCATGGGCCGAGGTTTAGGCTCCAGCCTCTGAACGCGGGCTGAACAGCCAGCATAGACATGTTTTACGATTCCGCGCCGCCCCCTCGCACGGGCGTACAGACAACCGTCCACATGAAGCCCGACCGCGCCTTACGACGATTTCACGCCGATGAACGGTAGCTGACACAGCCCGTTCAGACGGGGCTCACGTGGTAAATGCTTTCTTCGTCTCAACGCCGGCCACCCCGGTCCAGCGTGAACCGCCAAGGAGACGACAGATGAAGAAGTTTCTCATCCCCGCCATCGCCCTGGCCGCGGCCTCCGTCGCGGTCCCCGCCATGGCCCAGAACTACGGCTCGCAGGATCGCGGCCGCTACGAGCAGGATCACCGCGGTGATCGCGGCGACCGGTACGAGCGGGACAACCGCGGCGGCTGGCAGTCGATCTCCCAGCGGAAATACCAGCTGGACCGCCGTATCGACGTCGGCCTGCGCAACGGCTCGCTGAGCCGCCGCGAGGCCACGCGCCTCAAGACCGAGCTGAACGCGCTCGTCCGTCTTGAGTACAGCTACCAGCGCGGCGGGCTCAGCGCCCGTGAACGCGCCGAGCTGGACCGTCGCTACGACAACCTGTCGAGGCAGGTGCGTGAAGAGCGCCGCGACCGCGACGGCCGCCGTTACTAGGGCCTGACCTTCCTCCCCGGAGGTCCGAGGGGCGCGATCCGAAAGGGTCGCGCCCCTTTCCTTATTCGGCGAGGCGCAGGCGGCTTTCGATGACTGTGACCGCCTGTCCGCGAAGCAGGACGCGGTCGCCGCGCACCTCGGTTTCGATGTCTCCCCCCCGTCCCGGAAACACCTGCCTGAAACGCACAACGGGACCGCCGAGCTTGTCCGCATACATCGGCCCGAGGATGCAGTGGGCAGATCCCGTGGCCGGATCCTCGCCGATACCGCAGCCCGGCGCGAAGAACCGGTCGACGACGTCCACATCGTCGGACCGTTCAGCGAGGGCGCAGACAATGACCTGCCCCGCCTCCCCTGCCTCGCCTTGAAGAGAAGCGAGGGCGCGGATATCCGGCGCAACCGTCCCCACCGCCGCCGCATCGGCCAGCACGGCGACCAGATAGCGGCCCGCCCAGACCTCGACCGGCTGGACGCCCAGAGCCTCGATCAGGCCGGCGGGGGCGGTCTCGCACCGGCGCGGCGGATCGGCGGGGAAGTCCATCTCGTAGCCCGAGGCCGCGCAGCTGACGATCAGCGGCCCCGAGCGGCTGTCGAAGATCACCGCCTCGACCTCAACCCTCGTCTCGGCGATCAGCACATGGGCTGCCGCGAGCGTTGCGTGCCCGCACAGATCGACCTCCCTGCCCGGCGTGAACCAGCGCAGTCCGAACCGGGCGGGGTCGGCGGTCCGGAGCAGGAAGGCGGTCTCCGCCTGATTGTTCTCCTTCGCCAGCGCCTGCATCCAGTCGTCGGACGGCCACCGGTCAAACGGCTCGACCACGCAGGCGGGATTGCCCCTGAACGGGGCGGCGGCGAAGGCGTCGACGGTCCACTGGCGCATCAGGCTCGTTCCGGTTCGATGACGGTCAGCTCCGGCCACCGCGCCCGCGCGCTTTCGACCGCCCGGGTCCAGCCCTTGGCCGGCTCGCGCCGAGGGTTCGGGCGCAGGACCATGTCGAACATGTCCTCCAGTCCGAAGGGTGCGGCGACGCTGATTGCGTCGTCCTTCTCCAGCCGTACGCCAACCGCGAACGCCGGGGCCACGAATCGCGCCAGCGCCTCGTCGGTCCCGGTCAGGGCTTCATAGTCCTCGCCAAAGCGGTCGCGGAACCACAGATGGACCCGCGCCTGATTGCGGACCTCGACCAGATCGCGGAACGGCGGATCGAACGCAGCCGCGACCCGCTTGATGAACACATCCTCGGCGTCCCAACTGGTGTCGGGATCGAAATAGCCGATGTCATAGTCCTTGATGCCGTAGCCGACAGGCCGTCCGGTCGCATTGTTCCAGACCCCCTGATAGACGGCGCCTGAAAATATCCGCCAGTCCGGCAGGTCCAGCGCCCGAACCGTCCGCAGCACATGCATCAGGTCTGGATTGGCCCGGACGATCAAGGCGAGTCGGGTCTCCAGATCGCTCACTTGTCGCGCCTCATCGGCCAGCCGTGGTCCAATGGCCCATGCCCGCCGCCCAGCCCCGGCGCGCGGCGGATAGCCTCTGCGACATAGGCCCAGGCCTCGGCCACGGCCGCCTCAAGCGGCAGGCCCTTCGCCAGCCCCGCCGCGCACGCGCTGGCCAGGGTGCAGCCCGTGCCGTGGGTGTGGCGTGTGTCGACGCGAGGACCTTCCAGCAGCGTCTCGCCGGTGGGCGTGACCAGCACGTCGACGACGGTCTCGCCAGCGATATGCCCACCCTTCATCAGCACCGCCTGCGCCCCCAGACCCAGCAGGAATTCCCCCGCCCGCCGCTGGCCGTCCAGATCGACCACGTCCAGACCGGTCAGGGCCTCAGCCTCCGGCGCATTGGGCGTCAGCAGAGCGGCGCGCGGGATCATCAGCGACTTGACCGCCGAGACAGCGTCATCCGCCAGCAGGCTGTGTCCGCCCTTGGCGACCATGACCGGATCGACGACCGCCGGGACGGGCCAGCTGTCCAGAATGGCCGCGACCCGCTCCACCACCTCGCGTGAGCCCAGCATCCCCGTCTTGATCGCATCGGCCCCGATGTCGTCCAGAACCGCCTTCGCCTGCGCCTCGATCAGGTCCAGCGGCAGCGGATGGACACCGTGGACGCCCAGGGTGTTCTGCACGGTGATCGCGGTGATGGCCGTCGCCGCATAGCCGCCCATGGCGGTGACCGCCTTGATATCGGCCTGCACGCCCGCCCCGCCGCCCGAATCCGAGCCGGCGATGATCAGGACGCGTCCGAGGTGCGAGGTCATGCGCGCTGGATGACCAATCCGCACCGAAACGGCAAGCCGGATTGTATATTGCATTTCGGCTATATTGCCATTAAACGATCTTCATGCACGCCGCCCTGCAAGCCCTGTCCGAACCGCACCGGATGTCGATCCTTTCGATGCTGGCCGATGGAGAACGGCCCGCCGGCGACTTCGTCGACGCCCTGCCGATCAGCCAGCCGACGGTGTCGAAACACCTGTCGGTGCTGCGCGAGGCCGGACTGGTGACCGTGCGCAAGGACGCCCAGCGGCGGATGTACCGCCTCAACCCCGCCCCGCTGGCCGAACTGGATGTCTGGCTCTCCCGTTACCGCAGCCTGTGGAGCGGCAAACTCGACGCGCTGGAGGCGCATCTCGACAAGGAGTTTCCCCAATGACCGAGACCCTGAACCCCGCCCGCCTGGACGCCGACGCCGGAACCTGCCGCCGCATCGACGGCGGCTGGGAAATCCATTTCGAACGCCGGCTGCGCCATTCGCCCGAACGGGTGTGGAAGGCGCTGACCACCCCTGAAGGCCTCGTCTGCTGGCTGGCCGAGGCCGACATCGAGGCGACGCCGGGCGGCCGCATGGAGCTGAATTTCCGCCAGCCCGACCACGACTTCATGCCGGACACGCCAGAGAAGCGCCGCCAGTCCAACGAGGTGCTGGTCGTCCAGCCCTTCACCCGGTTCGAGCACACCTTCGGCAGCAATCCGGAATCGGTCGTCTCCTGGCGGCTGGAGCCCGACGGCGACGGCACGCATCTGACGCTGGTGCATCGCGTGCCGGAATCCTGGGCCGACGCGCGCAAGAACGTCCTCGGCGGCTGGCATCATCACATGGAGGGTCTGGACGACGCGGTGCGCGGCGTGCGCCATCCGTGGTCGTGGGACCGCTGGTTCGCCCTCCGCGACGCCTACGCCGCGGGGCTGGAGGGCGCGGCGTGACCGCTCCCGTCGCCAGCGCCTGCATGCTGATCCGGCGGCCGGCCGGCGAGGTGTTCGAGGCCTTCGCCGATCCGGCGGTCACGTCCCGCTTCTGGTTCACAAAGGGCTCGGGACGGCTGGAGCGAGGCGCCAAGGTCCGCTGGGACTGGGAGATGTATGGCGTCGGCACCGATGTGCTGGTCAAGGCGGTCGAGCCGGGCCGCCGCATACTGATCGACTGGGACACCGCCGACGCGCCGACCGAGGTCGAATGGCTGTTCGAGGCCCGCGGCGCCGACACCTTCGCCACCGTCGAGAACCGCGGGTTCGAGGACAGCCCGGCGGGCGTCGCCAAAGCGCTCGATTCCACGGGCGGCTTCAACCTCGTGATGGCGGCCGCGAAATTCTGGCTCGAGCACGGGATCGATCCGCGCATCATCGAGGACGCCCACGCCGCTCACCGCCTCCCGGAGTGGATGGGGCGCGCATGACCGGGCCCGCCGTTCGCGTCGAGAAGCTCTTCCGCCATCCGCGCGAGCGGGTGTTCGACGCCTTCCTCGATCCCGCGCGCGTCGGCCAATGGCTGTTCCACACCCCCGACGGCGTGATGGAGCAGACCGACTATGATCCCGTCGTCGGCGGGTCGTTCGCCGTCTTCGAGCGGCGCGGCGCCGACCTCGCACGCCATTTCGGCCGCTTCGTCGAGATCGACCGGCCCGACCGCATCGTGTTCGACTTTTGGGTCTACGAGGCGCCGGAGGAGCCGACCCGCGTCACCGTGACCTTCTTGGAGGACGGCGACGGCTGCGTCGTCGTCCTGAGCCACGACCTGGCCCCGGCGTGGGCGGCGTACGCAGAACGCAGCGCTGCGGGCTGGACGATGATCCTCGACAGTCTGGAACGGGTCGTTCGCGCAGGTAAAGGGGGTTCTAGACCCTCAGCGCATCCCTCACCGCCGCCTGCGTCTTCAGCGCCTGCACCGTTTCGCGGACGTCGTGGACGCGGATGATCCCCGCCCCTTGCCGCGCCGCTTCGAGCGCCAGCGCCAGCGAGCCTCCCAGACGGTCGCCCGCATCGGTCGCCGTCGGATCGATCGACTGGATCGTGCGCTTGCGGCTGGCGCCGTACAGCACCGGAAAGCCGGTCGCCGTCAGTCGGTCCAGATGCGCCGTCAGGGCCAGATTATGATCCGCCGTCTTGCCGAAGCCGATGCCGGGATCGAGCCAGATCCGCTCGCGCGCCACCCCGGCGGCCATGGCGGCCCCGGCCCGGGCGGCCAGCCAGTCCGCGACCTCGGCGACGACATGGTCATAGGCCGGCGCGTCCTGCATGGTCCGCGGCTCGCCCTTCATGTGCATCAGGACGACGTCGCAGCCGAGGGACGCCGCGGTTTCCAGACTGTCCGACGCATGACCCAGCGCGCTGACGTCATTCCACATGGTCGCCCCCGCAAGGACGGCGGCGCGGGCGACCTCCGGCTTCATGGTGTCGATGCTGATCGGCCCGGCCCAGCCGGCGGCGCGCAGGCCCGCAATGACCGGAGCGGTGCGGGCGATCTCCTCGTCCGCGTCCACGGGATCAGCGCCCGGCCGGGTGCTTTCGCCCCCGATATCGAGGATGTCCGCCCCCTGCTCGGCCAGCATCAACCCGTGCGCCACCGCCGCCCCGAGGTCCGCCAGCCGTCCGCCGTCCGAGAAGCTGTCCGGCGTGACGTTGACGATGCCCATGACCTGCGGACGGCTCATTCTTCCTTGCCCCCGATCAGGCTGCCAAGAGCGTCCAGATAGGCGGAGAACGCCTTGCGCCCGGCGTCGGTGATCGACACCCGGGTCAGGGGCTTGTTGTCGCGGAAGCTTTTGTCGATGGCCACATAGCCGGCCTTTTCCAGAGTCTTCAGATGGACCGACAGATTGCCCTGGGTGGCCTCAAGCACGGTCTTCAGCTCGGTGAAGTCGGCGGCGTCCGAGTCGGCCAGATAGACCATGATCCCCAACCGCATGCGGCCGTGAATGACGTCGTCGATCCGTCCGAGATCGGCCAGCCCCATGGATCAGACCGCCCTCGACCCGGCGCGGGCGTCGCGGAACATGATCCAGCCCGGCAGGGCGAACAGCAGGAACAGGGCGACGGTGCAGACTCCGAGGTACCACAGGGGCTCGCGGACGAGCACGCCCAGCGCCACGGCCGTGACCCAGCCCCCGAGCGCCGTGGCCAGCATCCAGCCCCTCCGCTTCAGCGTCCACGCCATGTACCAGGCGGCGGCCTGAAGGGCGAAGACGATGGCCGCGTAGTAGAGCCAGATGGCGAAGTCGTTGTCTCTCACGGCGCCGATCGCGAAAATGAGGATCACCGACACATTCGCCATGCCGGTGGCGCTGAAGGCGGCGCTAAGGGTGCGGGCGGCCATGGGGCCGCGCTGCGAAAGACCGTCCTTGCGGTCCTTCAGGATCGCCCAGGTCAGGATCGACAGGAAGCTGACGCTGATCAGGGCGACGAAGACCAGATTGGCGAGGTCGGGCCAACGGATCAGTCCCGCCGCCTGACCGACGTGGAAGAGACACTGCAACCCGTACAGCAGCCCGCCGGCCAGATAGGAGACGGCCAGCGTCATCGGCGGGCGTCCGCCGCCCTCGACGATCGACCGCATGAAGGCGAGATCGTCTTCTGGCGAATGCAGTTTCGGCTTGGCGGGCATGAGGCGATTCTCCGGGGCCGGCTCGCCCTTGGGGTGGACGAGCCGGAGGGTGTTGGCAAGCTATTCGGCAGGCGCGAGCGCGGGCTGCGGTGGTCGACGCCAGGGGACGCGGCGGCCGTTGAGCCACTGGCCGACGAAGGTGTGGCGGACCAGAAGTTCATAGGACAGCAGGCTGACCGTCATGGTCCCGCCGATGACCACAAGCAGTTTGACGAACCAGGGCCAGGTCTCGTTGATCACCAGAATCTGCCCGACCATCACCAGCGGCAGATGGACGATGTAGACCCAGTAGGAGGCGTCGGAGAGGTATCGGCGGACGGCGCTGTATCCCGAGGCGAAACGCAGGGCCAGCGACAGAGCCGCAAAGGTCGAGGCGAAGACGGCCAGGGCCATCACCGCCGCCAGCGGCGCCTTCAGGTTCAGGTCGGTCACGGGCGCCAGGCTCGGGACCGGACCGCCTGACATGAACAGCGCCGCCGTCCCGACGCCGAGCGCCAGAACCGTGAACACCGGCCACAGCCGCTCGATCCGGCCCAGCAGATCGCGGCGGCGGTCCAGCAGGAAGCCGAGACCGAACGCGCTCCCGAAGGCGGTCAGGGCGACGGGGTTGGGAACCAGTCCGGTATCCGGCGTCGGAATGCCGAAGAACGGCGTCCAGTTCGGGGCCAGCCAGAAGGCGACGGCCAGCGGCGCCGCCAGCACGACCGGCGTCCACGGCCCGATCAGCGCGCCCGTCAGCCGGTCGACGAACCGGCCCCAGCCGCCGTCACGATCCATCAGGGCGAAGGGCGCACGCAGGATCAGCATGGCGGCGTAGAGGATCAGCAGCACATACAGGAACCACAGATGGGTCAGCGGAAAGGTGCCGACCGTCAGAGGCGGCGGAGGCGGGCCGTCGGTTGGGATCGTCCCGCCGTTGCGGATCGCGGCCATCCAGATCACCCCGGCGATGATGGCCGCCAGCACCGGCGTCCAGAAGGTCGCCAGCGGTCCGGCGATGCGGACCAGACGATCCTTGACGAAGCCGAACGTCCCGCGCCGGCCCAGCATCATATGTGCGAACAGGCCGGCGATCAGGAAGAAGCTGGTCATCCGGAACAGGTGGATGGCGAAGAACAGGACCGCGGCGGCCGGTGAGTTGTCGGTGTCCGGCACGATCCAGATCGTCACCGGAAAATACGACATCGACGCATGCAGGACGACGCCCAGCAGCAAGGCGGCGGCGCGCAGGGCGTCGAGCCCGTGCAGACGATCGGTTTGGTGGATTTCAGATGACGGCATGACGCCCTCCCCTCGTTTGGACGAAGGTCGTATCTCATAGACTGGTTTATAATGCAAACATGTCTATGCGAAGACCTGCTTGCCCGGTCCGGTTTGACTTCCCCCGCCCTTGGCCTAGCCTGTCCGCATGTCTGGAAGGTCCGAACAGGGTCGGTTGCTGAACCACGCGGGACGCCTCGTCGCAGGCGGCTGACCCCGGGGCGACGACGCGCGTCGCGCTCCGGGGCCGCCTGCCGTCATCCTTCACAGACACGGACCGAAAGCGCCCCGGCGCACGCGTCCCCATTCCGGAACAGCCCCATGCCCCTCCACACCACCTCCGCCGCGCCCGCGCCCCTGCCCGCCATCCACCTGACCGCCTCGGACCACGCCCTGCTCTCCGGCCTGCTCGGCGACGCCCCCGCCGAGGGCGCGCCGGGCCTGCTGCAGCAGGAGCTGGCCCGGGCGACCGTGCACAGATCCGGACGACGGATCGCCACCGTGGGGCTGAACCGCTGGGTCCACTACGTCGACGGGCACAACAGCCGCACCCGCCGGATCAAGATCGTTCTGCCGGATCAGGCGGACATCGATCGCGGCCTGATCTCGCCCCTGTCGCATGTCGGCGCGGGGCTCCTCGGACTCGCCGAAGGCCAGTCCATCGTCTGGCCCGATCCTGCCGGCCGCACCCGCAAGCTGACGGCCATCCTGATCGAGGATCCGGAAGAACTGATCTGAGGGACGAACAAAAAGGGCCGGGGAGCGATCCCCGGCCCTTCCATGTTTCAGCGCGCTGCGGCGGTTCAGTGAACCGTCTGCACCTCGACCGACGTGCCGTCCGACACCGGCGTGATGGGCACCGACACCGACGGTCCGGCGTTGGGGAAGTTGCTCTCGTCGCGGTTCGGGGCGAGGCCCTTCTCCAGCAGGTCCTTGATCTCCTGACCCGACAGGGTCTCGTACTCGAGCAATGCCTGGGCCAGGGTCTCCAGATCGGCGGCCTTGTCGGTCAGGATCTGGCGGGCCTCGTCCCAGCCGGCGCCGACGATGCGCTTGACCTCGGAATCGATGATCCGGGCCGTCTCCTCCGAGACGTTCTGGCTGCGCGCGACCGAGTGGCCCAGGAAGACCTCCTGCTCGTTCTCGCCGTAGGCCACCGTGCCCAGGATGTCCGAAAAGCCCCATTGCGTGACCATGCGGCGCGCCAGTTTCGAGGCCTGCTGGATGTCCGACGACGCGCCCGAGGTGATGTTCTCCTTGCCGAAGATCAGCTCCTCGGCCACGCGCCCGCCGGCCATGATGGCGATGCGGTCGACCATCTGCTGGTACTTCATCGAGTAGCGGTCGCCTTCCGGCAGCTGCATCACCATGCCCAGCGCTTGGCCGCGCGGAACGATGGTCGCCTTGTGCACCGGATCGGCCATCTTGACGTTCATGGCCACGATGGCGTGGCCGCCCTCGTGATAGGCGGTCAGGCGGCGCTCTTCCTCGTTCATGGCCATGGATTTGCGCTCGGGCCGCCCTCGTGATAGGCGGTCAGGCGGCGCTCTTCCTCGTTCATGGCCATGGATTTGCGCTCGGCGCCCATCATGACCTTGTCCTTGGCGTCCTCGAAGTCGCGATGGGTGACCATGCGACGGTCCTTGCGGGCCGCCATAAGGGCCGCCTCATTGACCAGATTGGCCAGGTCGGCGCCCGAGAAGCCGGGGGTGCCGCGCGCGATGGTCTTGACCATCACGTCCGAGGCCAGGGGCACATCCTTCATGTGGACGCGCAGGATCTTTTCGCGGCCGTTCACATCGGGGTTCGGCACCACGACCTGACGGTCGAAGCGGCCGGGACGCAGCAGGGCCGGGTCCAGCACGTCGGGACGGTTGGTGGCGGCGATCAGAATGATGCCCTCATTGGCCTCGAAGCCATCCNCGGTCGAAGCGGCCGGGACGCAGCAGGGCCGGGTCCAGCACGTCGGGACGGTTGGTGGCGGCGATCAGAATGATGCCCTCATTGGCCTCGAAGCCATCCATCTCGACCAGCAGCTGGTTCAGGGTCTGCTCGCGCTCGTCATTGCCGCCGCCCAGTCCGGCGCCGCGGTGACGGCCGACGGCGTCGATCTCGTCGATGAAGATGATGCAGGGGGCGTTCTTCTTGGCCTGTTCGAACATGTCGCGCACGCGGCTGGCGCCGACGCCCACGAACATCTCAACGCGGAATAGCCACGATCGTCGAGCCGNCGCGGTGACGGCCGACGGCGTCGATCTCGTCGATGAAGATGATGCAGGGGGCGTTCTTCTTGGCCTGTTCGAACATGTCGCGCACGCGGCTGGCGCCGACGCCCACGAACATCTCAACGAAGTCAGAGCCCGAGATGGAGAAGAAGGGCACGCCCGCCTCGCCCGCGACGGCGCGGGCCAGCAGGGTCTTGCCGGTGCCGGGAGGGCCCACGAGAAGCGCGCCCTTGGGAATCTTGCCGCCCAGTTTCTGGAACTTGCCCGGGTCCTTGAGGAAGTCGACGACCTCCTGCAGCTCCTCCTTGGCCTCGTCCACGCCGGCGACGTCGTCGAAGGTCTTGCGGCCCTTGTGCTCGGTCAGCAGCTTGGCCTTGGACTTGCCGAAGCCCATGGCCCCGCGCGCCCCACCCTGCATCTGGCGCATGATCAGCACCCACAGGCCGATGATCAGCACGAAGGGCAGCAGGCCGATCAGGGCGCTGACCCAGATCGACTGACGCGTGCTCTTGGTGTCCACCTCGGCGCCCGTGGCGGCGATCGTGTCCAGCAGGGGGCCGTTGGGGAGGGGCGTGGTGACGGTGACGACGCGGTTGTCCTTCAGCGTGGCCTTCAGGGTCTCGCCCCGCGCCTCGACGCTGGCGATGTCGCCCGCATCGCGCGCTTTCAGCAGGTCGGAATAGGTCATGACCTGGGGCCGTTCGGCGGCGGCCTTGGCGCCCGCGGGCGCGGCGAGGCCGCCGGGGCGGCTCACAGCCACATAGAAGGCCATGGCGCCCAGGATGATGACGCCCCAGATGGCGAAATTGCGCAGGTTCATGCTCGTCTTGTTCCTCGGGCGGGGAACGCCCCGTCACTGATGTCAGGTCGAAAATAGGGGGTTCCGGAGCGTTTCGCCATGGAAGACGGCGCCCAGATCCCTTTCGTGCGTCATTCGGTCCAGCGCGAGCGCCAGTCTCTGTTCGACCAGCGACCGCGCCCTCGCCCCTGTCCGTGCAAGAACCGGGGCGCTCTTTTCGTTCCGGATCAGGACAGGTTCTCCGGCGCGGGCGGCGGGTGGAAGGGCTTTAAGGGCGGCGCGGTCGGCGTCTGACAGCGTGGCCATCCGACCGGCGGCGGGAACGACGAACCAGCCTGTTTCGTCCATCATGATGGCCCAGCGCCCGTCCCAGACGGCTTCGACGCCGGGCGTCAGCGGCAGGGGCGGCGGCGGGCGACGCGTCAGTTCGCCGGGCTCGCGGGCAATGGCGACTCGGTCCCCGGCGGCCTCGATGCGGGCGCCGCAGAGGGTGGTGGTGAAGGGGGCGTTGGAACGGAGGCGGGTCACGAGGGTGGAAAGCCGGTCCCCGCGCGGGGGGCGGTCGCCGCCGCCGGCGCAGACGAGGGCGGCGGCGAGGGTGCCGGGGTCAGTGGAGCGATCCAGAACAAGCGGCGATCCCTCTCCCGTCGGGAGAGGGCTTGAGCGCACGGCGGCGACGCCGTCGGCCCTGCGCGAAAGGGTGAGGGTCAGTTGTTCGTGGGCGGCTACGCCGCTTCCCCGGTCGACCCTCATCCGGCGCTGCGCGCCACCTTCTCCCATCGGGAGAAGGGAAGTCCGGGCGCGGCTCCTCGCATATTTCGGATCGTCATTGGCCGGATCGTCGATCCAACTAACTTCGCGGACCGCCAGCCAGTCGCGCACTTCGGCGCGTCCCGCGTCCAGCATCGGACGCAGCAGCATCAGACCCCGGCCTTCGGGCCAGGCGGGTGACGGCGCCCACTCGCGCAACCGACCCAGTGTCGATCCCTCGTCCCGCATGACTTCGCCCTCGGCGATGTCGTCAGCGGTGTGGGCGAACAGGACGACGCGGGCGCCGGCCTCACGCGCCGCATCGGCGATCAGGCCGTGGCGAGCGCGGCGGGCGGCTGCGGGCAGGCCCGTCGAGGGCTTCGAGCCGGCCCATTTCAGGCCCCGCCACTCTGCGCCGACCTCGCGGGCGGCGTGTTCGGCGAAGGCCGTCCAGCCGGCGCTCTCCGGGCTGAGACCGTGGTCGACCGTCAGGGCCAGCAGCCGCCGCCCGTTCCCGCGCGCCCAGTCGGCGGCGACATGCAGCAGGGCGATGGAGTCTCCCCCGCCCGACAGCGCCAGAGCGAACGGATAGTCGGCGTTGCGCTCCAGCCGGGCGGACAGGCGGTCCCTGACCGGCGCGGTCCAGTCCTGGGGAGTCGGGGTCAGCCCGGCCGCCGGGGCGGCGTGGCCACGGGGGCCGCAGCCGGCGCGGCGCAGCCGATGCGGGTCCGCGTCTCGGTCGCCCGGGTGCGCACGGCCGGCGTCGCGGCCGTGGCGTAGCGGCGGGTGAACTCGGTCAGGGCGGTGCAGGCCTGGGTCTTGCGGTCGGTGGCGTTCAGCGCGCTGGCCAGCTCCAGCGTCGTCGCCGGGGCCCAGGGCGTCGTCGGCCAGCCACGCAGGGCGGCGGCGTAAGCAGAGACCGCGCCGGCGTGATCGCCCGCCGAAACGCGGAGGTCGCCCAGACGGCTGTTGGCCTCGGCCGCCTGTGGCGTATCGGGCCAGGCGGCGATGACGGTCTGCAGGGCGCGGTCGCCCCGCGCCGGGTCGCTGGCCGCCAGACGCGCGGCGGCGGTCAGGTCGCGGGCGGCGTCGCCGGTGGGCGAGGTGGTCGGGATGGGGGCGTTCAGCTCGGCCTCGCGGGCGGCTGCGGCCTCCATTGTCCGAACCTTGGTCTCGGCGTCACGCACGCGGGTGGTCAGGGATGAGTTGTCCCGCTGAACCTCGTCCAGTTGGAAGGTCAGCCGCTCCAGGTCGGCGTTCACGCGCTGGACCGTCGCTTCCATGTCGCCCAGGCGGCGGTCCATCAGGCCCACGCGGCCCTGCAGCGCCACGACTTCCGCGTCCGGCTCGATGATCACCGGCTGGCCGGCGGCGTTGCGTTGTGTCACGGCGCGCTCGAGGCGTCGCACGTTGCGATCCAGCTGGTCCAGCCGGCGCTTGTCCCACTGGATCGGCTCCAGCGGCGCGGTCTGGGCCACGACGGTCGTGGTCCCGGCGATCAGGATCACGCCAAGGACCGAGACCAGGGCGTTCCGGGTGCGGAGGGCGGCGGGCAGCTTCAGCATGGTCTTTTCGTCCCAGGGCCGCCTCCCCGCCGCGGATGCGACGGAGAGGCGCAGTCTTGTTTAGCGCGTCGCGCCCGAGACGATGGCGGTGTGGGCGTTGCGGTTGCGGGCGAAGGCCTCCTCGGTCGAACCGGCGGCGATCGGGCGCTCCTTGCCATAGCTGATCGTGTCGATGCGGCCGGCGTTGACGCCGCGCTCGACCAGATAGGTGCGGACCGATTCAGCGCGGCGGGCGCCGAGGGCCAGGTTGTATTCGCGGGTGCCGCGTTCGTCGGCGTTGCCCTCGATACGAACCGTCACATTCGGATAGCGCTGCAGCCAGGCGACCTGGGCGTCCATGCGCGGATAGACTTCCGGACGCAGCTGGTAGCTGTCGAGATCGAAATAGACGCGGTCGCCGACGTTGACGACGAAGTCCTGTTCCGAGCCCGGGGCCGGGGCGCCCACCGTGCCGCCGGTGATCGGCGGGTTGGGGTCGCGGTATTGATCGTTGCTGACGGGCGGCACGGACTCGCCGGCGCCGGTGTCGACGGGCTTGCGCGGGGTGCAGGCGGCGATAGCGGTCACGGTCAGACCGACAGCGGCCAGACGGACCAGGTTCGAGGGCTTCATCATCGGATCGTCTCCTTGGGGCGAGGCCGCGGCCTCCAGCTTGGCTATAAAAGGTTGCTACTGACGGGCCACGCGTTTCACCAGTCGCGATAACGCGGGATTGAGCCGAATGGCTCCGCTTGTGATCAGGTGGGGCAGCCGTCCGGGCCGCCGCCTCCGAGGTTCGAGGGCTGTTCGTCCAGAAGCGGCGACCAGGCGGGGTCGGACCCGCGGCCGTTGTAGCCTGCCTGCGAGACTACCCGTCCCGAAAGATCCACGGTCCACAGCCGGGTGTCGCCGCCCGGGCTCTGGCGCGCGAACATGATGTAGCGGCCGTTCGGGGCCCAGGACGGGCCCTCCTCGAAATAGCTGGACGACAGGATGCGCTCGCCCGAGCCGTCGGGGCGCATGACTCCGGTCGAGAACCGGCCGCCGCCCTGTTTGGTGAAGGCGATCAGGTCGCCGCGCGGGCTCCAGTTCGGGGCCGTGTACAGGCCGCCGCCGCGGGCGATGGCGCGCTGGCCGGTGCCGTCCGCGCGCATCACGTACAGGCGGGCGCTGCCCGAGCGGTCCGAGGTGAAGACGATCTGGCTGTTGTCCGGGCTGAACGAGGGCGAGGTGTCGATGCCGGGATCGGTCGTCAGGCGGCGCGTCTGGCGGCTGGACAGATCCATCACATAGACGTCGGTGTTGCCGCCCCGGATGATCGAGAAGGCCATCTTGGTCCCGTCGTTCGAGAAGCGCGGAGCCAGCACCTGACCGTCGAACTCGCCCAGGCTTTCACGGCGGCCGGTGGACAGGTTGTACAGGTAGATGCGGCTGTAATCCTTGCCCAGCGCCACATAGGTGATCTCGTTCGGATCGCTCAGCGAGAAGCGCGGCGACATGATGATCTCGTCGCCCTGGGTCAGATAGACAGGGTTGAACCCGTCCTGATCCGAGATGGCGAGGCGCGACAGCCGGTTCAGCTGGGTGCCGCTTTCCGAGACGAAGACCACGCGGCTGTCGAACAGGCCGGTCTCGCCGGTCATGCGCTGGTAGATCAGGTCGGCGATCTTGTGGCCGATGCGGCGCCACTGTTCGGGCGTGGCGGTGAACTGGTACGAAGCCAGCTGGCACTGGCGGATGGGATCATAGAGTCGGAAGCCGAAATCGTTGCGGCCGTCCGGGCGGGGCGACACAGCGCCGTAAAGCACGGCCTGTGCGCCGATCGAGGTCCACTGGGGAAAGTTGGGGGCGTTGGCGAGCGTCAGGCCCGTCTCGACGAAGCTGGCCGGGTCCATCGGCTCGAAATAGCCCGAGCGGCGCAGGTCGGCGCGGATGACGTTGCCCAGGTCCGAACCGTTCTGGCCGGTGAAGTTGACCACGGCGATCTGCAGCGGACGCAGCACGCCCTGATCGATCTCGACCTCGACCGGATCGCCGGATTGCGGAGGCGGGGTCTGGGCCGTGACCGAGGTCGCGGTCATCGCCATGAGGGCGACGCTCGCCAGAAGTCGGTTCAGTCGCATCAAGGGCTCCCGCAGTTCAAACCTGTGCCGGTCCTTATCGCCAGACCGTGCGCATAAGGCCAGCATGGCCGTGATTGGGGCGACTTTCAGGCCCTGCCACGCTTGATCAGCGATTGGCGCAGGCGCGTTCGGTCACAAAGGTCGGACGGAAGGGGCCGCCCGGGAAGCCTTCCGGAACCTCGAAGGGCGCGGTCTGACGAATCGCCCGCACCGCCCCGTCGGCGGCGGCGCGCCAGACGGGGTCTGACTGGGCCCCGATCAGGGTCGGACCGGAGGTGATGCGGCCACGCGCATCCAGCGTCACATCCATCTGGATCCGCAGGTTCCGCGCGCCCGGGATGTCACAGGGCAGACTCCAGTTCGGATAGACCTGATTGAAGATGGCCGTGATCTGCGGCCCGGTCGCCCGGGGCGCCGCGCCCTGCCCCTGCTGGCCGGTGGCTGGACGGGTGCCGGGGCGGGTGGCCGGACGCGCCGGCCCGGCGAGGGCGTCGAGGTCCAGCGTCTCCTCGCGGCGCGGCGGGGTCGGGCGAGGCGGAGTCGGTTGCGCGCGTGGCGGCGTGGGCCGGGGCGGCGTCGGACGCGGTGGCGTCGGCGCCTTCTTTACCGGCGTCGGCGTGGGCAGCGGCGGCGGAACCGGCTTCGGCTCGGGCGGCGCGGGGACGGGCTCGGGCGGCGGCGCGACGGGCGCCGTGGCGGCGTCCTCGGTGACCAGTTCCTCGCTCGGATTGTCGGCGGCGGCGGCCTCGATCACGGTGTCGGACACGATCGACACCGGCACGGCGTTGACGACCGGACGCGGCGCCGCCTTCGGCGCGAACAGGCCGATGCCCAGCACGGCGGCGATGACGCCGGCGTGCACGAGGACGGATCCGATCAGGGCCGGGCCGGGCCGTTCCAAGGCGTCAGCCCTCCCCCGAAGCCGAGGTGTCGGTGATCAGGTTCATCTTGGTGAAGCCGGCGC
Source organism: Brevundimonas sp. Root1423 (assembly GCF_001426805.1). Classification (NCBI taxonomy): domain Bacteria; kingdom Pseudomonadati; phylum Pseudomonadota; class Alphaproteobacteria; order Caulobacterales; family Caulobacteraceae; genus Brevundimonas; species Brevundimonas sp. Root1423. Next base: position 162,086 of record NZ_LMFL01000034.1, read on the forward strand.
CCGACAGACGCGCCATCACCCGCGCCACGGCCTGATACGGCGCACGCCCGTCGGCGCGGACGAAGACCGGCTTGTCGCGCGCGCCCTCGCCGCCTTCCTGCGCCACGGCCAGGATCAGGCGATCCCAGGCGACCTCGCTGTCGGCGACGAAGATGGCGCCGTCGCGGTCGATCGAGACCACCACCGGCTCCTGATTCGTCTCGACGGCGCTGGCCTCGGTCTTGGGCAGTTCGACCTCGACCCCGGTCGTCAGCAGGGGCGCCGAGATCATGAAGATGATCAGCAGCACCAGCATGACGTCGACCAGCGGCGTCACGTTGATTTCGCTCAGCGGCCGCTTGCGCGCCCGTCTGCGGCCCCGGACGTGTCCGCCACCGCCCCCGCCAGCCAGCGCCATGGCTCAGAGCTCCCGGCGGCTGTAGTCGCCCGGCGTGGTCACCGGCGGCGACGACGGCGCGTTCGAGCCGCCCAGACGGCGCGCTACGGCGGCCTGCAGGTCGTCCGCGAAGCTCTCCAGCCGGCCCGTGAACTTGCCCGCGTCGATCGAGAATTTGTTGTAGGCGATATAGGCCGGGATGGCGGCCGCAAGGCCCAGCGCCGTGGCGAACAGGGCCTCGGAAATGGCAGGGGCCACGGTCGACAGATTGGTGTTGCCCGACAGGGCGATGGCCCCGAAGGCGTTCATGATGCCCCAGACCGTGCCGAACAGGCCGATGAAGGGCGAGGACGTCGCCACCACCGACAGCACGCCCAGACCGTTCTCGACCCGCTGGCCCTCGCGGGCGATCAGGCTGTCCAGCGCGCGGTCGATGCGCGACATCAGCAGATTGGCGTGGTTCTCGGTCAGCGGGCCCCGCGTCCGGGCCTCGCGCCAGTCGGCCAGGGCGATGACCAGCATGCGCGGCAGGGGGTGGGCCGGGTTCGGCCCCGCCTGGGCGGCGATCTCTTCCAGCGACCGGCCCGAGCCGACCGCCTGTTCGAAACTGTTCGCCTGACTGTTCAGCGAGGCGAAGCGCACCGCCTTGTCGATGATCACGGCCCACGACCACAGGGAGGCGACGACCAGTCCCAGCATGATGGCCTGCACGACGATGTCGGCCGTCAGGAACAGGGTCACGGGGTTGATCATCGAGGCTTCGGCGGCGGTGGTCATCGGAATCCTTCCGTCTGTCCGTCCCTGTGCACCGGACGGGCGTGGCGGTTATGTGGCGTAGGGCCGGGCGCGAATCCGGTTCTGCCGAGGTGTAGCCACCGCGTCACCTGTCTGCACGTGACAGGTTCGCAATGTTCTCACGCTTCGCGCTGCAATCAGCCTTCGCGCAGCCAGGGCCCGATCTTCTCGACCAGGGTCCGCGTCGGTCGCCGCGGCCGTCCGTCCATATGGATGCAGACCACCTCGACATCGGCCCGGCACAGCACGTCCTCGCCGCGGGTGACGGTCTGGGAGATCAGCAGCCGCGGCCCCTTCACCGCGTCGTAGTGGGTCCGCACCACCAGCGCATCGTCGATCCGCGCCGGCTTGAGGAAGTTCAGCGCCATCTTCGTGACCACGAAGGCCATCGGCTGGTCGCCGTCCAGCAGATCGGCGTGGCCGATCCCCATCAGCCTCAGGCAGTCGGACCGCCCCCGCTCGAAATAGCGAACATAGTTGGCGTGATAGACCAGACCGGTGAAGTCGGTGTCCTCGTAATAGACGCGGACGGGCAGACGGTGTTCGCGGCCCTCGAAGCGGCCGGTTGTGGGCAGGTCGGTCATGGGGTCGCCGGCGGCGGCGTGGGCAGGTGCGGACAGTCGGCGCGCAGCATGGCCTGGAATTCGGTCGCCAGAGGGTCGTCGCTCATCATGATCCGGTTGGGCCGCGAGATGAAACTCCAGGCGCCCGCCTCGCCGCGCCGCCCGACATAGCCGCAGACGACGCGGCCGCGGCCCTCGTCCAGCAGGCGGATCTCCGCAGTGCGGCCCAGTTGCTCGCGGGCCTGACGCAGCACCCGGCGCGCGGCCGGTTCCTCGGTGAAGCCGGGACGCGAGGCCTCGACCGTCTTCCACAGGATCACCGCGCCCAGCAGCAGCACCGCGGCGCCCAGCACCGCGATCAGCCGTTCGCTTCGGATCGCCCCTCGCGCCATTCCGTCTCCCTTCGGGCGAAGCATGCCGGGGTTCGGCGATTGCGTGAAGAGGCCGCCGGATCGATGGAATTATTTGGAGCCGAACAGCCCGCCCTGCTCGGGCGTCCTCGGCGGTTCCGTAAGGCCCAGATGCGCATACGCTTTCGCGCAGGCCATCCGTCCGCGCGGCGTGCGCTGGATGAAGCCCTGCTGCAGCAGATAGGGCTCGATCACGTCCTCGACCGCATCGCGCGCCTCGGCGATAGCGGCCGCCAGTGTGTCCATACCAACGGGCCCGCCGCCGTAGTTCTCGATCAGGGCCTTGAGGAAGCGGCGGTCGTTGGCGTCCAGCCCCGCCTCGTCGACCTCAAGCCGCGCCAGCGCCCGCGCCGCCGACAGCTTGTCGATCTTCCCCTCGGGTCCAGCGAAGTCGCGCACCCGGCGCAGCAGCCGGCCGGCCACGCGCGGCGTGCCTCGCGACCGGCTGGCGATCTCGCGCGCGCCCTCGTCGTCGATGGCCACGCCCATCTTGCGCGCCGCGCCGGTGATGACCCGCACCAGTTCGTCGGGCGTGTAAAACTCCAGCCGCAGCGGGATGCCGAACCGGTCGCGCAGGGGCGTGGCCAGCAGGCCCGCCCGCGTCGTCGCCCCGACAAGGGTGAAGGGCGCCAGATCGATCCGCACCGAGCGGGCCGAGGGTCCTTCGCCGATGATCAGGTCCAGCACATGGTCTTCCATGGCCGGGTACAGGATCTCCTCGACCGTCGGCGCGAGGCGGTGGATCTCGTCGATGAACAGCACGTCCCGCGGTTCGAGATTGGTCAGGATGGCCGCGAGGTCGCCGGCCTTGGCCAGGATCGGCCCCGAGGTGGCGCGGAAGCCGACGCCCAGTTCGCGCGCCACGATCTGCGCCAGCGTCGTCTTGCCCAGCCCCGGGGGCCCGAACAGCAGCACGTGGTCCAGCGCCTCGCCGCGGCCGCGCGCGGCGTCGATGAAGACCTTCAGATTGCCCTTGGCCTGCTCCTGCCCGACGAACTCGGACAGGGTCTGCGGCCGCAGGGCGCGGTCGTGGACCTCGCCGGGGACGGGGGACGGGTCTACCAGCCTGTTCTCAGTCATGCCCACACCCGCTCATCCCGGCGAAAGCCGGGACCCAGTCCTGTCCAGCTTGGCGCATGTGTTTCAGGACGACCCTCCGACGCGCAGATGCAAGGGCTCCATCACCCAAAGCACTGGGTCCCGGCTTTCGCCGGGATGAGCGGAAAAGAGATTTCAACGCCCCAGCTCCTGCAGGGCGGCGCGGATCACGGCCGACAGTTCGGCGTCCTCGCCGAGGCGGATCAGCGCCTGATCGACGGCGCGGCGCGCGTTGACCTCGGCCACGCCCAGACCCAGCAGGGCGGAGACAGCCTCGCCGGTGACGCTGGGAACCGGCGCCGCGGCCTCGGCGTGCATGCCCGGCGCGCTCGGCGTGAACGACACATCGCCCAGCGGCTTGCCCTTCAGTTCGGTGACGATGCGCAGGGCCAGCTTGGGCCCGACGCCGTTGGCCCGGGCCACCGCCGCCTTGTCGTCGCGCGCCACCGCCGCCGCCAGCTCGCCGGGCGGCAGGACGTCCAGCACCGACAGCGCCGCCTTGGGCCCCACGCCCTGGATGCCGGTCAGGGTGGTGAAGGCCCCACGGTCGTCGCGGGTCAGAAAGCCGTACAGCCGCGGCCCGTTCTCGGCTGACCAGCTCGATTCGATATGCAGGGTCGCCTCGTCGCCCGGCGCCGGCAGCCGCTGAAGCGTCCGCGCTCCGCAGGCCACGACATAGCCGACCCCGGCGCAGTCGATCAGGCAGTGATCCTGCTCCACCTCGGCCAGCACACCTCTCAGACGGCCGATCATGCGGCGCCCCGCAGGGTGGTCAGCAGGGTCCGCTTGCGCATCTGCGCATGGGTGATCGCCACCGCCAGCGCATCGGCCGCATCCGCCTTCACGTCTCCGGCGGAGGGCAGAAGCCGCTTCACCATGAAGGCGATCTGGATCTTGTCCGCATGGCCGGCCCCGACCACCGCCTTCTTGATCAGGTTCGGCGAATATTCCGCCACCGGCAGGCCGCAGCGCGCGGGGGCCAGCATGACCGCCGCCCGGGCGTGGCCCAGCTTCAGCGTCGACGACGGGTTCATGTTGACGAACACCTCCTCGATTGCCGCCTCGTCGCAGCCGTGCGAAGCGCAGACCTCGCCCAACGCCTCCAGCAGGAACAGCAGCCGCTCGCTGAACGGCGCGGCCTCGGGCGGGGCGACCACCCCGTGCGCGACCCAGCGCAGACGCGACCCCTCGGCCACGACAACGCCCCATCCGGTGCGGCGAAGGCCGGGGTCCAGTCCGAGAATGCGAGTCGGTTCGTTCGTCATTCGTTCCATTCATGCCGCAAAGAAGGTTGATGGACAATGACCGGCGCGCGACGATGGCTGTTGCATATGCAACGACCTTGTGCCTTGTATATGCAATGGACGATCTCTCCCCCTGCATCTGCGGCCGCCTGCGCCGCACCTCCCGCGCCCTGACCCGGCTGTATGACGAGGCGCTCGCGCCGGTCGGGATCACGGTCACCCAGTTCTCGGTCATGCGGACGCTCGGCCGACTGGACCGGCCGAGCCTCATGGAACTCGCCGAGACCACCGCCCACGAGAAGAGCGCCCTGTGGCGCACGCTCCAGCCGCTGGTGAAGCAGGGCTGGATCGCCGCCGTGGCCGAAAAGGGCGCGCGGGGACAGAAGCTGTCCCTCACCCCCGCCGGGCGGGAAAAACTGTCCGACGCCCTGCCGCACTGGCGCACGGCGCAGGCCCGCGTCGCCCAAACCCTCGGCCCGCGCGAGGCCGCCCTGATCGCCCTGCTGGCCGAGGTCGAAGCCCATGTCTGACGACTCGCCCGCCCCTGAAGCCAACCTGTCGCGCAAGGCCTGGATCATGATCCTGACCGGCGCCCTGATCGTCACCCTGTCCATGGGCGTGCGGCAGGCGTTCGGCCTGTTCCTGCGGCCCATCGGCATGGATCTGGAGATCGACCGGCAGACCTTCGGCCTCGTCATCGCCGCCCAGAACCTGCTGTTTGGCCTGATCCAGCCCTTCGTCGGCGCCTGGGCCGACAAATACGGCGCCGGGCGCGTCGCCGTCGGCGGGGCGCTGGTCTATGGCGCGGGCCTGCTGATCGCCGCCAGCGCCGCGGACGCCATGGGTCTGATGCTGGGCTTCGGCGTCCTGACGGGCCTCGCCATGTCGGGCGTGACCTTCGTGGTCGTGCTGGGCGCCGTCGGGCGCATCGTCCCGCCCGGCAAGCGCACCCTCGCCTTCGGCATCGTCACCGCCGGCGGTTCGCTGGGCCAGTTCCTCGTCGTCCCGGCCGCGCAGGGCCTGCTGGACGCGCTGGACTGGCGGATCACCCTGTTCGTCATGGCCGCGCTGGTCGCCCTGATCATCCCGCTGGCGCTGGGCGTGGCGGGCAAGCCGCCCGCCAGCGACGCCCGCGACGGCCCGCCCCTCAGGGAAGCGCTGGCCGAGGCCGGGCGCCATCCCAGCTTCTGGCTGCTGAACCTCGGCTTCTTCGTCTGCGGCTTCCACATCGCCTTCGTCGGCACCCACCTGCCCGCCTACATCCGCGACGAGGGCCTGTCGGCCAGCGTCGGCGCAGGAGCGCTGGCCCTGATCGGCCTGTTCAACATCGCCGGCTCATGGCTGTGGGGCGCCTGGGGCTCGAACCAGTCCAAGAAGGGCCTGCTGGCCCTGCTCTACGCCCTGCGCGGCGTGGCCATCGCCCTGTTCCTGATCGTGCCCCTGTCGTCGGCCAGCGTGCTGGTCTTCGCCGCCGCTTTCGGCTTCCTGTGGCTGGGCACGGTGCCGCTGACGACCGGACTGGTGGGCCAGATCTACGGCGTGCGCCACCTGTCGGCTCTGGGCGGCATCGTCTTCCTCAGCCATCAGGTCGGCGCCTTCCTCGGCGCCTGGACCGCCGGTCTGGCCTTCGACGCGACCGGGTCCTACGCGATCATCTGGATGATCTCGATCGGTCTGGCGCTGGTCGCCGCCCTCGCCAACCTGCCGATCAGGGAAGCACCGCTGGTCCGCCCGGCCGCGCTCCAGCCCGCCGAATGAAAGTGCGCATCCTCATCGGCGTCGGACTGGCCGCCGTGCTCGGCCTCGGCGTCTGCCTGTGGAGCCGCAACGGTCTGGCGGTCTGGGTCGACGCCGCCATCGCCTTCTGCACCTGAGGCCTATTCGTCCCGCGGCATGACCGAGAACTCGGCCAGACCCTTCTGCGCCGACAGCCGGCTGACCAGCCCGTCAATGTCCATCGGCATCTGGCCCTTCACCTTCATGTGGTGCTCGTGCTGGGCGCCCGACTGGCAGATCATGTGGCCAATACGGACCGCCTTCATGCCGGACCCCTTCAGCATGTCGCGCAGCGCCTTCTCGGCCGGCGCCGCGCCGCGTTTCCAGCGCAGGGTGACGTCCATCACCCCGATGTGCGGCAGTTTGGCGTCCAGCAGGCGCAGCACGGCCAGCACCGCCAGCGTCGCCCCCGACCCGATCAGGGCCAGGTCCAGCATGCCGACGCCGAACAGCACCCCGATGGCCGAGGTCACCCACAGCGAGGCCGCCGTGGTCAGGCCGTGGACCGAAAACCCCTCGCGGAAAATCACCCCGGCGCAGAGAAAGCCGATCCCGGTCAGCAGGCCGTGAGACATCCGTGTCGGGTCGATCACCACCGTCTGGCCCGGCAGGGCCGTGAACGCCCAGGTCGACTGGTGCATCGCCGCCAGCATCAGCAGGCAGGATGTCAGGCAGACAAGAATATGGGTGCGGAATCCCGCCGGGTGCCCGTGATAGGTGCGCTCTATGCCGATCAGCCCCCCGGCTGTCATGGCCGCTGCAACGGGCCAGGCCAGATCCCAGTTCATCTGTGTAATTCGCTCCGCAAACTGACGAATCTCCAGCGTAGCGCCGGGAGTCGTTTGCGGGCAAGCGTCAGTCGTCGCGAGGATCCAGCTTGTAGGCCGTCACGCCCTCTATGGTCCGCAGGCGCAGGGCCAGGGCCCTCAGCGCCGCCTCATCCGCCAGCTTGAGACGGAAGCTGCGGCGCAGGTGATCGCCGTCGATCAATTCGAACCGGTCCGCGCGCCGGGCCCGGTCCACGCTCTCCAGCGCCGCGTCGATCTGCGCCTCGGCCTCCAGATCCCCCCGCGCCCAGACCACCTCGGCGTCGACCACCGACTTCTGCGGCAGCTTCAGACTGACCAGCCGCAGGCCCAGCAGTATGGTGACCGTCAGCACCGTGCCCGTCACGCCCAGCGCGAACAACCCGGCCCCGAACAGAAGGCCCAGCGCGGCGGTGATCCACAGCGACGCCGCCGTGGTCAGACCATGGATCGAGAAACCCGACCGGAAGATCACTCCCGCGCACAGGAAGCCGATCCCGGTCAGCACGCCATGCGCCATCCGGGCCGGATCGCTGACGATCTCGGTGCCCGCCATCGGCAGGAACCGCCATGCGCCCTGCGAGACCGCCGCCTCCATCAGCAGGGCCGACGCCAGACAGACGAGGATGTGGGTGCGGAATCCGGCCGCCCTGCCCCGCCATTCGCGCTCGAACCCGATCAACCCGCCAGCCAGTACGGCGGCCAGCAAGGGCAGGGCGAAACCGGGCAGGTCTGTCATGTCCATGGTCCCGCAACGGTCAAGCCTGCGCGCTGTTCCGCCTGAGGAACCGGGTGCGTCCATTGTGCATTCAAGCCGCTTGGCGGCGTCGCCCGGCCGCTCAGCAGGAGGCCGCGATGCCCGGCCGGAACGACCGTTGTCTGCGCGCCGAAAACTACGCGGCCCTGAAGGCCGAGGTGCTTCGCGCCGCTGTCGAGCTTTCCGAAGAGCAGCTGCTGGACCTGACCGACGCCATGCACGTCATCCTGCGTCTGCGCCGCCCCGGCCGCGCCGTCCGCAATCCCGACGGCTGGGTCACCGACGAGCTTCGCAGCTTCGCCTGACCGCTCTCAGCCGTGCTGTTCGACGTAGGCTTCCGGATCCTTGTTGACCGGCTTCACCCCGTTGATGTGACCGGCCTCGAAGGCGGCGAACTTCACAGCCAGATCATGGCGCGTCTGCAAGGGTGCGTGCCGGCGGAAATCGGTCAGGCCCTGCCGCTCCTCCTCGCCCATATGCTTTGAGTTGACGACGTTGGCCTTGCCCACCGCCTCGATCCAGGCGCCGGTTCCGACCGGGTATTTCTCCACCGCCTTGACCGCGTCGCGCAGCTTGTTGTGATCCTCGATGGCGTCCTCGGTCTCGGGGCCGGCGTCAGTCCCCTCGGCGTCGTTGGCCGATTTCCCGACCTTCATCAGCTCCGGATAGAAGAACCGCTCCTCCGCCTCTGCGTGGACGTCGAGGAAGGCGGACAGACGGCCCCACACCTTGGTCAGGGCGTCCACGTCGGTCGGGTCGATCTGCTCGATGATGGCGAACAGCCGACGCTGCTCGGCATGGTCGTCGAGGATCAGCTGGGTGATGTCCATGGGCGCGGTCCGGGCAAGCGTTGCGGTTCGCCTGCCCTAACCCGCCCGGTCGTCAGCCGTTCCTTAGCCCGCGTACTTCGCCAGGTCCTCGTCGGAGATGTCCTCGTTCGAATAGACGTTCTGCACGTCGTCCTCGGCGTCCAGCGCGTCCAGCAGCTTCATCAGCGTGCCGACCGCCTCGCCGCTCACCGTGACCTCGTTCTGCGGCCGCCAGACCAGCGCCGTGGACTTGGCGTCGCCGAGAATTTTCGACAGGGCCTCGGCCACCTCGTTCAGATCCTCGAACGTCGTCCAGATCGTGTGGCCGGGCGCGTCCTCATAGATGTCCGGCTTGACCAGATCGCTCTCGACGTCCTGGGCGCCCGCCTCGATGGCGGCTTCCATGACAGCGTCCTCGGAGCCGGCCTCGGCCGGGTAGATGATCCGGCCGACGCGGTTCCACATGAAGGCGACCGAGTTCATCTCGCTCAGCATGCCGCCGTTCTTCTTGAACGCCGCGCCGATGTTGGAGGCGGCGCGGTTGCGGTTGTCGGTCAGGGCCTCGACGATGATGCCCACGCCGCCGGGGCCGCGGCCCTCGTAGCGGACCTCTTCCATCGTATCGACGTCGCCGCCGGCGGCCTTGTTGATGGCGCGCTGGATCACGTCGCGCGGCAGGCTTTCGGCCTTGGCGTTGTTCACGGCCAGACGCAGGCGCGGGTTCATGTTGACGTCGGGCATGCCCAGCTTGGCGGCCACGGTGATGTCCCGCGACAGCTTGGAGAACAGCTTGGAGCGCTGCGCATCGGCGCGCCCCTTGCGGTGCATGATGTTCTTGAACTTGGAATGGCCGGCCATGAAGCTCTCTTGATTGGGCGCTACCGCTCGCGACGCGGTCGCTCGCTGCTTGAGCGCGACGGCGGAACGGACGAGCAGCGCATCTAGCCGAAGCCGCGTGCGCTGTCACGACACAGGAACCGCCCGCGCGCCCGGACATTGTTCCTGCATCCCAACCGGAGCCGTTTCCATGACAGCCGAAGACGTCATCTACGACGCTGACCTTTACGCCGACGGCGACCTCGACGAGGCCGACATCGTCGAATGGTACGAGACCCGGCCCATCACCATCTCGACCCCCGCCGCCGTCGGATCGATCATCGGCGCCTTCACCCTCGGCGTCCTGACCGCGGTCGGCGCCCTGGCCCTGATGGGCCGTCTGGACGACTAGCAATTCTCCCTCCCCTTCATGGGGAGGGTGGTCGCGCAGCGACCGGGTGGGGTTCGACAGGGCCGGAGCGCGGACCGACGTACCCCACCCTGTCGTCGCTTCGCGCCGACATCCCTCCCCACGAGGGGGAGGGAGACGTCACGTCTTCAGGCTCTCGAGGAACCCGCGCATCTTGTCGTCCACAGACACGGGTCGCTTGGTTTCACGGTCGACATAGACGTGAACGAAATGGCCGACCGCCGCCGCATCGTCCTCGTTGTTGCGGAACAGGCCGATCTCGTAGCGGACCGAGCTCGTTCCCACATGCGCCACCCGCACGCCCGCCTGGATCTCGTCCGGAAAGGCGGTCGGCGCGAAATAGCGGCAGCCCGTCTCGACCACCAGACCGATGGTCGTGCCGTGGTGAATATCCAGCACGCCGTTCACGACCAGCAGCCGGTTCACCGCCGTGTCGAACCACGAATAATAGACGACGTTGTTCACGTGGCCGTAGACGTCGTTGTCCATCCACCGCGTGGAGATGGCCTGAAACCGGCGATAGTCGCTCCGTTTCGTCCGTTCGATCGTACCGGTCACGCACCCACTCCCTGTGTTTCCAACTCGCGCCGTTCGGCGTCTTCGTCCCAGCGAGCCTTTAGCCTCCCCGCCCCACCGTCAAGCCGTCTCTTGGCCCACCCGCGCCGGGCGCTCGCAGAATCTCCGTCGTGGTCATTTCATCGCGAGGCTCGCCGCGCCTAGGGTGGCCACGACCTCCAATGGACGAGCGCGCGATGAGCAAGGCGGAAGTGATCGAACTGGCGAGCGGCTTCGCCGACCGGAACCTGTGGCTGGATCGCGCTGAAGGTCTGCACCGCGACTTCCGGCCCCACATTCCGGGGACCTACACGACCTATATGGACACGGTCCTCGCGAACGGCGGCGAGATGGCCGTCGCGGCGGTCGGCGACCGCGTCGTGGGCATAGCGGTCTTCCGGCTATTGATCTCGACCTTCGGGCGCCGACTCTACGTCGACGACCTCGTGGTCGATGAGACGGAGCGCAGTTCGGGACACGGCCGCCTGCTTCTGGACTGGTGCGAGGCCGAGGGCCGGCGCCGCGGCGCGAGCCGTCTCGATCTGGAATCCGGCACGCACCGGACCCGCGCCCACCGCTTCTATTTCCGCGAGGGGATGACCATCTTCGGCTTCAGCTTCACCAAGCCGCTCAACGAAGGCTTCTGATCCGCCGGGCTTGGCGGACGCGGCGTCAAGCGCCTAGCGTGTCGCCATGCAGACCACAGCCGCCGTTCTCCGCACCATGGGCGCCGCCCGTCCCTATGCGGACAGCCGTCCCCTCTCGATCGAGACCGTGACCCTCGACCCGCCCGGGCCCGGCGAGGTCCGGGTGGCGATCAAGGCCGCCGGCCTGTGCCACTCGGACCTCAGCGTCATCAACGGCGACCGTCCCCGCCCCCTGCCCATGGCTCTGGGCCACGAGGCCGCAGGTGTGGTCGAGGCGCTGGGCGACGGCGTCACCGATCTGGCCGTCGGCGATCATGTCGTCATGGTCTTCATGCCCTCGTGCGGTCACTGCAACCCGTGCGCCGAGGGCCGCCCCGCCCTTTGCGAGCCGGGCGCCGCCGCCAACGGCAAGGGCGAATTGCTGACCGGCGGCCGCCGCATCCATGACGACGCCGGCGATCTGAACCACCATCTCGGCTGCTCGGCTTTCGCCGGCCACGCCGTCGTCTCGCGCCGGTCTCTGGTCAAGGTCGACGCCGACCTGCCGTTCGAGCACGCCGCCCTGTTCGGCTGCGCCGTCCTGACCGGCGTCGGCGCGGTCGTGAACACGGCGGGAGTCCGCGCGGGCCAGAGCGTGGTCGTGGTCGGTCTCGGCGGCGTCGGCCTGTCGTCGGTTCTGGGCGCCGTCGCCGCCGGCGCTTCGCCTGTCATCGCGGTCGACCTGTCCGAAGACAAGCTGGCGCTGGCCCGCACCCTCGGCGCCGTCCAGACGGTCAACGCCGCCGACACGGACGCCGTCGAACAGGTCCGCGCCCTGACCGGCGGCGGGGCCGACTTCGTGTTCGAGATGGCCGGCTCGGTCCGCGCCCTCGACGCCGCCTGGCGCATGACCCGGCGCGGCGGAACCACCGTCACCGCCGGCCTGCCCCCGCCCGAAGCGGCGCTGGCCGTCAACGTCGTCTCGCTGGTCGCCGAGGAACGCACGTTGAAGGGCAGCTATATCGGGACCTGTGTACCCAGCCGGGACATCCCCCGCTACGTCGCCCTCTTCCGTCAGGGCCGGCTGCCGGTCGACCGCCTGCTGACCGGTACGATCCCCCTGTCGGACATCAACGCCGCCTTCGACCAGTTGGCCGACGGCAAGGCCGTGCGGACCGTCGTTCGGTTCTGACCTGACCCGAGCCGACTGGGCGACCGGCGATATAATCGCCATGATCTGAACCTGTTGCTGATCCTAATCCGCTCTAAAGCGTTGGTACCGCCGATCGTCGGTGGCTGAGTACCAGTTGGACCGCGTTTGTTTGGTCCAGGCTTATTTTTCGCGCATCTCCCCGTTTTCGTCTCACCGACGCGCCTGTGTGGGCGTCGGTCGCCCCGGCCCCGACCGTGCCGGTCAGCCCCTCCGCGCGCCGGGCGCTCTACCTGCCCGTCCATGTGAAGTTCGCGATCGCCCTATGCTTCGGCATCGCATGGACGGCGCTCAGCATATGCCTGTCCCTGCAATGGCTTGCCGATCTGTCCGGGATCGTCAGCCGGCCCGGCGCCCTGATCGTCATCGGCTTCATCGCCTATGTGCCGGGCTTCATGAACGCCTTCATGATGAGCAGCATCATCCTCGACCGGCGTCCGCCGCACGCGCCGCCCGCGGTCTATCCGCCCGTCAGCGTTCTGGTCGCCTGCTACAACGAGGCGCTGAACATCGGCGACACCCTGACAAGTCTGGCGGCCCAGACCTATCCGGGGCCGTTCGAGATCATCGTGCTGAACGACGGATCGACCGACGATTCCATGCTGGTCGCCGCCCGCATCATCGGGCGGCTTCAGCCCCGGACCCGCGCCCGCATGAAGCTGGTCAATTTCGCCGCCAACGCCGGCAAGTCGGCGGTGCTGAACCGCGGCCTGAAGATCGCCGCGCATGAGTTGATCGTCACCGTCGACGGCGACTGCTGGCTGCGCGCCGACGCCCTGACCCGCATCGTCGAGCGCAAACTGTCGGACCCGCCCGGAACCGAGGCCGTCGCCGGCTCGGTCCTCGTCCGCAACTCGCGCCGCAACGTCCTGACCAAGGCGCAGGAGTGGGACTATTTCCACGGCATCGCGGCCGTGAAGCGGATGCAGAGCATGTTCCACGGCACGCTCGTCGCCCAGGGCGCCTTTTCGCTCTACACGCGCCGCGCGCTGGAAAGCGTCGGCGGCTGGCCGCACACCGTCGGCGAGGACATCGTCGTCACCTGGGCCCTGCTGCGGAAGGGCTACCGCATCGGCTATGCCGAGGACGCCCTGGTCTTCACCAACGTCCCGCATGAGTTCCGCCAGTTCGCCAACCAGCGCCGCCGCTGGTCGCGCGGCCTGATCGAGGCCTTCGCCGCCCACTGGCCGATGCTGTTCCAGTGGCGGCTGTCCACCCTGTTCATCTGGTGGAACCTGTTCTTCCTGCCGCTGGACCTCGTCTACAGCTTCGCCTTCATACCGGGCCTGATCCTGGCGCTTTTCGGCGTCTACTGGATCGCCGGACCGCTGACGCTGGCGGTCCTGCCGCTGGCCGCGCTGTGGAACTGGTTCATCTTCCGCGTCCAGCGAAAGATGTTCCGCGCCCAGGGCTTGCGCGTGCGCCGCAACGCCGGCGGCTTCGCCTTCTACGTCTTCGCCTACAGCCTGCTGATGCAACCGGTCTGCGTCGCGGGATATTTCGCCGAGCTGGCCGGACTCAGAAAGACATGGGGCACAAAATGATCCGCACCGCCCGCTTCATCATCACCGCCGCCGCCCTGTGCGGAGCCACGGCCGCCGTCGCCGGGGAACGTCCCTACTATGAGGACGTCAGCACGGGTCAGCGCCCGTTCAACCCGGCCGTCGGCGCTGACCTGTTCTTCTCGACCGACGCCGACGAGTCCGAAACCCTGAAGGCCGGGGTCAATCTCGACTGGCAGTATCAAGGCCCGGAAAGCTACCAGGGCCTCCGCCTCGAGACCGCGCGCTTCACCCCCCTCGGCGGCGAGACGGCGGAAGAGCAACGCGTCTACTACCGCTTCGCCCACAAGGGCGAGGCCTGGTCCTCCACCGGGGCGGTCGGCACGAACGGCGATACCGTTCTCGGCTCGGTCAGCGTCCACAACGACGCCCGCTTCCGGCAGGAATATTTTGTCGAGCGCGACCGCCTCGAGACCCGTCAGGGCCTGGACGAGGATCTGTATTTCACCTTCGTCGGCGCCGCCTTCGACCTGCCCGTCGACGACTTCAACACCTTCACCACCCTGGTCGGCGTGCAGGAGTTCGGCGGCGACAACCTGCGCACCCACCTGCGCGCGCGCTACGTCCATGTGGTCAAGCCGGAGTGGGGACTCAGCGCGGGCGTCCGCACCCGCTTCTTCCACAACAGCGAGCCGGGCGAGGCCGACTATTTCTCACCCGAATGGTACGTCGAGGTGCTGCCCACGGTGCAGGTCCAGCGCTTCGTCGACGGCTGGCGCTATCAGGTCGCGGTCGGTCTCGGCGCCCAGAGGGACTCCGCATCCGACTGGCGCGCCGCCGGCTGGTTCGAGGCCTCGGTGACCAGTCCGAAGATCGATCGCGACTGGTACGTCAGGGCGGCCGTGGTCCACAGCAACACCCCGGTCAGCAGCGGCTACGCCTATGACTACAGCCAGCTCAGCATCGCCCTGACGCGGGGCTTCTGACCCGGTCGGGACGCTTCAGATAATCTTGATGCCGACGCCCGGCTCACCGCCGGGTTTGCCCACGGTCAGGTCCAGGGTTTCGTAACCGAAGTGGATGCCTCGCACGGCCCTGCCGACCAGCGCCTTGATCTCGTCAGCGGGACTGTCCGTGCGGATGTCCAGGAACCAGCCGATCTGACCGACCTCCGGCCAGATGGCGCGCGCCAGCCAGACATCCTTGACCATCGGCGGCTTGAAGGTGTCCGCAATCGCCTGAACCAGCGCCGTCGGCTCGCTCAACGGATCGACGTCGTGCAGTTCGGCGCGGCCGCTGACCGGGCGCAGCTGCGGGATCGCCTCCTCATGCTCCAGCAGCGACCGGATCTGGTCGGGGTTCAGCAACAGGCCGCGGCCGCCGTCCGGGTTCAGCAGGGCGGGCGTCTCTCCCATCAGGGCCAGCAGCGACCGGCCCTTCATGGCGATGATCCGCGCCTCCTCGCCGAACATCGCCGTCGCCCGCGTCGGATCGGTGAAGACCGAGACGCTGTTGCGGCCGTCGTTCAGCACCACGCCGCGCAGGACCAGCTGCTCGCCCTGACGCAACACCTTGGCGCCGTCGTCGCCCGGCGCGCCGCCCGGGCTGTCGGGCTCGGGCACCGCGTACAGGTCGGCCTCCAGCATCAGCCGCTCGAACAGACCCATCCGCGACGCATCGGCCAGCCCCTCGTACAGGGCCTCCTCCAGCGGGTTCAGCGGATTGTCGGTGAAGACGAGAGGTTGGGCGTCGGTCATGGTCAACTCGGGAACGAAGGGGCCGACACAAGAGGCGAGCGGACGCGCCCAGTCAATCGCCCCTGTCCAACCCGGACAGACGGCCGGCCCCGAAGGCCCGGCCGCCCGCTGGAACGGTCGTCCTAGCTGAGAACGACGATCGCCACGCGCCGGTTCTGGGCGCGGCCTTCCGGAGTTTCGTTCGGCGCCACCGGCGATTCCTCGCCATAGGAGATGGTCGCCATCCGGTTCAGGGCGATGCCCTGGCGGCTCAGCGAGCGGCGCACGGCCTCGGCCCGCGCCTCGCCCAGTTGCTCATTGTAATCCGCGTCGCCGACCGCGTCCGTATAGCCCTGGATTTCCAGATAGACGTTGCGGTTCTCGCTCTTCAGCCGCTGGGCCAGTTCGGCCAGCCGCTGTTCGGCCTCGGGCGAAAGGGCGCGGGCATCGGTGGGGAATTTCACCGAGTCGTCCGACAGCACGACCTCATAGAGGAATTTGCCCTCGGCCAGTTTGTGGGCCGCATTGGCCCGCTGCAGCGCCTGTCCGGCCGTGCCTTCGACCTCGGTCACCCGGCTGTCGACCACCGCCAGATTGTCCCGCACGAATTGATGGCTGGCGCAGCCGCTGGCCGCGAGGCCAAGGGCGGCCGCCACACCGGCGATCGCCGCTGTCCTGAGTTTGGATCGGGTCAAGTGTCGTCTCCTTTTGGGCGGGGCGCGACTCCCGCATAGGTACGCGGACCTGACCGTGGCGTAATGCGCGGGGCGGAGTGATGTTCCCGTTGGGGCCAAAACACGTCACCTTGACCATTAGCTGAGCCGTATGAAGCAGGCCCCGGAGATGGCTCCGGGGCGCCACCTTCTTGACGCGGGCGGGTGGTCTTTCAGGTCCACGCGGGCGCCCCGGCCCCGCTGGTCGAGGAGCCCCTCGTGCGGTCAAGCCTTGAGACGCAAACGGAAAAATCGCGGCCCGGACCGCCGGTCGCGCCCGGCCGCCCGGTCCGCTCACCACGGTGGCTGCGCAGCTGGGCCCCCGCCGTCGCCCTCAGCCTGTCCGCCCATCTGGCGGTTTTCCTCGCGCTGGTTTCAGCCCCCGCCGCGCCCGATAAAATTTATCCGCCCGAGACCGAACCGCGCGCCGTGGTCGTCACCCTGACCCGGCCGCCGCCGCCGCTTCCGCCGCCCGCGCAGGTGATCGCCGAGCCGCCGCCCGGACCCGCCCAGGCCCGGCCGACCGCCGCCCCCTCGCCTGCCCCGCCCCGCCCGGTCCCTGCCCGCGCCGCCCCGCGCCCCCGGCCGGTGCGCACGCCCCCGCCGCCGGACATTCCGACCCTCCCGGCCAACCCCTCGCCCGTCGTCGCCCCCATGGCTGTGGTCGGCGAAGCCCAACTGGCCGGCGCGCTGCAGGCCGGCGCGGGGCAGGGCTCCGGCGTCGGGTCGGGGTCAGGCGGCGGCGGAGGCGGCGGATCGGGCGCGGGTACCGGCGGCGCGTGCGACATGGTCCGGCGCCTGCAGGACGCCCTGCGGGCCGACCCGGAGGTTCGGGACGCCGTCGCCCGGGCGCATCGCGCCATGCCCGCCTCGGGCCGGGCCATTCTGGTCTGGAACGGCGACTGGATCCAGGATCCCGGACAGGCCGGCAAGGGACTGGCCGGCGTGCGCCAGGCCATCGCGCTCGAGGTCGCCTTTGCGCCGCGCGAGTGCCGGACCCAGCCGGTGCGGGGTCTGGCCGTCATCGCCTTCGCCGATGGCCCCGGCGCGCCGCGGCTCGCGCTGGGCGAGGCCAGCTGGCGCTGGTCGGACCTGCTGGGCGTCCGCTAGCTGGCGGCGGGCTTGACCAGCAGGGCGTCCACCGGCTGGACCACGCCGTTCGAGGCCACCGTCTCATCGCCGGTCAGACGCGCGCGGGCGCCGTTGTCGCCGGTCACGATGACGGCCTCGCCCTCCTTCGAGAAGGTCAGCAGGCTGTTGGCCATGGTGCGCACCTCGACCGTGCCCGAGCCGCCGCGGCTCATGGCGGCGAGGATGTCGGCCCGGGTCAGGGCGCCCGGCACGATATGGGCCCGCAGCATCGCAGCCCCCTGCGCCTTCATGGCCTCATCGCCGAGGTCGCCGGCAGAGGCCGTAAAGGCCGCGTCGGACGGCGCAAACACCGTATAGGGGCCCTTGCCCGCCAGCACGTCTCCGAGCGCCGCGTTCGTCAGCACCCGTTCCAGCGTCCCGAACGAGCCCTCGTCCTTCAGCGTCGCCGCGATCGTCTTGCCGGAAGGCGCGGCCACGGTGGCCGCGTCATCCTTCCTGCCGCCCTCGGCGCCGCACGCGGCCAGCGCCATCAGGCAAACGGGGGCCAGCGCCCAGCGCATCATCGTCTTCATGGTCATGCCTTGTCGCTCGCGGATCAGGTCAGCAGCTGGATCACGGCGGTGATCAGCTGGGTCTTGGGATCGGCCTGGTACACATAGCCGTCGTTGTACCGGTACATGGCGTTGGCGTTGTCCGCGTACTGGTTCCGGTAGTCATACGGCACATTGTAGACGTCATAACCGGCAGGCAGCGGCTGGCCGACGCTCAGGTTCTGGCCGGTCAGCAGGGCGGCGACCTGACTGATCATCTGCGTCTGCGGATCGACGCCGTACAGGGCGCCGTCGGCGTAGCGGTACTGCTGGTTCTGCGGCAGGCCGAAATAGCTGGAATAGTAGTCGGGCGCCGGCTGGTACTGATACTGCGCCGGCCATGCGTTGCCGGGAGAAAGCGCGCCGCCCAGCACGGGCAACCAGCCCAGCAGCCCGCCCTGACGGTCCATCCGGTACAGATAGCCCTCGTCGTAACGGTAGTTGTAGTCGTCGCCGCGCGAGCGCCACAGCCAGTCGTAGCGCGAGGCTTCGGCGGCGCGGGCGATCTGGCGCGCCTGACCGGGCGGCAGGCAGCCGTTGTTCTTCTTGGCCAGTCCGGGCGGGCAGCCGGCGATCAGGCCGCGGTCGTTTTCGCGGCTGAAATACACCACAGGGCGTCCGTCGCGGGTCTG
This sequence comes from Brevundimonas sp. Root1423, assembly GCF_001426805.1. Taxonomy (NCBI): domain Bacteria; kingdom Pseudomonadati; phylum Pseudomonadota; class Alphaproteobacteria; order Caulobacterales; family Caulobacteraceae; genus Brevundimonas; species Brevundimonas sp. Root1423. The sequence goes on from NZ_LMFL01000034.1 coordinate 180,622, forward strand.
GAACACCTGACGCTCGACCTCGCGGCGCAGGTCGCGGACCTCGACATCGCCGCGACCGTTGCCCCGGCCGGGACCGCGATCATCGCGGGCCACGACGACGGCGCGGCCATCAGGCGCGACGGCGACGCGGACGTCCGGGCGATTGTCGCCGCCCCGGCCGTTTCCATTACCGTTGCCGTTGCCGTTGCCGCGGCCATTGCCGTTGTTGCCGTTCCCGCGGCCGTTATCGTCGCCGCCGCGGTTTCCGCGTTCCTGTTTGTCGCCGCCCTTGCCGTTGCCGGGATCGGCGAGAACCGCCGTCGGCGCCGCGAGGGCGAGAACGAGAGCGGAGGTAATCGGGATAAGCTTGTACATGGGAGCCTCTTTCAGGTTCCCGACACAACGCCGTCAGGCGACGGGCGTTCCTGAAGCTCGTCTGGACCCCTGTATGGCTTGAGGGTGATCACTCACCTCTCATCTGTCGTCATCCCGGCGAAAGCCGGGCCCCGGCGGCGCCGAGCACAGCGAAGGCGATGCCGGACGCATTGGCGCTTTCGGCAGGGTCGCGCTCTCGCGCGCCGCCGGGTCCCGGGGTCGCTGCGCCCCGGGATGACGACCCGGCAGGCCCGGCTACCCTGCCCGTCGTCCGAAGATGCCCGCCAGTGCGGTCAGCCGCGCCTTGGCCGCCGTGCCGGTTTCCTGCGTCGCCGCAGCGGTCAGGGCCGCGGCCAGATCGGCCGCCCCCCGGCGGTTGCGGGCGCTCTGGCGCCATTGGTCGATACCCGCCTGGACCTGTGCGGTCAGGGCGGCGTTGGCCGCCGGCGCGCGCATCAGCTGGTCGAGATACGACTGGGCCACATCAGGGCTGTCGGGCCAGCTGACGCGCATCTGGGTCTGCGGGTTGATCTGGTCGGCGCGAACGCTCTCGGCGGCGGCGATCTCGGCCGCCGACAGATACTCGCTCGGGACCAGTTTCAGCACGTCGAAGCCGCGGGCCATCTCGCTGGAATAGATGCGGCCGTTGAGCCAGTAGGCCGACCACGAACCGGCGATGAACAGCTTGCCCTCCTCGATCGGGCCGCGGTCGAAGGACGCGATCTCGACCGGGCGGGTCGCATCGGTGAAGTCCATGATGGAGATGCCGCCCTGATACCAGGCCTGCACCATCAGGTCGCGGCCGGGGACCGGCACGATCATGCCGTTGTGGGCGACACAGTTCTCGTCAGACCCCTGGGCCGAAGGCAGCTTGTGGAAGGCGCGGCCGCGCAGGGTGCGGTTCTCGATGGTGGCGACCATGTTGGCGCCCCAGGTCGAGGGGTCCTCGGCCCGGCAGCGCGCGGCGGTGCCGCCGCCCCACTCGTCGGTGAAGACGACCTTGTCGCCGGCGTTGTTGAAGGTGGCCGAGTGCCAGTAGGCCATGTCGGGGTCGAAGATGTCCGACACGCGGGTCGGGTTCTGCGGGTTGGAGATATCCAGCAGGATGCCGTTGCCGCTGCAGGCGCCGGCGGCCAGACCGATCTCGGGATAGACGGTGATGTCGTGGCACTGGTTGGTCTGGGCGGTCGCCTGGCTGGCGATGCCGGCGCGGCCGCCGCGCCACAGACCGGCGACGCGGCCGTTGGCGTCGGCGAAGATGCGGGGGCGGTTGACGATGGCCGCGTCCTGCGGCCGGTCGAGGTTCACCTTGATCACGTCGATCGAGAACAGGGCGGTCTCCGGGTTCTGGTCCGGCTGGCCGTCCGAGCAGATGGCCAGCTCCTCGGTCTTGCGCACATCGGCGGTGCCCTGGTTGTAGATATACAGGCTGCGCGGATCGGTCGGATCCGGCACCAGGGTGTGAGTGTGCGACCCGCGGCAGGTCTGGACGGCGGCGATCTGGCGCGGGGCGTTCAGGTCGCTGATGTCGAAGATGCGGATGCCGCGGAAGCGTTCGGCGTTGACGTCGCCCGTGGCGGCGGTCGTGCCGCAGTCGAGACGGGCGCGGTTCTGCTCGACCGACATGAACAGCAGGTTGCCGACGACCGAGACGTCGCCCTGACCGCCGGGGCAGACCACCGACATGACCAGTTCGGGCGCGCCGCCCTTGCTCACGTCATAGGCGTTGAAACCGTTGAAATTGCCCACGAACAGCTTGCCGTCGGATACGGCCATGTCCGTGTTGGCCAAAGCCAGCGGGCCGTATTTGGGGTTGTTGCGCATCCGCTCCTGGAAGGCCGCGGCCTCGGCGGCGTTCGTCGGCGGCGCGAACAGGGCCTCGGGGTCGAAGAAGCCGGGGGCGGGCTGGACGGAATGCTCCAGCACCATGCCGGACGCGTACTGGCCGGCGTCGTGCAGGCCGGCGGACAGGGCGCTGCGGGCGTCGGTCGGGATGACCTGCGCGGCGGGCGCCTGCGCCGAGGCGGCGCTGGCGCTGATCAGGACGCCGAGGGCGGCGACGGTGGATAGCAGGGTGCTGCGAACGTTCATGGCCGCTCCTTGGCGTGTGTGAGGTCAGAGGTCTGAAAGAAGGGACTGCATACGAAGAATCTCCGCCGACTGATCGGCGACGACGGAGGCGGTGAATTCGGACAGCATGGGATCTTCCCCGGCGCCCGGATTGGCCAGCAATCCGTCGACCATGTCCAGCGCGCCCTGATGGTGCTGGATCATCCCCTGCAGGAACAGGCGGTCGAAGGACGGGCCGCTGGCCGCGGCGAGGGCCTGCATCTGCGCCGGGGACAGCATGCCGGCCATCAGAGGCGTATCGCTGGCGGGCATGGAATGACCCGCGTGCGCCGAGTGGTCATGGCCTGACATCCCGGGCATCTCCAGCGGCTGGCCGCGCCCGGACAGCCAGTCCCGCATCAGGTCCATCTCGGCCGTCTGGCTGAGGGCGATGCGTCGGCCGATCAGCCGGACCCCCGGGTTGGCCCCGCGGGTTTCCAGCAGACCCACCATCTCCACCGCCTGCGCGTGATGCGCGATCATATGCTGCATGAAGGCGACGTCGGCGGCGGTGAAGGTCGAGCGGCTCATGGCCACCGCCTCGCCGGGCGTGACGACGCGCGCCGCCGCGCCGGGTGCGCCGGGCTGGAAGATCGGCGGGGACTGCGGGGCCTGGGCCGCGATCAGTCCGACGATGAGAATGGTCGGCAGGCTGATCAAACCGGTTAGCCCGAGACGGCGACGCTGGTGAATTTGCCGTCGTGAGGCTGGCCAATGACCCAGGTCAGAATCTCGCCGCCCGCGAACTTCACGGCCCAGGTCTCAAGCCGCCCCTCAGGGGTGTCCTCGGCGCTCATGAAGGTCATCTCCTCGATCGCGCCCATGGCGGCGAGGGCCGGGGCCATGCCCTGGATCTGGCTGTTACAGGCGTCCAGCAGGGACTGGGCCATGAGGGCCTCGAGGCAGACGCCGTCGGCGGCCTCGGTGATGATGCGGGTCAGCGGCTCGCGGTACTGGCCGTCCTGGGCCATGGCCGGAAAGGCCATGAGGGCGGCGGCGGCGACGCCGGCGAAGATTGTTTGAATGCGCATTGGAGGTCCCCGGAGATAGTATTTCCCGGACCATGACCCAGCCGGCGGACTGCCACAACCTGTCGCCGCATGACAAAGAATTCACGCAGGAGAAACACCCGCAAGGCGGGGGCGCGGCTGGACTTGGCCGCCCGGGCAATGCTCTGTTGCCGCCCGACAAGGACGCGACGCCCCCGGGGCGGTCAGGCGTCCGCTATCGGGGCATGAAACGATGAAGCGCGTACTCCTGACGACGGCCGCCGTGATGGCGCTCGCCTTCCCCGCCATGGCCCAGACGCCCGAGCCGCCCTCCCCGCTCGCCGCCCCGCCCACGCCCGCCCCGACGCCTGCTCCGACGCAAGGCCCGGCCCCCGCGCAGGCGCAGGACGGCGCCGCCGCCGCGCCGGCTCCGGTCGCCGCAGCAGCCGCTCCGGCCGAAACGCCGAAATGGGATGTGCAGAACCCGCCCGGACCGTCGCGCGACATCCCCATCGATGTCACCCGCGGCACCTGGATGTCGCTGGACGTCAGTCCCGACGGCCGCACCATTGTCTTCGACCTGCTGGGCGACATCTATGTGATGCCCGTCGCCGGCGGCGAGGCGCGCGCCATCGCGTCCGGCGTGGCCTGGGAGATGCAGCCGAAATGGTCGCCCGACGGCCGCCACATCGCCTTCACCTCGGACCGGGGCGGTGGCGACAACATCTGGATCATGGACGCCGACGGCTCCAACCCGACGCAGGTGTCGAAAGAGACTTTCCGGCTGGTGAACCAGCCCGAATGGACGCCCGACGGCCAGTTCGTGGTCGGCCGCAAGCATTTCACCTCGTCCCGCTCGCTCGGGGCCGGCGAAATGTGGATGTACCACCGCTCGGGCGGCGGCGGCGTGCAGATGACCGAGCGCCGCACCCAGCAGAAGGACACGGGCGAGCCCGCCTTCTCGCCCGACGGCATTTCAGCGACGACGCCACGCCGGGGACGACCTTCGAATACTCCAAGGACGTCAACGACCAGATCTATGTCATCCGCCGCCTCGACCGCGAGACGGGCGACATCGACGCCTATGTCACCGGCCCCGGCGGTTCGATCCGCCCGACGCCCTCGCCCGACGGCAAGTCCCTGGCCTTCATCCGGCGCGTTCGCTACCAGTCGACCCTCTATGTCATGGACATCGAGTCTGGCCGCGAGACCCCGGTCTTCTCGGCCCTCGACCGCGACATGCAGGAAACCTGGGCCATCCACGGCGTCTATCCGGCGATCAGCTGGACGCCCGACAACCGCTCCATCGTCTTCTGGGCCGACGGCCGCATCCAGCGCGTTGACGTGGCCTCGAAGGAGGTCGCGAACATCCCCTTCCACGTCGCCGACACCCGCCGCGTGCAGGACGCCGTCCGCTTCCCGATCGAGGTCGCGCCCGACCAGTTCGACGTGAAGATGCTGCGCTGGGCCCGCCCCTCGCCCGACGGCACCAAGGTCGTCTTCGAGGCCCTCGGCAATCTGTGGATCCGCGACCTGCCCACCGGCACGGCTCGCCGCCTGACCCGCCAGAGCGACCATTTCGAACTCTACCCGTCCTGGTCCCGCGACGGCCGCTCCATCGTCTACACCACCTGGGACGACCAGGAGCTGGGCTCCATCCGCGTGGTTCCCGCCTCGGGCGGCGCCGGTCGCGTCATCACCCCCAACCCCGGCCACTACGTCGAGCCGACCTTCAGCCCCGACGGCCGCACCATCGTCTATCGCACCACCAGCGACGGCTTCCTGACCACCGCCCTGTGGAGCCGCGACCCGGGCGTCTACCGCATCCCCGCCGCGGGCGGCGAACCCGTCCACATCACCGACGAGGGCGAGGTCCCCCAGTTCGGCGCCGCCAACGACCGCCTGTTCCTCACCGGCCGCGACGGCGACCGGCGCACCCTGATGTCGGTCAACCTCGACGGCGAGGACGAACGCACCCACCTGACCAGCGAATGGGCCGCCGAGTTCGCCGTCTCGCCCGATGGAAACTGGGTCGGCTGGACCGAGCGCTTCCAGGCCTATGTCGCCCCCTTCGTCGCCGCCGGCCGGCCCCAGGCCATCGCCCCCGACGGCAAGGCCCTGCCCCAGGCCCGCGTCACCCGCGACTCCGGCGAGTGGCTCAGCTGGTCCGGCGACAGCCGCCGCCTGCAGTGGTCACAGGGCCCCGAGCTGTTCAGCCGCGACCTGAACCAGTCCTTCACCTTCGTCGAAGGCGCCCCCGCCGAACTCCCCAAGCCGGACGAGCGCGGGATCAACATCGGCTTCAGCGCCACCGCCGACAAACCCGAGGGCCGCATCGCCCTCGTCGGCGCCCGCATCATCACCATGAACGGCGCCGAGGTGATCGAGAACGGGGTCATCGTCATCGACGGCAACCGCATCGAGACCATCGGCTCGCTGGCCTCGACCACCCTCCCCGCCGGCATCCCGACCATGGACATGACCGGCAAGACCATCATGCCCGGCCTCGTCGACGCCCACTGGCACGGCTCGATGGGCTCGGACGAGATCATCCCGGAACAGAGCTGGGTCGACTACGCCTCGCTGGCCTTCGGCGTCACCACCATCCACAACCCGTCCAGCGACACCAGCGAGATCTTCGCCCACAGCGAGCTGGCCCGCGCCGGCCGCGTGGTCGCCCCGCGCATCTTCTCGACCGGCTCCATCCTGTACGGCGCCACCACCGCCGGCACCGTCAAGGTCGAGTCCCTCGACGACGCCCTGTCCACCCTGCGCCGCATGCAGGCCGCCGGCGCCTGGAGCGTCAAGAGCTACAACCAGCCCCGCCGCGACCAGCGCCAGCAGATCATCGAGGCCGCGCGCCAGCTGAACATGATGGTCGTCCCCGAGGGCGGCTCCCTGTTCCAGCACAATATGTCGATGATCGTCGACGGCCACACCACCATCGAGCATTCGATCCCCGTCGCCGTCCTCTACGACGACGTCCACCAGCTGTGGCGCCAGACCGGCGTCGCCTACAACCCGACCCTCGTCGTCGCCTATGGCGGCAGCTATGGCGAGAACTACTGGTATCAGGAGAGCGAGGTCTGGAACCATCCGATCCTGACGCAGTACGTCCCGCGCCGCATCCTCGACTCCCGCGCCCGCCGTCCCGAGACCGCGCCGGACAATGAGTGGAACCACATCTCCATCGCCCGCGAGGCCCGCCGCCTGTCCGATCAGGGCGTCAGCGTCTCCATCGGCGCCCACGGCCAGCGCGAGGGTCTGGCCGCCCACTGGGAGCTGTGGAGCCTGGCCCAGGGCGGCATGGCCCCCATCGACATCATCCGCGCCGGCACCCTGAACGGCGCCCGTTCCCTCGGACTGGACCGTGACATCGGCTCGCTGGAGCCCGGCAAGCTGGCCGACATGGTGATCCTCAACGCCAACCCGCTGGACAATATCCGCAACACCACCAGCATCGCCTTCACCGTCGCCAACGGCCGCGTCTACGACAGCGGCATGAACGAGATCGCCCCCCGCCAGCGCCCCCGCGCGCCCTTCTGGTTCGCCGACGGCGGCAGCGAAGGCTGGGCCCCGGGCGCGGCGGAAACCGAAACCGACGGCCACGGCCACGACTAGTCGACACGCTTCTCCTCCCCCCTCGTGGGGGAGGGGGACCACGCGCAGCGTGGTGGAGGGGGCCGCCGCCGCACGGTCGTCTCCTCCCTGTCGCCGAAGGCGATGGGGAGGGGGACCACGCGCAGCGTGGTGGAGGGGCGCCCGCCCCACCACCCCACCGCCCCCTCACCGCCGCTGCAGCATCTCCACCGCCCGCGCCACCTGCGCCGGCAGCGCGAACTCCGGCGGCGTCAGCCCCGCCGCCCGCAGCATCCCCTCCAGCCGCTGGATGTGCCGCGCCTGATCGCCGACCCATCCCATCTGCGCCTCCTCCAGCTGCTCGCGATGCCGGCGCAGCTGCCACCAGCCCTCCTTCAGGTCCCGGTCCGGGTCCTTCACCCCGGGCCGCTCGCTGATGTGGAAGCGCGCCATCAGCCGTTCGTCGCTGGCCATGGTCACGTTGAACACGGCGCTCAGCGGCAGGGTCTCCAGCGTCCCCGCCTCGCGCGCCTGCTCCTGCCCCGCCATCCGCTGATAGCTTTCCGCCAGCGCCGTCAGCGCCTTGGCCTCGGCCCACAGCCGCCCGCGCATCGCCCGCCCGGAGGCCATCGCCGCCAGCCTCGCCAGCGCGACGGGATCGCCCGCCTCGGGCGGTTCGCTCTCCATGTCGTCGAACAGCCGCGCCGCCCGCGCCTCGGGCGTGTTGCGCCGCGCCTCTTCCAGCTCGGCCTCGCGCGCCGCCGCCTGCTCCATCGCCTGCGCGTCGCCCCAGTCCCGCTTGGTCGCCTTGTGCTTCGTAATGCGCTTGCGCAGCGCATGGGCCGACACCCGCCATTTCGACGACAGGAAGGTCACCGTCGCCCCCTCGCGATATTCCGCGAGGATCAGCTCCCACGTCTCCTTCGACAGCCGATAGTGGGCGGGCGCATCCGGATCGCGCGGCTTGCGCGGCCGCGGCCCTTTCGGCGTGCGATGGGGATCGGTGTTGGCGAGGGGCGCATCGGTCATTCCGCAAGGATACGCCCGCCCGGAAGGGCGCCGGAGATAGAGCGAAATCGGCGCGGAAACGCAGGCGGGGGCGGGAGTCGGGACGCTAAGATAAAACCTATGCCGCTTCCTTCATCGCGACTTCGCTCCACTGTTCTGCCATCGCTTTGGCGATGCCCGGATAGAACCGCGACCGCTCCTTCCAGCGGTCCGGCGACGGCGGCATGTGGTGAACCCGAGGCGTGCGACCGCTGACGATGTTCGTCGGCACCAGCGGCGGCAGGTTCTTCAGCCACAGACAGGTCCGCTTCGTCTCGCCGTGCCCGAACTGCCAAGGCTGGATGCTCTGCGCGAAGTCCTCAAAGTTCGCGATCCGGGTCTTGGCGTGCCGGTGCATCACCGGGTTCTCGATCGCGATGCGATCGATGGGCGCGTTCCAGAAATCGGAGAATAAGGCCGCACCCTCGTCCAGCTCCGCCCACATTTCCTCGACGGACTTCCCACGCGGCGGCACGCTCAGCCAGCGAACCCCGGAATTGCACAGCCGGGTGCAGGGCGGATGGGCGACCATCAGCAGGTCCCAGCCGTCATTCAGCAGATCGCGCGCGTCACCGACGATATGGCGGTTGGACCCGTCTTCGCTGGGCAGCAGATCGCACGACCACGCATCATGGCCGAGGTCGAGAAAGGCGTTCCGGACAATCCCGCTGTACTCGCATGCAACGAGGACCCTCACGTCGATGGTCTCTTTGTCTTGATGTCTCCGACGGTCACTTCGTCTCGCTGTCCAAGGCTACGGCCTCCGCCGCGCCGATCCACGATCAGCTATATTAGATAACGAAATACCAGGATAGGTTGCGCGACAGTCGGCCAGCCGCTGAACTCCCTCAGCTGTGGATCAAGGAGGTCGCCGCGTTGACTCGGGAAGAACAAATACGGAACATCGACAAATGCCTGACATCCGCACGGTCCACCTCGCCCGCCATCGGTTCCTTCCACAGGACGGCGCCGGGACGGTGTTTTGCGTCATGACCTACGACGGGAAAGTCGGACCCGCCTTGGCCTTCGTCAGACCGGGCGAGTTCCCGGAGTTCGAGGGGGAGGAAGCGTGGTTCCGGGTGCGCTGGTTCAACAAACGCCGGCGAGAGTTCATCGAACAGGTCGAAGGGCGAACATGAAACGCGACTGGCAAGAAACCTTGATGGTGATCGCACTCGCTCTTTGCGTCGTCGCGCAGGGCGTCGTCACCGTCCTACTCACACGCAATCTCTGATCGCGACTTGCCAAGCTGCCACTCTCGCTTGATTGTCCGAGGCAGGGAGGCTCTCGTTGGCAGACACTTCAACCGGCAAGGGCAACTGGTCCGACGAGGAACTCGACCTCATCGTCGCCGAATATTTCAGCATGCTTTCACCCGAGCCGGGTGTTCAGCGCGGTTGGAAAACGGCCCGCCTTCGGAAGCTCGACGAGCAGCTCGGACGCGGCGAAGGCTCGATCGGTCGCAAGCTCTCCAACATCACGTTCGTCGCTTCGCGACTAGGGCTGCCGCCGCTTCCCGGGTACGGAGCGTTGGAGAATATCCAACAGGCGATCTATCCGGCCATTGATCGATACCTGACCGCTCACCCGACGGCGCTGGCTGACGACGCGTTTTTGCAGACGGTAACGGCGCCCTTCCCCTCGCCGAGCCAACCGGCGGTAACGGCCCCAACGCCCCCCTCCATAGAAGCCTCGGTGTCAGCGTTCGGACTGTTGCCTGCTGACCCGATCCCTCCGCTCGGCGCGGAGCGCAAAGCCCGGCCGAAAGACCTCGTTCGTCTTGTCCGCAAATACGATCCCGCCGCCCGGGACGCGCGGAATCGCATCTTAGGAAAGCTGGGCGAAGAGCATGTTCTAAACCACGAGATTGCTCGCCTGATCGCCGCCGAGCGCATGGACCTCGCCAAAAAAGTCGAATGGACCTCTGACGTCTATGGGGACGGTGCGGGCTACGACATCAAGAGCTTCGAGCCAGACGGCTCTGATCGCCTCATCGAGGTGAAAGCGACAAAGGGCGGTCCGGCCAGTGACTTCTTCCTGTCCCGTACCGAGCGAGAAGTTTCGATGGAACGGCCGGAAGCATGGCGGCTGTACCGGCTTCACACACTTCCCGTGAAGCCAAGACTCTTCGTGATAGCACCGCCGTTGGAGCAAGCGGTTCGTCTCGAGGCAGAAAACTGGCGCGCCCGCTTCTAAAGGCGGGCAGACGCATCCCTAACGGTACTCAAACATAATGAAATTATACTCGCTGAAGCTGTTCAACCACCCCGGTATCGGAGATCTATCCATATCGTTTTCTGACCCGCAGGGTGTCCCGTTTGACTCGATCATAATCGCCGGGGAGAACGGATGCGGAAAAACAGCAATACTTGAAGCAATACAAGCGACTTTCGAAGCTAAATTGGAGGCCAAAATTGGCATCGTTAAGCTCGACATCATGCTTTCCGATGATGAAGCGAACCGCCTATCCCAAAATGATCAAGTACGCGCCACCCCTCAGCAACTGCGGCGCCTTAGAATTACTTATGATTCCTTTGATTCCGGATGGGACGGCTATAAGCTGCAATGGGCGTTTGTAAACGGAGAACCGACGGCAGGGAACGCCGTTGTTTTTGGCGAAGCATCGATAAAAGCGATATTCAAGACGTTCTTCAGCGAGGCAAACGTCAGTTTCAATCCAACGCCCGCCAGGTCTATCACAGCACTCTCTGTCGATGAGCCTACACAAGCGGAGCGGAGCGGCGCTAAGCTGGCCCAAGACATTACCCAGCTTCTTATCGATGTAAGGTCAGCTGACTCTGAAGATTTGTCTGAATGGGTAGACGCGCACCCTAACGTCGCACCGCCGAACAGTGTCAGGGACAAGAGAATGTCGCGATTCACCCGCGCATTCGATTACATGTTCCCCGCCAAGCGCTTCCGCGGGGTGTCGAGAGGAAACGGACGACTCAATATTCAGTTTGAGGAAAATGGCCGTATCAGCGAGATAGACACCTTAAGCACTGGCGAGAAGCAGATTGTTTTTAGAGCTGGATTTTTGCTGAAGTCATTAAGCAACACCAGAGATTCCCTGATCTTAATAGATGAACCAGAGTTAAGCCTTCACCCCGAATGGCAGTCACGGATTGTAGATTTCTACAAGACGCTTTTGTCCGATGACGGTGGCGAACATCCACAGATGTTCATCTCGACGCACAGCCCCTTCGTTGTTCACGGATCAGCTACCTCAAGAACGGTCATTCTGGAGAAAACTCCGACAGGTCAGGTTCAGGAGATGGCGAAACCCGCTTATCCTATCGCTAGCGGAACTGAGGCAGTGCAAGCCTTCAATCTCTCAGCGTTCCTAAGGGGGGCCAAACAACCATTGCTTGTCTTGGTCGAGGGCGAAAGCGACGAAGAGATAATCTCGGCTGCGTGGAGCAAACTCAGGTCCGGACAGCCGATGCCATTCGAGATTCGACCAGCGTTAGGGATGAAAAACCTAAACATAACGCTGAACGACCAAGAGCTATTCGCAAAGCTCGGCAGCCGGATGATTGCCGGAATATTTGATTTTGACGAGGCTTATGACCAATGGAATGGCGTTTGGAAGAGCCGGGACAAGCCATCTACCTTGGTATCGAGCGTCGAGAGTGATGGCCTTATCAAACGTAGAGACGGGAAAAACGCTTGGGCGATGCTGTTACCGGTCCCCACGGCGCGGCAAACATACGCAAGTACAGCCTTGAAAGGACGCTCGATCCTTTCGATCGAGTTCTTGTTTGAAGATAAGGACATTCCCCCGCACATGATCGATCATGTGGCGGGCCCTTTAAACGTTTCGATGCCCAAGTTCAGATCTGCGGAAAAGACCAGCTTTGCCACGCATGTCGCGGGTTTGCCCGCGAGCTCCTTTGCTGCGTTTGAGCCCCTACTTTCCGCTCTGGAAGGCATGCTAGCCGGTAGGCATTAATGGCTCAGAGCGGCCCCAGCGTCAGCAGCCCTCAATCCTCGTCCATCTTCAGCGCCGCGATGAACGCCTCCTGCGGGATCTCCACCTTGCCGAACTGGCGCATCCGCTTCTTGCCAGCCTTCTGCTTCTCGAGCAGCTTCTTCTTCCGGGTGGCGTCGCCGCCGTAGCATTTGGACGTCACGTCCTTGCGCAGCGCCCGCACCGTCTCGCGCGCGATGATCTTGCCGCCGATGGCGGCCTGGATCGGGATGACGAACAGGTGCGGGGGGATCAGCTCCTTCATCTTCTCGACCATGCTGCGGCCCCGCATCTCGGCGCGGCCGCGGTGGACCAGCTTCAGCCGGTCGTAGAAGTCGAACACGACCTCGTTCAGCGGCAGCTCATAGACCACCAGCGCKCKGSWGCCGACGTAGGACAGCTCGACCTGCGAGCCGCGGCGGTCCTGACACAGCTTGATGACGCCGCCGAGGTATTCGTCGGGGGTCAGGATGGTCGCCTTGATCCACGGCTCCGAGATTTCCATGATCTGCATCACGTCGGGCAGGTCGGCCGGGTTGTGCAGCTCGATCTCGGAGCCGTCGCGCAGGCTGATCTTGTAGACGACGCTCGGGGCGGTCGCGATCAGGTCGAGGTTGAACTCGCGGCTGAGGCGCTCCTGGATGATCTCCAGATGCAGCAGGCCGAGGAAGCCGCAGCGGAAGCCGAAGCCGAGGGCGGCGCTGGATTCCATCTCATAGGTGAAGCTGGCGTCGTTCAGGCGCAGGCGGCCGATGGCGGCGCGCAGGTCCTCGAAGTCGGCGGCGTCGACCGGGAASAGGCCGCAGAAGACGACGGACTGGACTTCCTTGAAGCCCTTGAGCGGTTCGGCGGTCGGCTTCTTCTCGTCGGTGATGGTGTCGCCGACGGCGGCGTGGGCGACCTCCTTGATCTGGGCGGTGATGAAGCCGACCTCGCCGGGACCCAGCTGGTCGACCGGGGTGTTCTTGGGCAGGAAGACGCCGACGCGGTCGATCAGGTGGGTCGAGCCGTTCTGCATCATCTTGACGCGCTGGCCGGTCTTGAGGGTGCCGTCGAAGACGCGGACCAGGACGACGACGCCGAGGTAGGGGTCGTACCAGGCGTCGACCAGCAGGGCCTTCAGCGGGGCGTTCGGGTCGCCCTTGGGCGCCGGCAGGCGGGTGACGATGGCTTCCAGCACATCCTCGATGCCGATGCCGGACTTGGCGCTGCACAGGACGGCGTCCGAGGCGTCGATGCCGATGACGTCCTCGATCTGGGTCCGGACGCGCTCGGGCTCGGCGGCGGGCAGATCGATCTTGTTGAGGACCGGGACGATCTCGTGATTGTTGTCGATCGCTTGATAGACGTTGGCCAGGGTCTGGGCCTCGACGCCCTGCGACGCGTCCACGACCAGCAGAGACCCCTCGCACGCGGCCAGCGACCGGCTGACCTCATAGGCGAAGTCCACGTGCCCAGGCGTGTCCATCAGGTTCAGGACGTAGTCGAGCCCGTCCTTCGCCTTGTAATTCAGGCGCACGGTCTGCGCCTTGATGGTGATCCCCCGCTCCTTCTCGATATCCATATTGTCGAGAACCTGCGCCGACATTTCGCGCGCGGTCAGGCCGCCGGTCACCTGAATCAGGCGGTCGGACAGGGTGGATTTGCCGTGGTCGATGTGCGCGACAACGGAGAAATTCCGGATACGGTCGATGGGAGGGGTCGTCATGGCCGCGCCGGTAGCACGGCAGGGCGAAATCGCCAACGCGGACGCCGCAGCGCCGATGCCCGGCAACCGCGATTGTGGCGGATTACTTCGCCGTAAGGGCGTGCATTCGGATTTGAGAAGCGTCGTTGGAACGGCTATTCAACGGCTGATGACAGAGCGCCCGAGCGGCGCCGACAGTCGGCGCGCGGTCCCCCCGGCTGCGGCGCCCAACAGGGGATCAGACGTGGCGAACATCAAGCGGAACATGCGAGCCGGTGCGGCGGTCGTTCTCGTCAGCCTGGCCTTGGCGGCCTGCGGCGCTAGCGAGGACGCCAAGAAAGCCGAGACCAAGGCGGGAGCCAAGGCCGGCGGCGGCGCCTCCAGCCAGACCGTCTCGGTCGTGGTCGCCTCGCTGCAGAACCTGCCGCGCACCGTCACGGCCTCGGGCACCGTCTCGGCCTGGGAAGAGGTGCCGGTCGGCGCAGAAACGGGCGGGCTGACGGCGACCGGCGTCTATGTCGATGAAGGCAACTACGTCCGTCAGGGCCAGCCGCTGGTGCAGATGAACGACGCCCTGCTGCGAGCCCAGCTGCGACAGCAGCAGGCGGCGGTGGAGACGGCCAACGCCAACGCGTCCCGCGATCAGGCGGCGCTGGGCCGGGCCCAGGAATTGAAAGAGCGGGGCTTCCTCAGCCAGGCCTCGCTGGACACGGCGCTGGCCAACCAACGCGCGTCGAGCGCCAATGTCGCGGCCGCGCAGGCGTCGCTGTCCGAGACCCGCACCCGCCTGTCGCAGGCGACGATCAAGGCCCCTGTCTCGGGTCTGGTCATCAGCCGCAACGTCACGCGCGGTCAGATCATCTCGGCCGGAACCGAACTGTTCCGCATCGTCCGTGACGGCCGGCTGGAGCTGGACGCCCAGGTGCCGGAGACGGATCTGGCGCTGGTCCGCTCGGGCCAGAGCGCCGTGATCTCGTCCGATCAGATCGGCGAGACGACCGGCCGCGTCCGCATCGTGACACCCGAGGTCAACGCCGAGAACCGTCTGGGCGTGGCCCGGATCGCCCTCACCGGCGGCGGCTTCCGCCCGGGCATGTTCGCCCGAGCCCGCATCCAGGTCGGCGACCAGCCGGCCGTGACGGTGCCGACGGCCGCCGTTCTGTACCGCGAGAACCGCGCTGGCGTCTTCATGCTGGGAACCGACAACCGGGCCCACTTCCAGCCTGTGACGGTGCTGTCGCGCACGACGGACTCCACGGCAGTCAGCGGCCTCGCCGCCGGTTCGCGGGTTGTCGTCGCCGGCGCCGGCTTCCTTGGCGAGGGGGACCGGGTGACCGTCGCACCAGCCGCGCGCCCCGTGGCAAACCGCGCCTCGGCCGCCCGCACAGCTGCTGTAAGCGCCGCCGCGGCCCGCACCGCCGACGCCAAGAAATAGGTCCGGACGATGAAAAACATCTCGTCCTGGTCGATCAAAAATCCGATCCCGATCATCCTCATGTTCGTGCTGCTGACGCTTGCGGGCGTCAACGGCTTCATGGGGATGCGGATCAACAACAACCCCGACATCGATTTCCCGCTGATCAGCGTCTATGCGGGCCGGCCGGGCGCTGCGCCCAGCGAGATGGAAGTCCAGGTCACCCGCCTGATTGAGGACTCCCTCGCCGGCCTGCCCGGTGTACGCCACATCAACTCCCAGGTGCTGGACGGTTCGTCCCAGACGACCATCGAGTTCGAGCTGGGCACTGACACCGAACGCGCCACCAACGACGTGCGCAACGCCATGAGCGGCCTGCGCGCAGACCTGCCGCAGGACATGCAGGAACCCAGCGTCCAGCGGATCGACATCACCGGCGACGCCTTGATCACCTGGGTCGTCCGCTCGTCGACCATGACGCCGGAAGAGATCAGCTGGTTCATCGACAATGAGGTCAGCCGCTCGTTGCTGTCCATCAGCGGTGTCGGCGAGGTCAACCGCTCGGGTGGTGTGGATCGCGAAATCCGGGTCGAGCTGGATCCGGACCGTCTGGCCTCGTTCGGCCTGACGGCGGCCTCGGTCAGCCAGGCGCTGACGGCGGTCAATAACGACCTGCCCGGCGGCCGGGTGACCATCTCGGGTTCCGAGCGGTCGATCCGCACCCTCGGCGCCGCGGGCTCGATCGAACAACTGCGCGAGACCCTGATCCCGCTGGCCGGCGGCCGGTCCGCTCGTCTGGGCGATCTGGGCACGGTCACCGACCACTGGAGCGAACCGCGCCGTCTGGCCCGCTACAACGGGCAGGAGGCGGTGACCTTCAACTTCCTGCGCTCGCGCAGCGCGTCCGAGGTCAAGGTCGCCGAGAAGGTCCGCGAACGCGTGGCCCAGATCGACGAGGCCCATCCCGAACTGACCATCGAAAAGGTCACGTCCAGCGTCGAATATATCGAGGAAAGCTACATCGCCTCGATCGAGGCGCTGCTGCTGGGCGCCGGTCTGGCGGTGATCGTGGTGTTCATCTTCCTCAGGGACTGGCGCGCGACCTTCATCACGGCGACGGCCATGCCGCTGTCGCTGATCCCCGCCTTCGCCATTCTGGGGCCGCTGGACCAGTCGTTGAACGTGGTCACCCTGCTGGCCCTGTCGCTGACGGTCGGCATCCTCGTCGATGACGCGATCGTGGAGATCGAGAACATCGTCCGGCACATGCGGGACGGGAAGTCGCCCTATCACGCATCCATGGAGGCAGCGGACGAGATCGGTCTGGCCGTCGTGGCCACCACGGCGACCATTCTGGCGGTGTTCGCGCCGGTCGGCTTCATGCCGGGCATCATCGGCCAGTTCTTCAAGGCTTTCGCCCTGGCCGCCTGCGTTTCCGTGGCCTTCTCTCTGGTCGTGGCGCGGACGCTGACGCCGCTGATGGCCGCCTATCTGCTGAAGCACCACAAACATGAAGACGCCGATCCGTTCTGGATGGGGGCATATCTGACCTCGCTGCGCTGGTCGCTGGCCAACCGCTGGAAGGTCTTCGCGCTGGGCACGGTGCTGTTCATCGGCTGCGGCTTCCTGGCCACCAAGGTGCCGTTCGAATTCTCGCCGTCCGGCGACCAGTCGCGCGCAGCCTTCTCTATCGAGCTGCCGCCCGGCGCCACCCTGCGCCAGACGGATGCGATCGTGCAGCAGGTCACCCGCGACCTGCGCCAGCGGCCCGAGGTCACTTCGGTCTACGCCTCGGTGGGCGGTCAGGACGTCAATCAGGCCAATGTCTATGCGGACATGGTCGACAAGGGCGAACGGGCGCTGAGCCAGCAGGAATTCGCCCGCGAGATGGTCGACGGCTGGAAGGCCATTCCGGGCGCCCGCATCGGCGCCGGCACCGGCAACCAGGGCGGCGGCCCATCGGACGGGACCAGCTACACCTTCGCCATTCTCGGCGACAATCCGGCGGCGCTACAGGCTGCGGCCCGTCAGATCGAAGCCGAAATGCGGACCGTCCCGGGGCTGGCCAATGTGGTCAACACCGCCTCGATCGCGCGGCCCGAAATCCTCGTCACGCCGCGTCCGGACCAGGCCGCCCTGATGGGCGTCTCGACCGGCGACATTTCCCAGACCATCCGCGTCGCCACCATCGGCGACGTCGCGCAGAACCTGCCAAAATACAATCTGGGCGACCGTCAGGTCCCGATCCGTCTGCAGCTGACGGAGGCGGCGCGCGAGGACCTATCGGTGCTGGAGACCCTGCGGGTCCCCACCAGCAACGGCGGCGCCGTGCCGCTGAGCGCCGTGGCCGACATCCAGTTCGGGTCGGGCCCGTCGCAGGTGCTACGACAGGATCGCTCGCGGATCGCCTCGATCACGGCCGAGCTGGACGGCATTCGTTCCGGCGAAGCGGATGCGGCGGTCAAGAAGCTGGCGTCCGTCAAGAACCTGCCCAACGGCGTGCGTCAGGTCCCCGCCGGGGACGCCGAGTTCATCCAGGAGATGATCACCGGTTTCGCCATCGCCTTCGCCACCGGCATCCTGCTGATGTACGCAGTGCTGGTGCTGCTGTTCCGCAGCTTCGCCTATCCGGTGACCATCATGGCCTCCCTGCCGCTGGCCATCGGCGGCGCCTTCGTGGCGCTGATGATCGGCGGCTCGAGCTTCTCGATCTCGTCTCTGATCGGTGTGCTGATGCTGATGGGGATCGCGGCCAAGAATTCCAT
This sequence comes from Brevundimonas sp. Root1423, assembly GCF_001426805.1. Taxonomy (NCBI): domain Bacteria; kingdom Pseudomonadati; phylum Pseudomonadota; class Alphaproteobacteria; order Caulobacterales; family Caulobacteraceae; genus Brevundimonas; species Brevundimonas sp. Root1423. Next base: position 198,536 of record NZ_LMFL01000034.1, read on the forward strand.
CCTGCTGGTCGACTATATCGTCATGGCCGAGAAGGACGGGATGAAGCGCTGGGACGCTATCATGGACGCGGCCCACAAGCGGGCGCGGCCCATTCTCATGACCACCTTCGCCATGGGCGCGGGCATGATGCCAGTAGCCGTCGGCTGGGGCGCGGACGTCGAGTTCCGACAGCCGATGGCCATCGCCGTGGTCGGTGGCCTGATTTCGTCGACCTTCCTGTCGCTGCTGTTCATTCCCCCGATCTTCACGATCGTGGACGACATCGCCGGCTTCTTTGCCCGCCGCATGGGCAAGATGTTTGCGGGTCAGCGGCGGGTGGCCGGAGAGCCGGAGGCGATCGCTCCGGCGGAGTAGGGAAATGGTTGAGAAGCGGGCGGGACATCCGCCCGCTTCTGACCCGTTGCGGACGTTCCGTTCCGTCCCCGCCGAGCTCGACGCTCTAGCGGCGGGACCATCCGAGGACCCAGCCGCCGCAGAAGCCCGGAACGAGAGCAAAAGGCACGAGGTAGCGAACCGGCAGAGGTGTGACGAAACACAGGCCGAAGAGGGTCAGCCCGCACACGACTGCGAAAACCCATGGGTTTCGCCAGCCTGCCGCTCTCAGAGCGAGATCAGAGACCAGAAGAACCACGGCTGCCACCAAGCCAAGGCTGAATGCGGAGGCAGGTATAGGGGAGAGCCAATGAGAGGCCGGAGCTCCTGAGGCAATACCCATCCCAACGGCAATGACAGCAAAAGTAGCTGGAACAGCGAGCAGGGCCAGCCAGTAGCCGCCGCGTCGTGTTTCCGGGGTGTTCGCAGCCCCTTCCGAGTCCGGAGACTCGATGAGCGACGCCGCTCTCTTTCCAAAGCTCATGATCCTCACCCGGCTCAGTTGCCTCCGGGAGGATGGTCAGGTCGGATTAACGTCCGCTTTCCACCCACACCGGCCGGGGACCGCCCTCCAAAAACAAAACCGGCCGGGGTTTCCCCCGGCCGGCTGCGTCGTCCGCCTTGCGGCGCTTTGACTAGTACTTGAAGCGCAGGGTCGCGCCGTAGGTGCGCGGCTGGCCCAGGAAGGCATTGTAGGTCTGGGTGTCCAGAGCCTGATTGTAGTAGGTGCCGGGGTGGCTGGTGCCGGCCGGCTGGACAGTGGTCTGGAAGGCCGTGCCCTGCAGCGGGCCGTTGTAGCCGACCTGCAGATACTCTTCGTCGGTCAGGTTCTGGACCCAGAAGTCGGCGGTCCAGCGCTCGTCCTCGGAACCCAGGGTGATGCGGCCGTTCATCGTGGTGAAGGCGTCCTGCATCTTGAAGGGCGAGAGGTCCGAGCCGGTGTTGTATTCCGACATGTACTTGCCGGCCAGGCTGAAGCCGGCGCGCAGGCCATTGCCGATGTTGCGATCGTAGTTGATCGACAGCGAGGCGGACCATTCCGGCGCGAACGACGGACGGCTGCCCGGCAGCAGCGACGCGGCGGGGAAGTTGTTCGGATCCACCAGGTCGGCGGCGGTGAAGACCCCGTACTCGGCGTCCGTATAGGTGACGCCGCCCTGCATGCTCAGCCCGTCGACCGGCGTGAACCAGACCATGTCGGCGTCGACGCCGCGCGAGGTCAGCTCGGGGATCGGCTCGACGGTGAAGCCGACGCCGTTGAAGGTGTTGAGCTGGAAGTTCTCGAACGTCTGGTCGAAGTAGGTCGCGTTCAGCAGCAGGGTGCGGCTGAGCAGCGTCATCTTCACGCCAGCCTCGTAGCTGTCGACGTATTCCGACGGGAAGTAGAGCGACGTCACCGGGGTGATGGTGCCGGTGCGGTGCACGCGGTCGAGGTTGAAGCCGAAGCTCTTGTATCCGCGGGCGTACGAGACATAGGTCAGGATGGACTCGTTCAGGCGGTACGAGGCCTTGACCGTGCCGCTCAGCTCGCCGTCGTCAGCGTTCTCGGCGACGATGCGGTTATTGAACGCGCTGTTGGCGAACGGCAGGCAGAGGGCGCCGAGGATGCCGCCGACGTTGCCCGCACCGAGCGCGCCACCGATGGCCGCGGCGTTCAGCTGGGCCGCGGTGCAGGTCGCGCCGTTACCGTTGACGTTCTGCTGCCGGCCTTCGAGGGACTTGTCGTCCATCGTGTAGCGCAGGCCCAGGGTCAGATCGAACGCGTCGGTGACGTGCCAGGTGTTGTTGGTGAAGATGGCGAACGAGGTCGATTCCTGCTCGTAATTGTCGGCATAGCCCTGGCCGAGCGTGAAGCCCGGACCCGAGGCCGGCGACAGCGGCGAGCCGTACAGGCAGGCGCCGAGGCCCGCTGCCGTCTGACCCGTGCGGGTGAAGCAGCCGACGCGGCCCGGATCGATCGGGATCGGACCGGGGGGTGTCGGCGTGGCCGCGGTGGCGCGGTTCAGGTTGGCCGTCAACAGGAAGGAGATGAACGGCGTGTAGTCGGCGCCGAAATACCAGCTGTCGGCGCGGTCGATGGTTTCCGAAGTGGCGAACAGGCCGACCAGCCAGTCGAAGGTTTCGTTCTGACCGGCCAGACGGAACTCCTGGGTCAGGGCCGAAACGGAGTAGCCGTTCTGGTTGTCCTGAACGCGATAGGCGATGTCGGCGCCAGTATAGTCGATGTCCTGGCCCAGCTGGGTCTCCCAGTCGCGCCACGAGGTGACCGAGGTCAGGGTCGCGCCGCCGAACATGCCGGGGATGTCGATATTGGCTTCCACCGAGACGCCCATGTCATGGACGTCCTGACCCGTGTCGCGGTTGGCGAATGCCGTCCGCGAGAAGGGCAGCGGGCCGAAGCCGGCCGCTGGCGGACGCTGGCCGGTGCCGGTCGAGAGCGCGTCGATGAACGGATAGGTCTGGCCGGTGCGGATCTGGACGCCGGTGCAGCAATATTCGTCGCGCGAGCTGTAGTCGGCGATCAGGCGGACCGAGGTGTTGTCGTTGGGCAGCCACAGCAGCTGGCCGCGGACGGTGCCGAAGTCCTGGTTCTGGTCATCGGTGTTGGTGCGGGGACCGTCGCCGAGATTGACGTTGTAGAAGCCGTTGCGCACCCGACGGGCGGCGTACAGGCGGAAGGCCAGCTGGTCGGTGAGCGGACCCGTGACCGAACCCGCGGCGCCCATGGCGCCGTAATTGCCGACGCCCAACTCGGCGTTGTAACCGGGGGTGAAGGACGGGGCTTCGGTGATGATGTTGATGACGCCGGCCGAGGTGTTCTTGCCGAACAGCGTGCCCTGCGGACCCTTCAGAACTTCGATGCGGGCCATTTCACCCAGGTCGCCGAAGCCGACCGAGTTGCGCGAGCGGTAGACGCCGTCGATGACGATGCCGACCGAGCTTTCCAGGCCGGGGTTGTCGCCGACCGTGCCGACGCCGCGGATACGGGCCGTGGTCGAGGCTTCCGACGAGGTCGAGGTGACCGTCAGCAGGGTTTCCTGCGACAGGGTCGTGACCACGATCGGCACATCCTGCAGGTTCTGCTCGCGCTTCTGGGCGGTGACGATGATGTCGTCGATGGTCGTCGGCTGGTCCTGCGGCGCCTGCTGGGCCGAGGCCGCGCCGGCGATGCCGAATACGCAGGCGCCGACGACGGCGGCCGACACAGTTGTGCGAAGAAGGTTGGTAAGGCGCATGGTCGCTCCCCGACATGGGCCGGGACTCCGTCCCTGGACGGCGACCGCGGCGTTTCCTGATCCCTGGCCCGCGCCCTTCTGTGGAGCACGGAAAGTCCAGCATCCGGGGTAATCCAAGCCGGACTCAGCGACAAGCAGCGCGACCCTTCAGGGCCCTGTTTCCGCCATGGCGCAAGCATGACTGTGACGCAAAAGCGACAGAAACCGATGACGCTAGGTCAATATTCACCTGGTTCCGGATAGTATCCGTGCCCGTTCGGCCAAAATCTTGTGCCGACGTGAAGCGACGGCCAGTACGCCGCCACCGGTCACAGCGGAAAGCACAGACCCCAGCAGCACGCCCAACTTGACCTCGACCTGCTCGGGCGAGTCGATCGCGCCGGGAAACGCCAGCGCGCCGATAAACAGGCTCATGGTGAAACCGACCCCGCAAAGCAGGCTGACGCCATAGAGTTCAAGCCAGGTGGCGCCCGTCGGCTTGCGGCCGATCTTCAGCGCCGAAGCCAGCCAGGCCGCGCCCAGCACGCCTATCTGCTTGCCGGCGAACAGGCCGAAGGCGATGCCCAGCACCAGCGGAGCCAGCATCTGGTCCAGCGACAGCCCGGCAAAGCTGACGCCCGCCTTGGCGAAGGCGAACAAGGGCAGGACGAGGAAGGCCACGTAGGGGTGCAGATCATGCATCGCCTCGCGCAACGGGCTCTGGCCGTCGGCGCGTTCCGCGACCGGAACGATAGCGGCGAAGGCCACCGCGGTCAGGGACGTCGAAAGCCCGGCCCGCACGGTCAGATACCAGACCGCGCCGAACCCCAGCACCCAGAAGGGGGCGGGGACCTTGCGGATGCGCGCGGCGAAAAAGCCGAGCGCCAGCATGACCGCGACGCCTGCCAGCGGCGCCAGGGCGACCCCGCTGGAAAATAGTGCGGCGATCAGGGCGATGGCCCCCAGATCGTCGACGATGGCCAGGGTCAGAAGGAAGACGCGCAGCGACGACGGCAGGCCGCGCGCCGCGACAGCGAAAACAGCGAGGGCGAAGGCGATGTCGGTGGCGAGGGGGATCGGCCAACCGCCATGAGGTCCGCCGGTCGCGCCGGAGATCGCCAGATAAACCACCGCGGGGGCGATCATCCCGCCCGCGGCGGCCAGCACCGGCGTCGCGAGCTGGCGCGGATCGCTGAGCTCGCCGCGCAGGATTTCATATTTGATCTCCAGCCCCACCACGAGGAAGAAGACCGCCATCAGGCCCTCCTTGATCCATTCGGAAATGGATTTCTCGAGGATCAACGGGCCGAGCTGAAGGATGTGCTCGCTCTTCAGCCAGCTGAAATAAGCGGCCGACAGCGGCGAGTTGGCGACGATCAGGGCGGCGAAGGCGGCGACGCCCAGCACGGCGCCCGAGCCGGCCTCGGTCCTGAGGAAGTCGAGAGTCAGTTTGCGCGCCACGGCCGCCTCCGGATCAGAAAGGTCTGTCGTGGCGTCAGGTTATCGACGGACGCCGGACCGGATTCGCGCCGCATCGGACGGGCGCGCCAGCCTGGCCGGTCGAGCCGGCCTGATCTCTGGGAGATAGCATACGCGAGGGGCCGGGGGGTTCAACCGTGCGCCGACGGTTGCGTCCGGGCGCTGGAGGACGCATCTGCGCCCGATGCCCGTCTCGTCCGCCTACCGCCCCGATCCCCGCTTCTTCGATCTGGGAGACGAATATGGCGACGCCGTCCGGGCGGCGGAGTTTCCCGCGACGATCCTGCGGATCCGCAACGATCGCGCTGCCAGCAGCGTGGGCCTCGACGGCCTGACCGATGCCGAATGGATTTCCCATTTCGCGCGGTTCGAGCCCCTGCCCGGCCAGCCTGGCCCGGTCGCCATGCGCTATCACGGGCACCAGTTCCGCACCTACAATCCCGATCTCGGCGACGGCCGGGGGTTTCTGGCGGCCCAGTTGCGGGACAACCGGGGGCGTCTGCTCGACCTCGGCACCAAGGGGTCGGGCCAGACGCCGTGGTCGCGCGGCGCCGACGGGCGGCTGACCCTGAAGGGTGGAGTGCGCGAGGTGCTGGCGGCCGAAATGCTGGAGGCGCTGGGCGTGCCTACCAGCCGCGCCTTCAGCCTGACCGAAACCGGCGAGGCCCTGCAGCGCGGCGACGAGCCTTCGCCCACCCGGTCCGCCGTGCTGGTTCGCCTGTCGCACAGCCACATCCGCTTCGGCACCTTCCAGCGCGCGGCGTATCTGGGCCGCGCAGACATGATCGAGACCCTGGGCGAGCATGCGCGGGCGCTCTACCACCCCGACGTAACGACCGGCGATGTCCCCGGCTTCCTGCGCGCCATGGTCGAGGCGTCGGCGCGGCTGACGGCGCGGTGGATCGCGGCGGGCTTTGTCCACGGGGTGCTGAACACAGACAATCTGAACGTCACGGGCGAGAGCTTCGACTACGGCCCGTGGCGATTCCTGCCGCACTACGAGCCGGGCTTTACCGCCGCCTATTTCGACCAGACGGGTCTGTACGCCTTCGCCCGTCAGCCCGAGGCGGTGTTCTGGGCCCTGACCCAGCTGGGCGGGGCGCTGAAAACGGTCGCCGACGCGGAGCCCCTGACCGACGCCCTGAACGGGTTCGGGCAGGCCTATATCCACGAACTGCGCGCCGCCTTCCTGGCGCGGCTGGGCGTGCAGAGCCTTGGCGAGGCCGCAGACCAGCGGCTGCTGGACACGACGCTGGCCCTGCTGCGCGAAGGGGGCGAGGCCCTGCGTTGGGAGCCGCTGTTCTTCGACTGGTTCGGCGGCTTCGCTTCTGCCGCCCGGGCCTTGGGAGGGCCGCGCGGCAAACTTTATCAGGGCGAGACCTTCGACGCCTTCCGATTCGCCCTGTTCGAGCACCAGCCGGACCGGCCCGAGCGACTCGAGCATCCGTTCTTCGCACGGCCCGAGCCGGAGGAAATGCTGATCGACGAGGTCGAGGCGATCTGGACGGCGATCGACGATGATGACGACTGGGGCGCGCTGCAGGACAAGATCGCGCGCGTTCGCGAGGCGGGCGCGGCCTGGAGCCTGACCGGCTGCTGACAGTCGGCTGGCAGCAGGGTGGCGGTAGGTAGATCAGGCCGGTCGCCGCCGGTCTGTCCGACCGGAGGAGCCGCCGTCATGCCGAACCTGTGCCCGAGGTCAGACTGTCACAAGCTTGGCCTTAACCCGGCCTCAACGCCCGCAAGATTACAGAGAAGTATGCATACGGCCACGCTTCGGCCCCGTAGCTCACGCAGAAGGCGGTCACGGATGGTTACGGTCACGCTGAGCACCCTTGCGGAATGGCTTGCGCGATCCGACTTCGCCGCTGTTACCAATCACAAGAGCGCCCTCCCCGGCGTCAAGAACATGACTTCTCAGACCCTCACCCCGGCCCGCTCGCGCCTCAACGCCAGCTATCGCAACCTGACGCTCTGGACGCTGCAGGGCTGGCTCGTGATGTTCTTTATCGGCGCCGGCTACGCCAAGCTGAGCGAGCCGATGACCAATCTGGTCGAGCTGATGCGCTGGCCTGCGCTGGTGAGCGAGAACATGGTCCGCGGTCTGGGCATCGCGGAGATTATCCTCGCCGTTCTGGTTCTGGCCCCGCTGGTGTCGTGGAAGCACGGTCGCCCGCTGCTGGTCATGGCCGCCTCGGGGCTGCTGGCGCTTGAAGTCGTCATGCTGGGTCTGCACGCCATGGGCATGGACGTGGGTCCGGCGATCACCAATCTGGTGCTGATCGCCATGACAGCCCCGGTGCTGTGGATGCGGGCCCGGGAAGTCCGCTAGCCTTTCGCACCGAACGCCCGGCAACCGTCCGAGCAGAACTTCACAGTCTCCCAGTCGCGCGCCCATTTGCGGCGCCACGAGAACGGCCTGCCGCAGACGACGCATGTCTTTTGCGGCAGATTTCGCTTGTCCGGGGCCGAGCCCAGATTGACGTGCTTGCGAGCCATGCAAAGCTAAAGGCTTCCCTTTACGTGCACGTCAAGTTATGACGGATGCATGGCGACCGCCGACGATCATCGCACCTATTCGATCCGCCAGTTGTGCCGCGAGTTCGGCGCGACGGCCCGGGCCTTGCGCTTCTATGAGGACAAGGGCCTGCTGACGCCCGCCCGCAAGGGTCAGACGCGCGTCTATGACGCCCGCGACCGGGCCCGGCTGAAGCTTATCCTGCGCGGCCGCCGCATCGGCTTCAGCCTTCTGGAAATCCAGGAGATGCTGGACCTCTACGACCACGACAATCACAACGCCCATCAGATGGCCGTCGCCCTGCGCCGTCACCGGGCCCAGATCGCCGCGCTGAAACAGCAACGCGAGGACCTCGACGCCGCCATCGAGACGGCCGAGGAAGCCTGCGCCGTCATGGAGAAGCGGCTGGGCGAATTCCGCCCCGACCTTCTGCCCGGCGCCGAGGAATACGCCGACCTGCTGAAGGCGCGGCTGAACCCCGATCCCCACCACCAGCCCTTCAAAGCGAGAGCCTGAGCATGGCCTACAAGGCGCCTGTCCGCGACCTGACGTTCATTCTGGACGAGGTGCTGGAGATCGACCGCTATTCGAACCAGCCCGGCTTCGAGGACGTCTCTTGAAGCGGTAGTTGCCCAGTTTCACGTTCAGCCCTCCNAGCGAGAGCCTGAGCATGGCCTACAAGGCGCCTGTCCGCGACCTGACGTTCATTCTGGACGAGGTGCTGGAGATCGACCGCTATTCGAACCAGCCCGGCTTCGAGGACGTCTCCGCCGATCTGGTCGCCCAGATCCTGGAGGAGGGCGCGAAGTTCGCTGAGGAGGTCATCGCCCCTCTGAACCGCGTCGGCGATCAGGAAGGCTGCAAATGGGATAACGGCAAGGTCACCGGGCCCAAGGGCTGGAAGGAAGCCTATCAGGCCATGGTCGCCGCCGGCTGGCCCGCCCTGTCGGCCCTGCCCGAGCATGGCGGTCAGGGCATGCCTTCGGTCGTAGCCATGGCGTTCGGCCAGATGACGGCCGCCGCCAGCGCCGCCTTCTCGATGTATCCGGGCCTGACGGCCGGCGCCTACTGGGGCCTGAACGCCAACGGCTCGGATGAGCTGAAGGCCAAATATCTGCCGAAGATGGCCACCGGCGAATGGGGCGGCACCATGAACCTGACCGAGCCGCAGTGTGGCACGGACCTCGGCCTGATCCGCACCAAGGCCGTCCCGAACGGCGACGGCAGCTACAACATCACCGGCCAGAAGATCTGGATCTCGTCGGGCGAGCACGACTTCACAGACAACATCATCCATCTGGTGCTGGCCCGCATCGAGGGCGCGCCCGCCGGCATCAAGGGCATCAGCCTGTTCGTGGTGCCCAAGGTCTTCGTCAATGACGACGGCTCGCTGGGCGAGCGCAACGAGGGCGCGGCCTGCGCCGGCCTCGAGCACAAGATGGGCATCCACGGCAACGCCACCTGCGTCATGGCCTACGAGAACGCCAAGGGCTGGCTCGTCGGAACCGAGAACAAGGGCATGGCCGCCATGTTCGTGATGATGAACGAGGCGCGTCTGGGCACCGGCCTGCAGGGCCTGTCGATCGGCACGGCCGCCTATCAGGCCGCCGTCGAGTTCGCGCACGACCGCCTGCAGGGCCGGTCGCTGACCGGTCCGAAAAACCCCGATGGCCCGGCGGACTCCATCATGGTCCACCCGGACGTGCGCCGCATGCTTCTGGAGGCCAAGGCGTTCGTCGAAGGCGGTCAGGCCTTCACCTTATGGACCGCGCTGCAGGCCGATCTGCAGCACTCGAACGACGAGGCCGAGGCGACCAAGGCCCGCGACTACATGGGTCTGATCACCCCGGTGCTGAAGGCCTATCTGACCGACAAGGGCTTCCACGTCGCCTCGCTGGCCATGCAGGTGCACGGCGGCAGCGGCTACACCGAGCATTTCCCGGCGTCGCAGTATCTGCGCGACGCCCGGATCACCATGATCTACGAGGGCGCCAACGGGATCCAGGCACTGGATCTGGTCGGACGCAAGCTGCCGGCCAACGGCGGCCGGGCCATCATGAGCTGGTTCGCTGACATCGATGCCTTCGTCGCCGAGAACGGCGCCGAGGGCCCGATCAAACCCTTCGTCGACGGCCTGTCGGAGTCGAAGAAGAAGCTGCAGGAAGCCACCATGTGGCTGATGCAGAACGGCATGCAGAACCCGGACAACGCAGGCGCGGCGAGCACCGACTACCTGCACATCTTCGGTCTGACGGCCTTGGCCTACATGTGGGCGCAGATGGCGAAGGCGGCGCAGGCGAAGGTCGACGAGGGCTCGACCGATCCCTTCTACGCCAACAAGCTGATGACCGGTCGCTACTTCGTCGAGCGCATCCTGCCCGACACCGGCGCGCATCTGGCCAAACTGAAGACCGGCGCCGAGGTGCTGATGCAGATGCCCGCCGAGGCTTTCTGAGCATGAACGTCCTCAACGTCCCCGAGCCCGCCTTCATGCAGGAGGAGGAGATCGTCCTCTTCTCCGACAGTGTCGGCAAATGGATCGACGAGCATGCGCCGCCCGAGGCGGTGCAGTCATGGATCGCCAATTCGTCCGTGCCGCGCGAGCTGTGGACCGCGTCGGGCGAGGCGGGCCTGCTGGGGCTGTCGATGCCCGAGGCCGATGGCGGCATGGGCGGCGACTACCGGCATGAAGTGGTGCTGATGCGCCAGCTGGGCTGGAAGGGCGCGGACCACTTCGGCATCTCGCTGCACAATGCGATCGTCATGCCCTACATCTGGCACTACGGCACCGAAGAGCAGAAGGCGCGCTGGCTGCCGCGGCTGCAGTCGGGCGAACTGGTCGGCGCCATCGCCATGACCGAGCCGGGCGCCGGATCCGACCTGCAAGGCGTCAAGACCACCGCCATCAAGACCGGCAACCAGTATGTGGTGAACGGGTCCAAGACCTTCATCACCAACGGCCAGCTGGCCAACTTCATCATCGTGGTGGCCAAGACCGATCCGAACGAGGGCGCCAAGGGCACCTCGCTGATCGTCGTCGAGACCGATGGCGCGGAAGGCTTCGAGCGCGGGCGGAACCTGCACAAGATCGGCATGGAGGGGAACGACACCTCCGAGCTGTTCTTCAACGACGTGAAGGTCCCCGGGGAAAACATCATCGGCGGCGGCGAGGGGCAGGGCTTCATCCAGCTGATGCAGCAGCTGCCGCAGGAACGGCTGAACATCGCCGTCCAGGGCGTGGCCGCGGCCGAGCGCGGGCTTCAGGAAACGCTGGCCTACGTCAAGGAGCGCAAGGCGTTCGGAAAACGGGTGATCGACTTCCAGAACACCCAGTTCAAACTGGCCGAGGTGAAGACCAAGCTGACCGTGGCCAAGGTCTTCGTCGACCACTGCCTGGGCCTGCACCTGCAAGGGAAGCTGGACGCCGCCACGGCCTCGATGGCCAAATACTGGGTGACCGACATCCAGGGCGAGGTCATCGACGAGATGCTGCAGCTGCACGGCGGCTACGGCTATATGAACGAATACCCGATCGCCCAGCTGTACAAGGATGCGCGGGTCCAGCGCATCTATGGCGGCACGAACGAGATCATGAAGCTCTTGATCGCGCGCACCCTCTGACCGCACACAGGCGGGATGACCCGCCTGTTCGTTCCCCAGCCCCTCTCCCCCGACGCCGCCGTCATGCCGACGCTGGACCAGTCGCGCTACCTCACCCAGGTGATGCGGCTGAAGATCGGCGACAGCCTGCTGGTGTTCAACGGGGTGGACGGCGAGTGGCGCTACGTCATCGCCGAGGTGCTCAAGAAAGGCGTGGTTCTGCGCGCGGAAGCGCAGGTCCGGCCGCAGTCGACCGGCCCCGATCTGGAACTGTTGATCAGCGTGGTGAAGAAGAGCGCGCTGGAGTTCGCCGTGGAGAAGGCGACCGAACTGGGCGTGCGGCGTATCCGGCTGGTGGTCACCCACCGGACCCAGACGTCGCACGTTCGAATGGACCGGCTGGACGCCATCGCCATTGAGGCCGCCGAACAGACGGGGCGGGTTGATGTGCCTGTGATCGACGAGCCGATGAAACTGGCCGACCTGCTGGACAGATGGGAGGCCGGGCGGCGACTGATGTTCTGCGACGAGACCGGGGGCGCGGTGGCGGGTCCGGCGCTTCAGGCGGCGGGCGAGGATCCGTGGGCCGTGCTGATCGGCCCCGAGGGCGGTTTCTCGCCCGAGGAACGCGAGCGACTGAGGGTCCTGCCCTTCACCACCGCCGTGTCGCTGGGCCCCAGAATTTTGCGCGCGGACACCGCCGCCATCGCAGCCCTGACGCTGTGGCAGGCGGCCGTCGGCGACTGGGATCGCTAGAAGAACGGCCCTGCCCCTTGAGCGTTGCCGTCGGGTCGCCCATCTAGCCGCGACAAGAGGGGTGACATATACGCATGGCCGACGCCGAACCGCTTTCCCGGGAAGACCTGATCGGCGCCATGTCGAAAGGGGCCAAGCCCAAGGCCGAATGGCGCATCGGCGCCGAGCACGAGAAATTCGGCTTCGACCGCACGACCTTGCGCCGGCCCGCCTATGAGGGCGAGAGCGGCATTCTCGCCATGCTCACTGGCCTGCAGCGGTTCGGCTGGGCCCCGGTCGAGGAGGCGGGCCACGTCATCGCCCTTGAGCGCAAGAACGAAGAGGGGATGACCGCCTCGATCTCGCTGGAGCCCGGCGGACAGTTCGAACTGTCGGGCGCGCCGTTGAAAGACGTGCACGATATCTGCGACGAGACCGGCCGCCACCTGATGGAGGTGAAACAGGTCGCCGACCAGTTGAACCTCGGCTTCATCGGCGCCGGCTTCGACCCGCTATGGCGGCGTGAGGACGTTCCCGTCATGCCAAAGGGGCGTTACGGCATCATGCGGGCCTATATGCCGAAGAAGGGGTCGCTGGGCCTCGACATGATGCGCCACGGCCCTGTTCGCCTGTTCGCCCTTCATCGAGGGCAAGCCGAGCGGCTTCCTGTCGTCGCGCGCCAATGTCTGGACCGACACCGATCCCGACCGGACAGGCATGCTGGATTTCGTCTTCGCCGACGGTTTCGGCTACGAGCGCTACGCCGACTATGCGCTGGACGTGCCGATGTATTTCGCCAAGCGCGGCGAGACCTACGTCGATCTGTCGGGGCAGTCGTTCCGCCGCTTCATGACCGAGGGTCTCGACGCCCTGCCGGGCGAGCGGGCGACGAAGAAGGACTGGAACGACCACCTGACCACGCTTTTCCCCGAGGTGCGGCTGAAGTCGTATCTGGAGATGCGCGGCGCCGACGGCGGACCGTGGAGCCGGATCTGCGCGCTTCAGGCCCTGTGGGCCGGCGTGCTGTACGACGGCGCGGCCCTGGCCGCGGCCTGGGATCTGGTCAAGGACTGGGACATCGCCGACCACGAACGCCTCCGCCGCGACGTGACGCGTCTGGGCCTCAAGGCCGAGGTGGCGGGCCGGTCGGTGCGGGACGTGGCCGTGGACATGGTCCACATCGCCCGCGAGGGACTGAAGAACCGCGCCCGCTTCTCGGGCGGAATGGTCGACGAGCGCGGCTATCTGTCAGAGCTGGAAGACATCGCCGACAGTGGGGTCACCCCCGCCGACCGGCTGCTGGAGCTCTACCACGGTGAATGGCAGGGCGACGTCACCCGGATGTACCGGGACTTCGCCTACTAGGCGGGGTTACGCCGAACGCGGGCGTTGTCGGCCGCGTTGCACTGGGCGACCTCGGCTTCCGTCAGCGCCAGACCGGCGCGGGCGAAGGTCGAGACCGGGCCCATCCGGCCGACGAAGCGACGGCATTCGCGCATCAGCGGTTGGGTGGTCCCGCCGCCGCGACCGGCGCAGGCGCCGTCGGGGCCGCAGTTCCAGTTGCGCCCATCGAGGTTCAGCTGGATTTCGCGGGGTTGCAGCAGGGTGGCCGCTGCGCCCGACGAAGCAGGGGCGGCGGTCTGGACGGCGAGGGCCGCCATAAGGGACAGGACGAGCATTATATCCTCCGGGGCTGGTCAGGACGAACGGTTCGATGTAAAAGTGACCGTTCGTGCACCATTAAGTGACCGATCGGTCACTTCGAGTCAATAGGTTCGATCGATGCCGCCCAAAGGCGACGCCACCCATGCCCGGCTGATCGATGAGGCGATGACCCAGGTCACCGTGCGCGGACTCGCGGCGGTCAGTCTGGCGGACGTCGCGGGCGCGGCCGGCGTGTCCAAGAGCGCTGTGCTGAAGCATTTCCAGTCCAAGGAGGCGCTGCAGGGCGAGGTGGTCGACGCCATGATCGACCGCTTCAAGACCGCCGTCTGGGACCCGGCGGAGCCGCTTGAGCCGGGCCGCGCGCGGCTGGACCGCATCTTCGAGGGCGAGCTGGACTGGATCGACGGCGAGGACCGCCCCGGCGGCTGCCCGCTGAAGGCCGCAGCGATGGAGCTGGACGACCAGCCCGGCCCGCTGCGCGACACGCTGAAGGGCAGTCAGGTGCTTTGGGCCAAAACGCTGAAGCGCGAGTTCCGGACGCTGTATCCGGACGCCGACGACTCGACGCTGGAGCTCAAGGTGTTCCAGTTCAAGGGACTGGTGCTGGCCTATGGCCACTCGCGCCGCCTGCTGGACGACGAGACGGCGCGCGGACAGGCGACGGCGGCCTATCGGGCGCTTGTGGGTTCGCCCGCCTGATCCTAGGTCCATGGCGGACAGGGAGATCAGACCATGACAGGCAAAATCCGCGTCGGCATCGGGGGTTGGACCTATGAGCCGTGGCGCGGCGTCTTCTATCCCGAGAAATGGAGTCAGAAGCGCGAGCTGGAATACGCCAGCCGGCACACGACCTCGATCGAGATCAACGGCACCTACTATTCGGGCTTCAAGCCCGAGACCTGGATGAAGTGGCGCGACGAGACGCCCGACGACTTCGTCTTCGCGGTCAAGGCCAGCCGGTTCTGCACCAACCGGAAAGTCCTGTCCGAGGGCAACGAGAGCCTCGAGCGCTTCCTCGATCAGGGGCTGACGGCGCTGGGCGACAAGCTGGGGCCGATCAACTGGCAGTTCATGGCCACCAAGAAGTTCGATCCTGTCGACTTTGAGGGCTTCCTGAAGCTGTTGCCGAAGGAGAAGGACGGCGTCCGCCTGCGTCACGCCCTGGAGGTCCGCAGCGGCACGTTCGATAACGAACAGTTCCATGATCTGGCCCGGAAATACGGCGCCGCCATCGTCTACGGCCATGACGACGAGGCCCCCCAATGGCCGCGCATCGATCAGGACACCGCCGACTTTAAATACGCGCGCCTGATGTCGAGCCGCGAGGACGAGCCTGCGGGCATGACCTCGAAAGAGCTGGACGGGATCGTCAAACAGACGCGTGACTGGGCGAAAAAGGGCGACGTCTTCGCCTATTTCATCGCCGGAGCGAAGGTCCGAAATCCGGCCGCGGCGCAGGCCCTGATCGCGAAACTGGGCCAATGACTGCGCGACTGCAGGGCGGTTGTCACTGCGGCGCCCAGCGGTTCTCCGCGCCGGCGCCGGAGAGCGTGACACAGTGCAACTGCTCGATCTGTTCGAAGCGCGGGACGCTGGCGGCCTATTATGCGCCGGAGCAGGTCGAGCTCAGCCTCTCGCCCGAGGTTCTCGGCGCCTATCAGTGGGGCGACCGGATGATGACGTTTCACCACTGCATGGCGTGCGGCTGCGGCGCCTTCGACGAGACGCCCGCATGGACCACGGACGAGGGCGAGGCGCGCCCCGCGCGCATCATTCTGAACGCCCGCCTGTTCGACGAGCTGGACCTGGCCGCCGTCCCCGTGCGGATTGTCAACGGCCGCAACGCCTGACTGCCTTGCGGATCGCCCCCGGCGTAAGCACCTGCCCCTGAAGCCACCTCGAGGACCTCCCCATGCCCATCGCCACCCGCGCCTTCGCCGCCACCTCCAGCGACGCCCCGCTGTCGCCCTTCAGCTTCGACCGGCGCGATCCGGGTCCGGACGACGTGGCCATCGAGATCAAATTCGCGGGGGTCTGCCACTCCGATCTTCACATCGTGAAGAACGACCTGGGCAACACGACCTATCCGATCGTGCCGGGCCATGAGATCGCGGGCGTGGTGACGGCGGTGGGCGACAACGTCGCCCGCTTCAAGGTCGGCGACCGCGTGGGCGTCGGCTGCATGGTCGACAGCTGCCGCCAGTGCGCCCCCTGCCGCGAGGGCGAGGAGCAGTACTGCGTTCCCGGCATGACCCAGACGTATGGCTCCGCCGATCCCAAGGGGGCCGCTGTGGGCCAGAAGATCACCCAAGGCGGCTATTCCACCGCCATCGTGGTCGATCAGAACTATGTCGTGACCATCCCCGACAGCATCCCGCTGGACGCCGCCGCACCCCTGCTGTGCGCCGGCATCACCACCTATTCGCCGCTGCGGCACTGGAAGGTCGGACTTGGCTCGAAGGTGGCGGTCATCGGCCTGGGCGGTCTGGGCCATATGGCGGTCAAACAGGCGGCGGCCATGGGCGCCGAGGTCACCGTCCTTTCGACCTCGGACCGCAAGAAGGCGGACGCCGAGCGGATGGGCGCGAAGCATTTCCTCATCAACTCGGACAAGGCGGCGATGCAGGCGGCGGCCGAGAGCTTCGACCTGATCATCAACACTGTCTCGGCGACACACGAGATCGCCAGCCATGTGCAGCTGCTGGCGAAGGACGGGACCATGGTCATGCTCGGCCTGACCACCGAGGGTCTGCCGGTCTACGCCATGGGCTTGCTGTGGCGGCGCCGGTCGGTGGCCGGTTCGCTGATCGGCGGCATCCGCGAGACCCAGGAGATGCTGGACTTCTGCGCCGAACATGGCCTGGCCTGCGACATCGAGGTGATCGCCCCGGACCAGATCAACGAAGCCTACGCCCGGCTGGAGAAGTCGGACGTCCGCTACCGGTTCGTTCTCGACATGGCGCGTCTGGCCGCGTGAGACCAGCTCATCCCCGGTAGGGGGTGAAGGTCCAGGTCGCCGTACCGTCGCTGATGCGCAACGACGCGCCGGAGCGGGTCACCCGATAGGTCTCGGTCCGGCCCGACCGGTCGACCTCGGTGACGCGGTCGTTGCAGGACCGGCTGGCCCGCTCCAGCCCGCGGGCGATACTGAAGGTCGCCTGCGAGCCCTGCACGGACAGCCGCCCCGTCTTCTCCTGCCGAATGGTGACGTTGCAGCTCGCGCCCTCGGCGTAGGTCTTGTCGGTCACCCAGCTGAAGGTCCCGTCGGCCTGCACGATCAGCGCCATCTCGCGGCGCACCTGGGTGGGCGTCGGCGTGGTCGAGATGACCGTGTTGGGCGTCGTCCCGCCCAGGCTGAAGTCGCCCGGCATGGAATAGGCGCGTGTCTGGATACTGGAGCGGATGACCAGCTCAGACTGGGTGCCCTCATGGACCCAATTGCCCGTCAGGCCGGCGCTCTGGGCCTGTGCGGCGGGCGCGGCCAGCAGGACGGCGACGGCGGTTGTGGCGGCGGCGAACATGTTCATCGCGATGATCCCCTGTAATTTCGGACAGGATGGCGGGCCGCAGCGGCCCGCGCCCGCGCCCTGCGACCGGCGCCGGGTTTTTGCGACGAAGCCGCCCGCCCCCTTCTCTCCGATCCAATGCAGGGTTATGCCGTAGGGCAAGGACGCGCGTCAGACGCGTCCGGCAGGGACAGGAAATCAGCATGACACGCGTGGCTTTCGTGACGGGCGGCACCCGGGGCATCGGCAAGGCGATCGTCCAGCGCCTCAAGGAGGACGGCATGGCCGTCGCCGCAGGCTATTCCGGGAACACCGAGGCGGCCGAGGCCACGGCCCGTGAGCTGGGCGTCACCATCGTCAAGGGCAACGTCGGCTCGTTCGACGACTGCGCCCGCGCCGTGAAGGAGATCGAGGACCAGCTGGGTCCCATCGACGTGCTGGTCAACAATGCCGGAATCACGCGCGACGGCTTCTTCCACAAGATGAGCGCCGACCAGTGGTCCGACGTGATCCGCGTCAACATGGACAGCGTGTTCAACATGACGCGCCAGGTGATCAACGGCATGCGCGACCGGGGCTTTGGCCGCATCGTCAACATCAGCTCGATCAACGGGCAGAAGGGCCAGATCGGCCAGACCAATTATTCCGCCGCCAAGGCCGGCATGATCGGCTTCACCAAGGCGCTGGCGCTGGAAAACGCGCGCAAGGGCGTGACAGTGAACTGCATCGCCCCCGGCTATATCGACACCGAGATGGTCGGGGCCATGGACGAGAAGGTGCTGGCCGGAATCATCGCCCAGATCCCGGTCGGAAGACTCGGAAAAGGCGAGGAAATTGCCGACATGGTGTCCTGGCTGTCGGGCGAACGTGCCGGATATGTCACAGGCTGCACCCTGTCGCTGAACGGTGGTCAGTATCTGGTCGGCTGATCCGGCCCTGCCCAAAATCCGCCGCGCGCTGGTTTCACCACTGGCCGCCATGGAGTTGACGGCAGGGTCCAGAACGGCGCGAACGCCGCTTCCGGCCGCGATGGCGATCGCCCTCGCGGCGGCGGCGCTTTCCCTGCTGCCCATCAGCGCCGACGCCTACGCCCAGACCCGCGGCAACGCCCAGGCCGAACAGAGCCAGTCTCTTCGCAACGGCGCAGCCAGCTCGCGCACCCTGCCGCCGACGGGTCGCTACGTCGCGGAATCGGGCGAGGGCTTCATTCTCGACCGCTCGGGCCAGCGACCCCTGCTGCGTTTCGACCGGCGCGACGAGACCTGGGTCCTGCGCCCGACCGCGGCTCCGCGCGGCGACGTCATCTATCGCAACGACGCGGGCGATCAGCTGCTGCGGGTAACGCCGGGCGGCGGCATGACCGTCTATACGCCGCGTGCGCCCGGCGGATCGCCGGCCTCCCTGTCGGGGCCCGCCCCCAGCCTGACGCCGCCGACCCTCGGCCCGGCGCAGATCTTCCAGCTGATGACACGGCGCAGCGCCATGCTCAGCCAGGCGCTGGGCCGTCTGATCGAGATCAATGTCGACACGGACGGCGCCGCCGAGAGCCTGACCGTCGAAGCCCTGATTCTGTCGACCGACGCCGCCCTGCGCATCGCTCGTTCACCCTCGGCCCGGTCTTCGCTGGACCGGCTGCGCAGCATCACCATCGTCGACGGCCCCCGCGCCTCGGTCACCTATTCCCGAGGGGATCTGCGTATCGTGGTCGCCCCCACCCAGGGCGTGGCCGGACGGCCTTCTTCGGCCCGGGTGATCGACGCCTTCCTGACTCCCGCCACGCCGTCGCGGCGATAGTCAGCCGGCGAAGACGTCCTTCGCGGCCCGCCGGGCGGCGAATTCCGTAGCGTCGGCCGCCCGAACGAACGGGTTGAAGGCCTTTTCCTTCCCGATGGTCGTCGGCACGGTCGCCTCTCCCCGCTCGCGCATGGCGAAGATCTCTTCGGCCCGCGCGCGCATATCCGGCCGGTCGTCGAGGGTCAGGGCGAAGCGGGCGTTGGACGCGGTGTATTCATGGGCGCACCAGATCACCGTCTCGTCGGGCCATGCGGCCAGGGTCTGCAGGCTGGCGTGCATCTGCTCCGGCGTCCCCTCGAACAGCCGGCCGCAGCCCAGGTTGAACAGCACATCGCCGACGAAGGCCTGGGCGTCGCCGACCGAGCGGTAGACGATATGGCCGAGGGTGTGACCCGGCGTATGGCTGACCTCCAGCGCGGTCTCACCCAGCATCACCGTGTCGCCGTCGGCGACGACGCGATCGATAGGGGCGGCCTTGCGCACCTCCTCAGGCCCGATGATTTCGCAGCCGGTTTCGTCCTTCAGCCGCGCGTTGCCCTGGGTGTGATCCGGGTGCCAATGGGTGTTCAGGATCAGGTCCAGCCGCCCCCAGCCTGACTGCTCGAGGTCAGCCAGAATGGCCGCCGCGTCGGGCGTGTCGATCGCCGCGACCGTCCCCGTGGCCGCGTCGCGGACCAGCAGGCCGTAGTTGTCGTTCAGACAGGGAAAGATGCGCACATCAAGGGTCATGCACCCATCCTAGCAGCCCGCCCCGACCCGGCCTATGCTCCCCCCATGCGGCGCAGTATCGAGGACCTTCGCATCTTCTACGGCGAACCCGCCGGGGCCCTGGCGCGCCGTCTGCTGGCGCGGCGTCTGGAGGACGCCTGGGGCGAGGCGACGAACAGCGATGTGCTGGGCCTCGGCTACGCCACGCCCTGGCTGGACGCCTTCGTCGGCGCCCGCCGGGTCGTGGCGGCCATGCCCGGCGGACAGGGCGTCGAGCTGTGGCCGTCGGTCGGCAAGAACCGTACGCTGCTTGTCGACGACCGCCGCCTGCCCTTCGCCGCAGGATCGTTCGACCGCATCCTGCTGGTCCACGCCCTCGAAGAGGCCGATGACGCCTCGGCCCTGATGGCCGAGGCCGTCCGCGCCCTGTCGCCGGCCGGGCGGATCATTCTGGTCGCCGCCGCGCGGGGCGGGCTGTGGGCGCGGGCCGAGACCACGCCCTTCGGACACGGCCGACCATTCACCCGCGGCCAGTTGGAGCGGCTGGTGCGCGCCGCCGGCCTTGAGCCGACCGCATGGTCGCAAACCTTGTATGTGCCGCCCTGGGGTCCGCTGCTGGCGCTGGCCGACGGCTTCGAACAGGTCGGAAAGCGGATCATGCCCGGCGCCGCCGGTGTGATTCTGCTGGAGGCCACGCGCCGGGAATACGCCCGTATCCGCCCCGGCGGCGCCGTGGCGACCGTTCCGGTGATGACCCCGGCCCTCCAGCCCCAGCCTGCCAGCCGGTCGCGACGCGAGAAACTGGCGGGCGCCGATCTGGCGGGAACGCGCGAACGCCCTTAAAGCCACGGCCATGCAGAGACTGATCCTGATGCGCCACGCCGAGGCGGAGAAGCGCGCGGCCTCGGGCCACGACCGCGACCGTTCGCTGTCCGACAAGGGCCGCGCCGACGCGGCCGCCATGGGTCGGGCCCTCGCCGCACGGGGCATGAAGCCGGATCTCGCTTTCGTCTCTCCCGCGACCCGCACGCACCAGACCTGGGACCTGCTGCACGACGCCTTTGGCGATGTGCAGGTGCGCGAGCCCGAACCGCTGTACAACGGAAGCGCCGACACCCTGCGCCGCCATGTCGAGGGTGCGGAGGACGAGGCCGGCTGCCTGATGGTGGTGGCGCATAATCCGGGCGTACACGTGCTGGCCGTCGAATACCTGGTCGAAAGCGCGGCCTCACCTTCGGTTCTGGACCGCATGAGCGGCGGTTTCCCACCGGGCGCGGCGGCCATCTTCATCGTCGACCTCGCTGGACGGTGCACGTTCGAGGGCTTCCTGCAGCCCCGCGATCTGGCCGGCGAATGACCGAAGTCGCGTACAAGCTGGTCGACCGGGCCGAATGGGCCGCCGCACGCGCTGCGGGCGCCTATGCCGGTTCGGCGGTCGATCTGGCGGACGGCTACATTCACCTGTCGGGCGCCGACCAGCTGGCCGAGACCGCGCGGCGGCACTATGCGGGTCGGGCGGACCTGATGCTGGTCGCCGTGGATCTGCAGCCTCTGGGCGAGGATCTGAAATGGGAGGCGTCGCGCGGCGGGGCCCTGTTTCCTCATCTTTACGCCCCCCTGCCCGTCAGCGCCGCGACGCACGAACGGCCGCTGTCCGTGGACGCGGGGGGCGTCATGCGCTTCGACGACGGAGCGGTGGGATGGCCCTGAACGACCTTGGCGCCGCCCTGCTGCGACGGCTCGATCCCGAGGTCGCGCACGGTCTGGCGATCCGCGCCCTGCAAACCATTCCCCTGCCTGCGGCTCCCCCCGACGATCCCATCCTCAGGACCACGATCGCGGGGCTGGAGCTGCCGAACCCTGTCGGTCTGGCTGCTGGGCTCGACAAGAATGGCGAGGCCCTGGACGGTCTGGCGCGCCTCGGCTTCGGCTTCGTGGAATGCGGCTCGGTCACGCCGCTGGCTCAGTCCGGCAACCCCAGGCCTCGCCTGTTCCGGCTGTCGGAAGACCGCGCCATCATCAACCGGATGGGATTCAACAACCTCGGCCTCGACGCCTTCGCCGCACGTCTCGTAAGTCGGCCCCGGACGGTCGTGGTCGGCGCCAATCTGGGAGCCAACAAGGATACGGAGGATAAGGCGGCAGACTATGTGGCGGGGCTGACGCGTCTGCGCGGGCTCAGCGACTATGTCACCGTCAATGTGTCGTCGCCCAATACGCCGGGGCTTCGCGCCCTGCAGGGCCGGGCGGCGCTGGACGACCTTCTGGGCCGCCTCAACGAGGCCCGCGCGGGTGATCCGACCCCGGTCTTCCTCAAGGTCGCGCCCGATCTGACGGCGGACGAAATCGCCCTGATCGTCGACGCCAGTCTGGATCACCGGATCGACGCCCTGATCGTCTCGAACACCACCCTGGACCGGCCTGAAAGCCTGCGCTCGCGCGACCGGGTCGAGGCAGGGGGTCTGTCCGGCGCGCCGCTTCAGGCCCGGGCCATGGAGGCCCTGCGCGCCGCCGCAGACGCCTCCGCCGGCCGTCTGCCCCTGATCGCGGTCGGCGGGATCGATTCCGGGGCCGAGGCCTATGCGCGCATCCGCGCGGGGGCCGGGGCTGTCCAGTTGTACTCCGCCCTGATTTACGAGGGGCCGGGCCTGATCACGCGAATCAAACGCGATCTGGCCGACCTGTTGCGCGCCGACGGCTTCTCCACCGTGTCGCAGGCCGTCGGCCGTTGACGGAGCGTTAGGGCAACCCCTGCATAGTGAACGCGAGGCGAGTGCGCCTTGTTCGGGGAACTGCATGGCGATCGCCAAAGCCGGAACGCAAGCTCAGGGAGCCGCTCTCGAGGGCGACTGGGCGACTGCAATTCGCCAGCGGCGCAAGGCGTTGCTGCAGCGGCTCGGCATGGCCGCGGCCGCCGCCATGATTTTCAGCCCCCTTCTGGGCTGGCCCCTGAGCGTCGCCTGGGTGCTGGGCTATTTCACCATTCAGGCCCTCGATATCTGGGTCTTCTCGCCGATCAACAGCGGCAAGACCGAGCGTCTGACCGGGCTGCGCAATGTCGCCGGCTGGGTCATGCTGATCGCCAACGCCGGCTATTTCGGCAGTCTTTCGATCCCGATGTGGCTGCTGGGCGGGCCCATGGGCGGCATCTGCGCCGCCATGCTGCTCTCGGCAGGCTGCATCTATTCGGTGATCAACGCGCCGCGCTCGACGTCCGTCATGCTGATGACCGCGTCGCTGCAGTTCCTTTATCTGGCCGCAACGCCCTTCTTCATGGCCGTCTACGGGGCATCGACGGGCTTCGTGACCGCCGCCGCCATCGCCGTCGGCGTCTTCATCACCTACTGCCTGTCGACCTGGCAGCGCATGAACGAGGCCCGGCTGGCCGAGAGCGCGGCCCGGGTCGAGGCTGATCAGAAACGGGTCGACGCAGAACGCATCATGGAGGGCCGCAGCGCCTTCCTGGCCGCCATCGGGCATGACCTTCGGACCCCCATCAGCGCCATCCTGACCGGGGCCGCCGAGCTTGAGCGCGGCGCGGTCGATACGTCCGCACGGTCGCAGGCCCAACTCATCACCGACGCCGGCTTTATGATGAAGGCCCTGCTGGACGACCTGCTGGACCACGCCAAGCTGGACGCAGGCCACATGACAGTCGAGCAGGTCGACTTCAATCTGCGCGATCTCCTGAACCAGACCGTCCGGCTCTGGCGCGGGCCGGCCCGGGCCAAGGGGCTGAAGCTCCGCGTCGAGGGCGCGTCACGCATTCCGGATTCGGTGCGGGGCGATCCGATGCGCCTGCGTCAGGTGCTGAACAACCTCATCTCCAACGCGATGAAATTCACGGACACCGGATCGATTACCCTGCGATTGAACGCATGGGTCGACGAACCCGGCGGCCACGCCGTTCTGATCGAGATCGCGGACACGGGTCCGGGCATGACGGCGGACCAGCTCAGCCGCCTGTTCACACCCTTCGACCAGACTATCTCCGGCGTCAGCGCCATACACGGCGGGACGGGCCTCGGCCTGGCCATCAGCCGCCAACTGGTTCAGTTGATGGACGGCCGCCTGACCGCCCGCAGCCGCCCCGGAAATGGCGCCCAGTTCACCTTGTCGCTGCACCTGCAGCCCAGCGAGGCCGTCGCCGTCAAGACGCCCGCCCTGGACCAGCAGAGCCGCGACGCCGTCGCACGCTCGCTCTCCGGCAGCCGCTCCGCCGCCGCCGAACAGATCGCCGCGCCCCAACCGCTCTACGAGGCGCCGCCGCCCCCCGCGCCGCTGGTTGTCGAGGACGCCGCCCCGGATACGGAATACGAGGACGACGACGATGGCCGTCCCATGCGGGTACTGGTCGTCGACGACCACGACATCAATCGCCGGGCCATCCAGCTGATCCTGCAGCCGCTGGGCTGCGACATCGCCACGGCCGCGGACGGCATGCAGGCGCTGAAGATCTGCGAGCACACCGCCTTCGACCTGATTTTCATGGACGTGCGCATGCCCGAACTGGACGGCCGCGAGACGACCCGCCGCATCCGCGCGGGCGACGGTCCCAACGCCGCCGTGCCGATCATCGCAGTGACCGCCGACACCTCGGCCGACGACATCGCCGCCTGCACGGACGCGGGCATGACCTATTTTGTGCCCAAACCCATCACCCCGCCGATGCTGCTGGGTGCCATCACCCATGTGATGACCATGGCTCAGTCGGAAGTGGTCCCCGAGTCCGAAACCGTCGCGGCCTGATAACGCACGTCGGCGATCAGCCGGTCGGCGAAGACTTCGGCCTTCATTCCGCACTCCCAGACCGTGACCACGCGCCAGCCGGCGGCCGTCAGCGCGGTGCGGCTGGCCTCGTCCCGGGCGCGGTTGCGGTCGATCTTGCCAGTCCAGTAGCCGGCATTGGCCTTGGGCTTGCGCGAGCCGCGCGCGCAGTCGTGCCCGTGCCAGAAACAGCCGTGCACGAAGACCGCAACCCGACGCCCCTTCATCACCAGATCGGGCCGCCCGGGCAGGCCCGCGCCGCCCAGCCGGTAGCCGACGCCGGCCGCGCGCAGGATGCGGCGGACGGCCATTTCGGGCGTCGTGTCGCGGCTCTTCACGCGCCGCATCACCGCGCTGCGTTTCTCGGGAGTGAAGACGTCGGTGGTCATGCGCTCAAATAGCGAGCCGCCGCGCGGCGAGCGGTAGCGCCCCTTAAAGCTGCGCCAGCAGATGCTCCGCCGACGACACCTTGAACTCGCCGGGCTGTTCGATGTTCAGCTGTTCGACCACGCCGTCCTTGACCAGCATGGAATAGCGCTGCGAGCGCTCGCCCATGCCGAAGCCCTTGGCGTCCATCGACAGGCCAAGCTGGCGGGTGAAGTCGCCGTTGCCGTCGCCCAGCATGACGATGTCTTCCTTGCCGATGCCCTGGCTGTCGGCCCAGGCGCCCATGACGAAGGCGTCGTTGACCGAGACGCAGGCGATCGTGTCGACGCCCTTGCCGACGATGTCCTCGCGCAGGTCCTTGAAGCCCGGCAGGTGCTTGGCCGAACAGGTCGGGGTGAAGGCGCCCGGAACCGCGAACAGGGCCACGGTCTTGCCGGCGAAGATGTCGTCCGTCGTGACCGGCCGGGGGCCATCGTCGGTGGCGCGGGTCAGGTTTGCCGAGGGAATGCGGTCGCCGATCTGGACGGTCATGGGCAGGCTCCGGAGTGGATGTGAGGACGAAACGTGCCGATCAGATAGGCGCTGTCGTCCTTCCCGCCAACCGCCTTGCGAACAGCGCCGTCCATGCCGATGATAGGGACATGGACGAATTCCAATCCCTGGCGGGGCGGCTGCTGGTGGCGATGCCCGGCATCAGCGACCCACGGTTCGAGCACGCGGTCATCCTGATCTGCGCCCACCGCCCGGACCACGCCATGGGCCTGCGGCTGGACCGGCCCGCACCGGGCGTGAACCTGAAGAAGGTGCTGACCAAGCTCGACACGCCCCTGCCCCCCGACGCCGACAGTCGCGCCGTGCTGATCGGCGGGCCGGTGGACCGCGAGCGGGGCTTCGTCCTGCACACCGACGACTGGCTGATCGACGACGCCTCGCTGGCCTTCGGCGCCGGCTTCGCCATGACCGGCACGCGCGAGGCCCTGCTGGCCATGGTCAACCCCGAGACAGGCCCGCACCGGTCCGTGCTGCTGCTGGGCTACGCCGGCTGGGGCGACGGCCAGCTGGAGGATGAACTGGGCGAGAATGTCTGGCTGGTCGCCGAGGCCGACCCCGAGCTGATCTTCGACACGGACCACGAGAGCAAATGGGGCCGGGTGCTCGCGGGGCTGGGCGTGGATCCGGCGCAGCTGTCGGGACAGATCGGGCGGGCCTAGCCGAGGGCGGCGGCGCAGGTCGTCAGCATGCCGTCCTGATCGCCGCTCCGGTCCGCAACCCACGACCGTGCGACGGCTTCGACGCGCCCGTCGCGGTACCGGATGGCGAAGTCGCTGTCCGGCCGGCCAGAGATAGAACCGCACCACAGGCCCGGCGCGGCGGCCCTGAATTTCGAGCGCCGCCCGCCGGACTGCTGGACATTGACCAGCCGGATGTCGGCTTCGGCCGCGGTAGGGGCGATCCGGCGGACCTCGGCGCGGACAACGTCTTCCTCGCCAGGACGGTTTACTCTCACAAGGATCGCCGCCAGCACCACGACAGCGATCAGTCCGAATGCCCAGCGTCCGAGGCGTTCGTCGCCGCCTCTCCGCACCTAGGCCGACCGCGCCTTGATCGGGGCCGTGCCGTCCGCCAGCGACTCGTTCAGATAGACCTCCGCCTCCTGCGCCGGCAGGGCCTGGGCGTAGCCGAAGCCTTGGCCGTAGTGGCACTGGGCCTCAAGCAGCAGCTTGGCGAGGCCGGCGTTCTCGACGCCCTCGGCGACGACGTCCAGCCCCAGATCGCGGCCCAGATTGACCACTGATTTGACGATCTTGGCCGAGCCCTCGTCCTTGTCCATGGTCAGAACGAAATAGCGGTCGATCTTCAGCGTATCGAACGGCAGCTTGGCCAGCCAGGTCAGGGACGAGAAACCGGTGCCGAAATCATCGAGCGCCAGCGACGCCCCGGCCTCCCGCAACCGCGTCAGGGTGTCCGCCGCCCGCGACGTGTCGCGCATGATGTCGCCTTCGGTCACCTCCAGCTTCAGCGCGCCCTTGGGCAGGCCGGCCTCGGTGATGATGCGGGTGACGTCGTCGACCAGATCCGCCCGCTCGATCTCGCCGACCGACAGGTTGACGCTGCAGAACAGCTTGCCCGCCGTCGGATGCCGCGTCAGCCATTCGGCCAGCTGGCGCGACGCCGAGGTCATCATCAGCAGGCCCAACTCGTTCATCAGGCCCATTTCGTCGGCCAGACCCAGGAATTCGTCCGGCGGCACCAGTCCGCGCTTGGGATGGCGCCAGCGGGCCAGAGCCTCGAACCCGGCCACGGCGCCCGTGAGCAGATTCACGATCGGCTGGTAGAAGGGTTCGATCTCGCCGCGCACAAAGGCGTTCCGCAGATCGGCCTCCAGCGCCAGACGTGACAGGCTGTCGCTCTCCAGCGCCCGGCCATAGGCGGCGACCCCGCCCCGGCCCGCAAGCTTGGCCTGTTCGACGGCCAGTTCGACGCGGCGCAGCAGTTCGGCGGGGTCGGGCGCGTCCGGCCCGCCCTCGGCCGAGGCCGAGCCGATCGAGACGGTCGGGTAGATGTCGAAGCCGGCGATCCGCAGCGGCTGTTCCATGGCCTCGCGCACCCGTTCGGCGACCATGCCCGTGCCGCGCGGCGCCAGCACCGCAAACTCGTCCTCGCCGATGCGGGCGGCGTTGGCGTCATGGGCGAAGGCGGCGTTGAGGCGGGATCCGAGGGCCGCCAGCACCAGATCCGCACGCGCATGCCCCAGAGCCTCGTTCAGGCGGCGCAGGCGGTCTACATCAGCCACCACCAGTTCATAGTCGCCGGGCTGGGTCAGGGCCTCGCCGGCGCGCACAAGGAAGGTGCGGCGGTCCAGCAGCCCGGTCAGGTGATCGCGATGCGAGGCGGCGAATTTGGTCTCCAGCGCCACCACGCCGGCGGCGCGCAATCCGTCTTCGAGCCAGACGCCGCGCCAGATGCACATCTCCGAGTCGCGCATACGCAGGCGAACGGCGACCTCGGTCCCCTCCTCCTGCGGCTTGAGAATCTTTTCGGCCAGCGCGCGGTCCTGCGGCGAAGCCACGGCCGTGAAGGCCGCGCCCGAACACTCCGGCGCCAGCGGGCCCAGCCCCAGCGCGCGGGTCGCCCCGGTGAATCGCATCTGGTCGTCGGCGGGCGTCCAGATCCACAGCGCCGTGTCCGCCGCGGCCAAGGCCTCGATGGCGGTCGTCGCGTCCCAGGCCAGACTTCTGGAGCGAGTGTTCAAACGCCTAACCGGTCCTGACAGTACGGCCTTTAGTCAGCCGCCGCGCGCGGCTCCGTCATTCACGACGCCGAACAGCAGATGGTCTGCCCAACCGCCGTTAATTTTGAGATAAGCCCGCGCCTGACCCTCGAGCTCGAAGCCGGCTTTTTCAAGCACCCGCCGCGAAGCGAGGTTGGCCGGTACGCAGGCCGCCTCGACCCGGTGCAGGTTCAGGTCGTTGAAGGCATAGGCGACCAAAGCCCGCACCGCGGCCGTGCCATGCCCTCGCCCCGCGAACGGCTGGCCGATCCAGTAGCCCAGCGTCCCCGTCTCGGCCACGCCGCGCCGCACGTTCGACAGGGTGATGGCCCCGACCAGCGCCTGATCCGCATCGGCGAAGATGAAGAAGGGCCAGGCGTTGCCGGCCTCCATCTCGCGCGCATAGATCGTCAGCCGCCGCTTGAACGCCGCCCGGGTCAGGTCGTCCTCGGGCCAGACGGGTTCCCACGGCTGCAGATAGGCGTGGCTGGCCTGACGGAGGGTCGCCCAGGCCTCGTGGTCCCCGGCGCGCGGGGCCCTCAGGGTGACCCCTGCGCCCTTCACGACCGGACCGGTCGCCTCGTTGATCCAGTCCAGCAGGGCCATGGGCGCAGATTAGCCGCCCGCCGGTCAGCCGAAAAGGGCTTCGCGGAAGGCCGCCCCGGCGGGCGCCGCCGCCTTGGGCCCCAGCACCGCCGTCGCGGCCTTGCCGGCGGCCAGCGACATCGCCGCCGCCGCGCGCACGTCCTCCGCCGTCTGGACCAGCATCCGTTCGGCCATGGTCTCCGACGAGATCGGCGCGCCGAAGATCAGCACCTGCGCGGCTGCCCGGCCCGCGCGGGCCGACGGGCTTTCGTCCGACATCCACAGCCCGGCGTTCATGACCGCCTTGGCCCGCGAGAGCTCCGCCGCCGTGGGACCGGTTTCCGCCAGCGCCTTCAGCTCGGCCGCGCAGACCTGCGCCAGCTCGACCGACCGCTCGGCGGCGGCTCCGGCGTAGATGCCGAGGATGCCTGCGTCCTCATAGGGCTCATGATAGGCGTCGATGGCGTAGGCCAGACCCCGCTCCTCGCGGGCGCTCTGGAACAGGCGCGAGGCCATGCCGCCACCGAGAATCTCGGTCATCAGCCGCCCCGCCGCATAGGCGGGGTCTCCGGCCGCCGGGGCCGGCAGCTGGAAGACGATATTGGCCTGCTCGATCCGCCGAGACAGGGCCGCGTCGCCGCCGGTGAAGCGCGGCGTCTCGGGCTCGGCGGCCGGCGTTGCCGTCTGGTCTCCGAACCATCGCTCGGCAAGCGCCAGCAGCTCGGCCTCGTTCACAGCGCCGGACACCGCCACCACCATCCGGTCGGGCGAATACAGGCGCGCGCGCCAGCCGCTGATCGAGGCGCGGGTGATCGGCTTGAGGCTCTTCACCGACCCGAGGATCGGGCGGCCCAGCGGCTGGCCCTTGAAGGCCTGGGTCTGGGCCATTTCGAAGACGTGGTCGTCGGGCGTGTCGAAGGCCTCGGCGATCTCCTGGGCGACCACGTCCTTCTCGCGTTCGATCTCGTCGGAATCGAGCGTGGGGCGGAAGACGAGATCCGACACCACCTGCATGGCCAGCGGCAGGGAGCCGTCGAGCGCCCGGACCTCGAAACTGGTGCGTTCGTAGCCGGTGGAGGCGTTCAGCGAGCCGCCCTCGGCCTCGATCCGCTCGACGATCTCGCGCGCGCCCATGTCGCCCGCGCCCTTGAAGACGAGGTGTTCGAGGCAGTGCGACCAGCCCGAGGTGGCTTCGGTCTCCCACCTGGCCCCGCCGCGCACCGCGACGGTCAGGGCCAGGGTGCGCAGGCCGGGCATAGGATCGCAGACGACGCGGACGCCGTTGGACAGGGTGTGCAGGGTGGCGGTCAGGATTTCGGCTTTCTACGCAGCAGCGCGATATAGAAACCGGCCAGCGCAAGCGCCAGTCCGAACCAGGTCAACGCATAGCCGAGATGGTTGTTCGTGAAGGCCGCTGGCGGCGCCGAGGGCTGGAGCGCCAGCCATTCGGGGTTGGACGAGGTGGTGGCGTAGACCATCAGCGCCATGACCTCGGGGCCTGCGCCCAAGGCCTCGGCCATGGCGACATGGTCACGGGCGAAGAAGCGGCGCCCCTCGGGCGGCAGCGCCATCGGTCCGGGCGGTGTCGGTTGGCGCAACTGACCCTCAACTCGGACCGGAACGGTCGAGGCTGCGACCGGCGGGCGAGCGGAGATGGTTTCGGAGACGAAGCCCCGGTCGACAAGGATGGCGAAATCAGAACCGGTCGGGCGACAGGCGGAGATCAGGCGCACGCCCGATTCGCCATCATGGATGGTCTGAAGCTCGACATAGGGGGCGGTCGCCAGACCGGGGCAGTCCATGCTTACCCGCGCGAACTCGCCGCGACGGAACGCCGTCGACGCATCGGAAGCCGGCGTGGCCCCGGCCGCCTCGGCTTCGGCGATGAGACCGTTCTTCCACTGCATCCGCTGCACCTGCCAGACACCCAGCGCCGCGAGCAGGACGAACGCCAGGGCGCAGACGACGGTCAGGCCCCATGGGAAGCGGGGGCGGGTCGTCATTGCGCGCCCGCCTTGTTGCGCATCTGCAGGGCGATCATCACGCCCTTGCCCGGCCGCATCAGCCCCACCGACAGAGCAGCCACCAGCGGCAGGGCGACGGCCAGCATGGCCCATATCGGCGGATTGTATGCGACCTGCACGAACAGGGCGCCGAACACCACGATCCCGCCGGCGATCTGCATGATGAAGATGGCGGCGCCGTCGCCGGTGTTCAGCCGGGTGAAGTCAAAGCCGCAGGCCCCGCACCGCTCGACCACTTTCAGGAAGCCCGCGAACAGCGGCCCCTGTCCGCACTGCGGGCAGCGACAAAGCAATCCGGCGCGGATCGGATCGATCCGCGCCGGTTGAAGATCAACCCCTGTGGGGCCGCCCGTCACCCGAAGGTGACGTAGACGAAGGCGAAGAGGAACAGCCAGACCACGTCCACGAAATGCCAGTACCAGGCGGCGGCCTCGAACCCGAAATGCTTGGCCGGGCTCATCTGGCCGGCGTACAGGCGCAGCAGGCAGACCAGCAGGAAGATGGTGCCGATCAGGACGTGGAAGCCGTGGAAGCCCGTCGCCATGAAGAAGATGGAGCCGTACAGGCCGGAGTTCGCCGCTTCCTCGTTGAAGAACAGGTTCTCGTGGAGAATGTGCTGGTACTCATAGGCCTGCACCGCGGTGAACAGGATGCCGAGGGCAACGGTGATCAGCAGGCCGGTCTTGGCGGCCTTGCGGTCGCCGACCTGCAGCGCGTGGTGCGCCCAGGTGACGGTCGTGCCCGAGAGCAGCAGGATGACAGTGTTCAGCAGCGGCAGTTGCCAGGCGCTCAGCGTCTCGACGCCCTTGGGCGGCCAGGTCGACCAGGCGGCGGCGGTGTCGGCCCAGTTGGCGACTTCCGGGATGTGGGCGCGGGCTTCGTTGAAGACCGCCATCTCGAAGAACATCCAGAAGAAGGCGACGAAGAACATCACCTCGGACGCGATGAACAGCATCATGCCGTAGCGCAGGCCGATGGAGACGACCGGCGTGTGATCGCCCGCCTTGCTCTCCTTGATCACGTCAGCCCACCAGCCGAACATCGAGACAAGCACGCCGGCGAAACCGGCGAAGAACAGCGCCGCCTGACCCTTGCCCAGAAGCGTCACGGCCAACTGCCCGGCGTCGTCGGCGACGATGCCTTTCATCCACACCACGGCGCCGACCATCATGATCGTGACCGCGATGGAGGACACCAGCGGCCAGGGGCTGGGGTTCACCAGGTGATAGTCGTGGTGCGGGGTGGCGTGAGCGTCGGCCATCAGGGTCTCTTGAAGCGGTCGAGATACGTATGGGGCAGGCTATAGCGTCCGCTATCCGGCTGCGCCAGTGGCTTGGGCGCCAGCTTTGCCGGCAGCGGCGGCCACGTCGGCCGCCTTGGTCGGATAGAAGGTGTAGCTGAGGGTGATTTCGTGGACGCCGCGGCTCTCACGATCCGTCGCCATCTCGGGCGCGACGAAATACTGGACGGGGAATTTCATCGTCTGGCCGGGCTGGATCGTCTGCCCGTCGAAGCAGAAACATTGCAGCTTCTGGAAATAGGGCCCGGCGCGTTCCGGCACGACATTGTAGGACGCCGTGGCGTGGATCGGCTTGTCCGAGGTGTTGGTGACGTCGAAATAGGCCATGCCCGTCTCGCCGATTCGCACCCGCTGGCTGACCTGCTCGGCGCGGAACGTCATCGGCAGGTCGCGGACGTTGGTGTCGAAGCGGATCAGCACCGTCTCGTCTAGGATCTGGTCCGGGGCCTTGTCGGCCTTCATCACCGTGCCATCGAAGCCCGTGACCTGACAGAACATCCGGTACAACGGCACGGCCGCGAAGGCGGCCCCGGTCATGAACATGACGCCCAGCACGCAGGCGATGGCGACAGCGTTCCGCGACAGTTTCATCCCGCGTAGCCCACGGATTGTCCGGCGGAGATTGCGTCCTTGCGGGCGTCGATGTTGCGCTTGAGGTTCAGCACGGTCACGCCGAAGACCAGCACGATAAAGGCCACCAGCGCCCCGGCGATGGCCAGGTTGCGCTTGCTGCGCGCTTTCAGCTGTTCAGGGGTCAGGCGGGTCATGGTCGTTACAGTCCGGGGATGGCGGCGACGCTCTCGACCAGCAAGGCCGCGAACAGCGCCATCAGATACAGGATCGAGAAGGCGAACAGGTTTCGGGCCGGTTTGGCCTCGGCGCGGACATCATACAATGCGGCCTCTCGCCCCACGGCCTCGGCCTTGTCGGGCTGGTCCCCGGCGCGGCTGCGGAACAGGCGGACGGCGAGGAACAGGAAGCCCAGCCCGCCGAGGACCGACACCGCCAGATACAGCAGGCCGCCCAGCCCCGTCAGGCCCGGCGCGATCGCCACGGGGACGAAGACGAGGGTGTAGAGCAGGATCTGCAGACGGGTGCTCTTGGCGCCCCGCGCCACCGGCATCATCGGAATGCCCGCCTTGGCGTAGTCGCCAGCCGAATAGAGCGCCAGCGCCCAGCTGTGCGGGGGCGTCCACAGGAAGATGATCAGGAACAGCAGCCACGCCTGCCACGGCGCCGTCCCCGTCGCCGCCGCCCAGCCGATCACAGGCGGGAAGGCGCCCGCCGCGCCGCCGATGACGATGTTCTGGGGCGTCCGCCGCTTTAGCAGCATCGTGTAGAAGGCGGCGTAGTAGACGATGGTCAGCAGCAGCAGGCCGCCGGCCAGCCAGTTGGTCGTCATGCCCAGCAGCATGACCGAGAAGATCGACAGGATGACGCCGAAGGCCATCGCATCGTTCTTCTTCACCCGTCCGGCCGCCACAGGCCGTCCGCGGGTGCGCCGCATCAGGGCGTCGGTCTCGCCCTCCAGCGCCATGTTAAGCGCGCCGGCCGCGCCCGCGCCCACGGCGATGCACAGGATGGCGATGGCCGCCGAGATCCAGTCGATGCCGCCCCTGGCCACCACCAGGCCGGTGGCGCCGGTGAACACCACCAGCGACATCACGCGCGGCTTCAGCAGCTGGAAGAAGTCTTCCGGCTGGGCCATCGAGATCGCGGGCTGGGGGGCGGTTTCGGTCATTTGCTTTTCAAAAACCCAGAGGCCGCCCTTTCGGCTGAAAGAGCGGCCCCCGTATGTCAGTTCCGGTTCAGCCGGCCTCTAGTGGTCGTCGCTCTTGACGACCGGGAGCTCGTTGAACTGGTGGTGCGGCGGCGGCGAGGACAGGGTCCACTCCAGCGTCGTGGCGCCTTCGCCCCACGGGTTGGCGACGCCCTTGCGGCGACGGATCGCCGACTCGGCCAGCATGACCAGGAAGACCAGCACGCCGACGGCCGTGATCGCATAGCCGACCGACGAGACGTGGTTCCAGTAGGCGTAGCCGTCCGCGTAATCCACATACCGGCGCGGCATGCCCTGCAGGCCAAGGAAATGCTGCGGGAAGAAGACCAGGTTCACGCACGAACATGATCCAGAAGTGCGCACAGCCGAGGAACTCGTTGTACTTCACCCCGAACATTTTTTCGTACCAGTAGTAGAAGCCGCCGAAGATGGCGAAGACGGCGCCGAGCGACAGCACGTAGTGGAAGTGGGCCACGACGTAATAGGTGTCGTGCAGGCTGTAATCGATGCCCGCGTTGGACAGGACCACGCCGGTCACGCCGCCGACGGTGAACAGGAAGATGAAGCCGATCGCCCAGAGCATGGGTGTCTTGAAGCTGATGGAGCCGCCCCACATGGTGGCGATCCAGCTGAAGATCTTCACGCCCGTCGGCACCGCGATGATCATGGTCGCGGCGATGAAGTAGGCGCGCAGGTTCACGCTCATGCCGACCGTGTACATGTGGTGCGCCCACACGATGAAGCCGACGAAGCCGATGGCGACCATGGCGTAGGCCATGGCGAGGTAGCCGAAGATGGGCTTCTTCGAGAAGGTCGAGACGATGTGGCTGATGATGCCGAAGCCCGGCAGGATCAGGATGTACACCTCGGGGTGGCCGAAGAACCAGAACAGGTGCTGGAACATGACGGGGTCGCCGCCGCCGGCCGGGTCGAAGAAGCTGGTGCCGAAGTTGCGGTCGGCCAGCAGCATGGTGATGGCGCCGGCCAGGACGGGCAGCGACAGCAGCAGCAGGAAGGCSGTGATCAGCACCGACCAGGCGAACAGCGGCATCCGGTGCAGGGTCATGCCCGGCGCGCGCATGTTGAAGATGGTGGTGATGAAGTTGATCGCGCCGAGAATCGAGCTGGCGCCSGCGACGTGCAGCGAGAAGATCGCCAGATCCATGGCCGGGCCGGTGTGGCCGGTGGTGGAGAGCGGCGGGTAGATGGTCCAGCCTCCGCCGAAGCCCTKSCCCGGTCCGCCGTCGACGAACATCGACAGGCACAGCAGCACCCAGGCCGCGACCAGCAGCCAGAACGAAACGTTGTTCATGCGCGGGAAGGCCATGTCCGGCGCGCCGATCATGATCGGAACGAACCAGTTGCCGAAGCCGCCGATCATCGCCGGCATGACCATGAAGAAGATCATGATCAGGGCGTGGGCGGTGACSGTGACGTTGTAGCCGTGCTKSGACGCCTCAACGAGGCCGAGCTTGTCGATCAGGCCGCCGGCGACGAAATACTGGATGCCCGGTTCGGCCAGCTCGAGGCGGATGAAGCCGGACAGGATGCCGCCGACCAGGCCCGCCATGATGGCGAACAGCAGGTACAGCGTGCCGATGTCCTTGTGRTTGGTCGACAGGAACCAGCGGGTGAAGAAACCCGGCTTGTGGTCGTGGTCGTCATGACCGTCGTGGTCATAGGCGAGGTTTTCGGCTGCGGTGGCCATGATCTGGGGGCTCTCGCGGATCGTTACTGGGCCGCCGGCGCCGCGGCGGGAGCCGGGGCGGGGGCAGCGGATTGGGCGGCGGCGGCGGGAGCGCCGACCGTCGGGATGGAAGTCGGGGCGGCGACGGCGCCTTCGGMGACCGTCGGGGCTCCGGTGGTGCCGGCGGCGACCTGGGCGGCGGTGCCGCCGGGAGCCTGTTCCGGAGTCTTCGGCGTCATACGCCGCACAGTTCCGAGCACTGGCCGTAGAAGGTGCCGACGCGGTCGGCGCGGAACCAGGTCTCGTTGACGCGGCCCGGGACGGCGTCGGTCTTCAGACCGAAGGCCGGCAGGGCGAAGGCGTGAATGACGTCGGCGGCGGTGACCAGCACGCGGACCGTCTTGCCGACCGGCACCACGATCGGCTCGTCGGCGGCGAGGCGGTACAGGCTGTGCGGCATGCCGCGCTCGGCCAGTTCGTCTTCCGGCAGCATGTTGGAGACGTATTCCGCGATGCCCTGGTCCGGATACTCATAGGCCCAGTTCCACTGGTTACCCGTCGCCTTCACCGTCAGGTCCGGCGTCGGCATGTCGTGGTAGGCGAACAGCAGGCGGAACGAGAACAGCGAGATGCCGACCAGGATCAGGACCGGCAGGACCGTCCAGATCACCTCGACCAGGGTGTTGTGGCTCCACTTGGCCGGAACCGGGTTGGACTTCTTGTTGTAGCGAACGACGATCCACACGATCAGGCCCAGCACCAGCAGGGTGATGAAGGTGATGATCGGCATCAGGATGATGTCGTGGAAGAAGTGCGCCTGAACCTTCAGCGGCGAGGCGGCCGGCTGCAGCCCGAGGGCTCCGTCAGTCGGTTGACCCACCAGTTCCTTCGCCCACGTCGGCGTGGCGGAGAATACGGCCAGGCAAAGGGCGGTGAAACCACCGCCGATCAGCGCCCGGGCCCGCGTGCCCATCCCCATGCGAGACATCCTCATAAATACGTTTCGTCGCAAACGCTTGCGAGACAATCGCAAGCAGGCGCCCGGACTGACGCCCGCAGCGGTTCTTCGGGCGGTCCATATCGCCCCGTCTGACGCTTGCCAAGCGATCAGCAAGAGATTGCGCGTCGGTGCGGCCATCGGCCCCCGGATTAATTCCTCGTCATGTTATGACAGCTACCTTGCGCAACAAGATACCTTGCGATACGTCTTGGGCATCAAAGGAGGACGCCCCGGTGCCCGAAACAATCGAGATACAGCTGAAGAAGGGAGTGCTGACGCTATGCGTTCTGGCGCTTCTGAACCGGCATGACAGCTATGCCTACGAGATCGCCGCGACCCTGTCCGATGCGATCGACATGGGCGAAGGGACGATCTACCCGCTGATGCGGCGGATGCAGTCCGACGGACAGGTCGAGACCTATATGGTCGAATCGGCGTCCGGGCCGTCGCGCAAATATTATCGTCTGACCGACGCCGGCCGTGGCGCCCTGGAGGCCCAGACGGCCGAATGGCGCGCCTTCGCCCGCGCGGTGGAAACCGTCCTCGATGGCGCGACGCCTGCCGTCACGCCTGCGAAAAAAGCCGACAAGGGAGCTGAACTATGACCCGCGCCGAATTCATGGGCCGGTTGCGCCGCGGACTGGTCGGCATGCCCACCGCCGCCGCCGCCGACATCGCCTCGGACTATGAGACCCATTTCGAGGACGGAGCCGCCGCCGGCCGTTCCGAAGCCGAGGTCGCGGCCGCCCTGGGCGATCCCGACCGTCTCGCCCGCGAACTGCGCGCCGAGGCCGGAGCCCAGCGCTGGCATCAGGAGAAGAACCCGTCGGCCGCCGCCGGAGCCGTCTTCGCGGTCCTGGGACTGGGCGCGATCGACCTGCTGATCCTGCTGCCCATCTTCATGAGCGTGGTCGGCGTCCTGTTCGGCTTCTTCATGGCCGCCGTCGGACTGTTCATCGGCGGGGGCGCGGTGATGATCGCCGGTCCGTTCGCGGGCTTCCCGGGCGGCGTCGCCACGGCGATCCTGGGCGGTATCGGCCTGATGGCCGGGGCCACGGCTCTGGGCGCCCTGACCGCCATCGTCACCATCCTGCTGGTCAACGCGACCGTCTGGTACGCGCGCCTGCACTATCGCCTGCTGAAGCCCGCGCTGGGGGAACAGTCCCCGGCCGACGGCAAGTTCTGAGGGAGGAACAGACATGATCCGCACGCTTCTCATCATCACGGGCGCCAGTCTGGTGCTCTGCGTCGCCACCCTGTCCGGAGCCGCCGCCATCGGGGGCAACGAGCTGGCCCGGCACGGCTGGGAATGGACCTTCAGAGACAACGACGGCGAGGACCACACCATTGATTTCCGTCGGGGCGAAGAGGGGGCGGCCGTAACCCGCAATCTCGCCTGGACCGGCGGCGAGCGGCTGGAGATCGATGTTCCTGGCGAGGTGACCTATGTGCAGGGAGCCGAGGCCGGTGTTCGGGTTACCGGGCCGAAGGCGATGGTGGATCGGGTTCGCCTCATCGACGGTCGCTTGACGATCGAAGGCGACGGCAGTGGTCCCAACACGCGGTCGGTCAGCGTCCACGTCGGAACCCGGAGGTGGGACGAGGACGGGAATCCGATTGGAGCAGACGGCACCCTGAAAATCACTGTCACGGCTCCGTCGATCAACACCTTCGAACTCACCGACTCGGCCGACCTCGAAATCCGCAACTATGACCAGCCTGTGCTGACTTTGGCGGTCTCGGGTTTCGGCGGGGTGGAGGCCACGGGTCGGACTGATACCGTCAAGCTGGAGATTTCCGGTTCAGGCGAGGCTGACCTCGATAGCCTGACGACCAGGGATGCGGCCGTCGACATCAGCGGCTTCGGCGATGCGCGCGTGGCGGCCACTGGCAAGGCCGAGATCAATGTCTCGGGCTCCGGCGACGTCATTCTGACCGAACGGCCTGCTGAACTGACCCAGAGAGTCTCCGGTTTCGGCGAAGTCCGGCAGGACTGACACCGGCCTCCCTCCCTCCTCCTGCGCGGGGGAGGGAGAGGAGACGGTGACGCGGCGCTCCTGACACCCTATCTGGAGCCCATGACCGTCCTCGTATCGCCTCCCGCCATTCTCGACAGCGCCGACGTCGGCGCCGATGAAGCCCTCTCCATCCTCCAGGGCGCGCTACAAGGCGCCGACGACGGGGAACTGTTCCTCGAACGCTCCGAGAGCGAATCGCTGGTCTTCGACGACGGCCGGCTGAAATCCGCGGCATACGACGCCAGCGAAGGCTTCGGTCTTCGGGTCGTGGCGGGCGAGACCGCCGGCTACGCCCACGCCAACGAGATCAGCGGCCCCGCCATCCGCCGCGCCGCCGACAGCGCCTCCCTCGCCCGGTCCGGCCACGCCGGCGTCACGGCCGAGGCGCCGCGCGCCACCAACCAGCAGCTTTACGACGCGGTCGATCCCCTCGCCTCGCCCGCCTTCTCGGACAAGATCGCGCTGCTGACCGAGATCGACGCCTGGGCCCGCGCCCGTGATCCGCGGGTCGTGCAGGTGTCCGCCAGTCTGATCGGCGAGCGCCGCCAGATCGAGATCCTGCGCGGCGACGGCCGACTGATGCGCGATCTTCGCCCGCTGGTGCGGATGAACGTCTCCATCACCGTCGAGGCCAACGGCAAGCGCGAGAGCGCCTCGGCCGGAGCCGGCGGCCGCGCCGGCTTCGAAACCTGGATCGCACCGGATCGCTGGCAGGGTCAGGTCGACGAGGCCCTGCGCCAGGCCCTCGTCAATCTGGAAGCCGTGGATTGCCCGGCCGGCGAAATGGACGTGGTCCTCGGCGCCGGCTGGCCCGGCGTCCTGCTGCACGAAGCCATCGGCCACGGCTTCGAGGGCGATTTCCACCGCAAGGGAAGCTCTGTCTTCTCCGGCATGATGGGCAAGCGCGTCGCCGCTCCGGGCGTCACCGTGGTCGACGACGGTTCGATCGCGGGCCGCCGCGGCTCGCTGTCGATCGACGACGAAGGCACGCCGACCTCGCGCACCGTCCTGATCGAGGACGGCATCATGGTCGGGCTGATGCACGACCGGATGTCGGCGCGCCAGCTGGGCGCCCGCGCCACCGGCAACGGTCGGCGCCAGTCCTTCGCCCACATGCCGATGCCGCGCATGACCAACACCTTCATGGAAGGCGGCAAGGACAGGCAGGCGGACATGATCGCCTCGACGAAGCGCGGCCTCTACGCCGCCAATTTCGGGGGCGGCCAGGTGGACATCACCAACGGCAAATTCGTCTTCCAGTGCACCGAGGCCTACCTCATCGAAGACGGTAAGATCACGGCTCCGGTGCGCGGCGCCACCCTGATCGGCGACGGCGCGACGGCGTTGCAGCGGGTGCAGATGATCGGCGATGACTTCGCCTTCGACCCTGGCGTCGGTGTCTGCGGCAAGGCCGGTCAGGGCGTCCCCGTCGGCATTGGCCAGCCCAGCCTCAAGATCGGCGGCCTGACGGTCGGCGGCACCGCGGTCTAGGGCGCCGGCCTCCACTCCGGTCCGCGGGGATCGAGCCCCTGCGCCTCGAGCTGATCCAGCACACCGCCCGGCTCCGCCAGAATGCGCAGCGGGGCGACCGCGAGCGTCACGCCCGGCTGGCCAAGGGCGGTATTCGTCGCCTCGGCCCAGCGCGCCCGCAGCACCGGCGCGATGTCGGGATCGCCGCTGGGCCAGCAAAGGCCGAACGCCCGATCCAGCGGATTGGCCAGCACCTCCGCCACCCGAAGCCCGCTCCAGGCGTTCAGCCGCGCCACAGCGCCGGCGGGACCCGCCTCGGCTGCGTCCGTGGCCGCCTCAATGCATCGCAGATAGGTTGAGGGCGGCAGGGTGATCAGATTGTCGATCAGTTCATCGCCCCGCACGACGCCAACCGGCTCGCCGGGAACGTGCGCGGTCCGCGCCGCATCCTTGACCACCGCCGGGGCCCCGCGCCCGCGGCGCTCGCGCCCCGCGTCCCGCAACAGATCGAAGCTCAGTCCGACAAGACTCTGCGTGCGCCAGGCGTCGGACCGCTCGTCAGCCTTCAGCCGCTCCAGCCGGGCGAGCAGTTCGGGCGGCACGTGGTCGGCGATGGTCGTTCCGTTGGGCAGGCGGGCGATGGTTCGGATGCGCCAGAGCATGCGCAGCAGATCCGCCGCCGAGGCCTGCGCCTCCATCGGATAGAGAATCCGCTGCGACTCACGCGTTGCCGCCTCCAGAGCCTCGGGCCGCCAGATGTAGTCACGGGGCACGCCCTCGATAGACCCCACCAGAATGACGACGCTGTCGCCGCGCTCGACGGTCCACATCGGCGCTCCGGCCCGGCGCGCTGTGATGATGACATCGTCCAGCGTAGAGGCGGCCGGTTCCTCGGCGACCGGCGTCTGCGCGGCGGCCAGGCCGGCCGCGCCGGCTCCAGCCAAAAGGGCGACAGAGAACGCGCTGTATATGAAGAACTTCACCGCTATACCTTCTTCGCCCAAGATAACCGAGTAATGGCAAGACTAAATCAGAACACAATCATGACTGAGCCGTAATGATGTACGCGATTTAATCCACCTGTCTGTCTTGTAACTGGAGCAAGCCGCGACACACAGCCACACCTCGCGTCACATGACGAGGGGAATCCTGCAATGACCAAGACCATCCTGCTGGCGACGACGGCGCTCCTGTTGACCGCCGGCGCGGCATCCGCCCAAACGCCCAGCGAACAGCAGGCCGCCCCCCAGGCGGACGCAGCGCAACAAGGCGTGCTGATCTTCGAGCCCGCCTTCTTCGCCGACCAGCGGCCCAACTCGGCGCTGGACATGGTCAACCGTGTTCCGGGCTTCTCCGTCGTCGACGGCGACGGCAGCCGCGGGTTCGAAGGCGCCGTCGGCAACATCCTGATCAACGGCTCGCGTCCGGCCTCCAAGAACGACACCGGCTCGGCCGTTCTGGGCCGCACCCTCGCCGGCCAGGTCGAGCGGATCGAGCTGATCCGCGGCGGCGCGCCCGGCATCGACATGCAGGGCTTCGCGGTGGTCGTGAACGTGATCACCAAGACCGAGTCCAGCCGCCAGCATATCTTCACCGCCAACGCCAACATCTTCGAGGGCAGCGGCCAGGACCTGTTCGGCGCCAGCTACCAGTTCACGGCAAAGGAAGGCGAACGGACGTGGGGCGTCACGCTGAGCGACGGCATCTCGATGAGCGACGCCAACGGCGTCGGCCCGGTCATCCGCCGCGACGCCAACGGCGTCATCTTCCGCCAGGAGGACTTTTACAACGACCAGTACGGCGGCGGCACCTCGATCCGCGGCAACTTCGCCACGCCCCTGTACGGCGGCAAGATCGATCTGACAGCCCGTTACGGACTCAATGACTTCCAGGGCATCACCCTGCAGACCGCCCCCACAGTCCGGCGCGAAAACCTGTTCACCGACGAGGGCGCCGGCGGCGAATTCGGTGCTGTCTACACGCGCCCTCTGAGCACGCGGATGACGCTGGAAAGCCGCTTCATCCACCAGTTCAACGACTTCGAATCGACATCGACCGCCCGGAGCCGGATCAACGGCGTCGACAGCGCCGAACAGCTGTTCGTCAGCGAGGGCAAATCCTCCGAAACCATCGCCCGGGGCCTCCTTCGGTTGGAACGCTCGGCGGCCCTGACCTTCGAGGGCGGCGGCGAGATCGCCTACAACATGCTGGACACCGAACAGGCCTTCACGGTCGGCGGTGTCGGGGTGCCCCTGCCTTCCGCCTCGGTCATCGTCGAGGAACTGCGCGGCGAGGCGTTCGGCAAGGCGACCTGGCGGGTGCGTCCGACCCTGACCGTCGAAGGCGGCCTGCGGCTTGAGACCTCGACCATCACCCAGTCGGGCGACGCCGAGCAGGAGAAGAGCTTCTTCTTCCCCAAACCGCGCCTGCTGGCGACCTGGACGCCGATGCCGGACAACCAGTTCCGCTTCCGCTTCGAACGCGAAGTCGGCCAGCTGGACTTCGGCGACTTCGCCGCCTCTTCGGATCTGGACGAGGAGAACGTGCTGGGCGGCAACGCCGATCTGGAGCCCGAGCAGCGCTGGATCACCGAGGTCACCTATGAGCGCCGCTTCTGGACCGACGGCATCATCAGCATCGGCCTGCGCCACGACGAGATCGTCGACGCCATTGATGTGATTCCCCTGGACGGCGGCCTGTCGGCGGTCGGCAACATCGGCGAGGGCACGTCGGACCAGCTGGCGGTCAACATTCTGGTCCCGATGGACAAGTTCGGCTTCACCGGCGGCCGGCTGGGCTTCCGCAACACCTGGGTTCACACCGAGGTGACCGATCCGACCACGGGGGAAATTCGTCCCATCTCGGGCGTCCGTCCGTCGCAGCCGGTCTTCACCATCGCCCAGGACATCAACTCCTGGAAACTGCAGTGGGGGGGCGCCTATATCGCGACGCTGCACCAGTTCAGCTACGATCCCGACCAGACCTCGGGCTTCCGCGGCGCCGACTATTTCGAGCTGTGGGCCGAGTACAAACACACCCCCACCCTGTCGCTGCGCGCCCAGATCAACATCTGGGACGATTTCGAGGTCCAGCGCACGGTCTTCGCCGATCGCACCCCCGCGCGCCCGGTCTCCTATTACGAGAACCGCTACATCGACCCCCGCACCTTCGTCTCCCTGCGCCTGCGCAAGACGTTCTGATCAAGCAAAAGCGGGGCGGCCTTCGGGTCGCCCCAAGCCTGTCGGCGATTTAATCCACCTGTACAGCTTGTAACTGGAGACCCCGCAGGCCCTCGCGCACCTTCGTTGCAACAGGGAGAGGGTCGATGAAAAAAGCAGTCTGGCTGACGGGCGCGGCCCTGTGCGCCCTTGCAGCGCCAGCCGCGGCGCAGACTTCCCCCTCGCAGACAGCGACGCCCCAGTCGGCGGCCCAGGCGCCGATCCCCACAGGCCCGGCGCAGAGCGCGCCGGAAGTCGACGCGGCCCAGCAGGGCGTGCTGATCTTCGAACCCGCCTTCTTCGCAGACTCGCGGCCCGACACCGCCCTGGACATGATCGCCCGCCTGCCCGGCTTCGGTCTCGACACCGGCGACAGCGGTACGCGCGGTCTGGCCGGCACCGCCGGCAACGTCCTGATCGACGGAGCCCGCCCCTCGACCAAGAGCGACAGCCTCGACCAGATCCTGCGCCGCATCTCGGCCGCGGGCGTGGCCCGCATCGAACTGATCCGCGGCGGCGCTCCCGGCATCGACATGCAGGGGCGTTCGGTGATCGCCAACGTCATTCTGGTGCGCACCGTCGTGACCGAGCGGGTCATTGAGGCCAACGCCTATTTCTATCCCGACGGCTATGTCGGCCCCGTCGTCGCCGCCCGCTGGTCGCGGCGCGAAGGAGACAATCAGATCGAGGCTTCGATCAACGCCTTCACCGATCGCACCGACGGA
Organism: Brevundimonas sp. Root1423; assembly: GCF_001426805.1. Lineage (NCBI taxonomy): Bacteria > Pseudomonadati > Pseudomonadota > Alphaproteobacteria > Caulobacterales > Caulobacteraceae > Brevundimonas > Brevundimonas sp. Root1423. Next base: position 242,361 of record NZ_LMFL01000034.1, read on the forward strand.
ACCGGCGACGGCTTCCGTCGCCGTTACGACCCCGCCGGCAATCTGATCCAGGACGCCGATCTGGTGCTCTGGGACCGCATCCGAACGGTGCGGGCGACGGGCGCGGTTCAGCGCCGCGTGGCCGGCGGCCTGCTCAAGGTCAACGGCCTGCTGGGCTGGTTCGGTAACGAGAACTCGCAGGACCTGCTGATCCGCTCCGGCGCCGGCAGCGATAGCTTCAACGACGAGGAAGCCGACGAAGTCACGGGCGAGCTGGGCGTCAACTGGACCCGCGATCTGAGCCCTCGCATGGGGCTGGAGCTGACCGGTCTGCAACGCTACGGGACCGAGGAATACACCGGCGTCTCGGTCGGCGGCGGCGACAGTTCGACCTTCACCGCCGACGCCACGGCCGGCGAAACGATCGCCCGCGCCACCCTGCGCTACCGGCCCAATGACCAGTACGCGGTCGAGACGGGCGGCGAGATCGCCTTCAACTTCCTCGACAGCGCCAACGCCTATGAAGAAAACGGCGTGGTCATCCCCCTGCCGTCGGCCGCGGTTCGGGTCGAGGAGCTGCGCGGCGAGGTGTTTGGTCAGGCGACCTGGCGGCCCAATCCGGAATTCACGCTGGAAGCCGGCGTCCGGGTCGAGGTGTCAGAAATCAGCCAGTCCGGCGACAGCAACGAGTCCAAATCCTTCGTCTTCCCCAAGCCCCGCATCCAGATGACCTGGACGCCGTGGGCCGGCCAGCAGTTCCGATTCCGGGCCGAACGCGAAGTCGGCCAGCTGGACTTCGGCGACTTCGTCGCCTCGGCCGATATCGACATCGGCCAGGTCGAGGGCGGCAACCCCGATCTGGAACCGCAGAAATCGACCGTGCTCGAAGCCATCTACGAGCGCCGCTTCTGGGGCGAAGGCGTTCTGGACTTCACCTGGCAGTACGCGGAATTCGAGGACGTCGTCGACGTCATCCCGCTGGTCGGCGGCTTCGACGGCGTGGGTAATATCGGCGACGGAACGGCCAGGTTCTTCCAGACGCGCCTGACCCTGCCCACCGACAAGCTGGGCGTGCCCAACGGCCGTCTGCAGGTGCGCGGGAGCTGGTCGTCGACCGCGGTGACCGATCCGGTCACCGGCGAGGAACGCCGGTTCCAGGGCAACCAGGCCTTCGGCTGCGGCATCGCCTTCAATCAGGATCTGAAGGGCGGCCGCTGGTCCTATGGCTTCGACCACGGCTGCAACGTCGACAAGGGCGCTGACTACCGCGTGCGGGAGATCCGCTATTTCTACGCTGAGCCCGGCGTCAGCGCCTTCGGCCAGTGGAAGCCGCGCAGCGATCTGACGGTTCGGCTCGACCTCGGAAACGCGACCAACCGCAAGATCGGCTACAACCGCGAAATCTATTCGGGGCCGCGCGACACCGCGCCCCTCGCCTTCCGCGAGGTGCGCCGCACGCAGATGAGCCCCTGGCTGTTCCTCCAGATAAGAAAGACCTTCTGAAGAAGGCGTCCCCAACCCCACAACTGACGTGCGCCCCCCCGCGCACGAAAAAAGGGCGGAGCCGCGAGGCCCCGCCCTTTCTGTTATCGGCGCTGGCTGGATCAGCCCGCGGTGCTGGTTCCGGGTTTGGCGACGTTGCCGTCTTCCTGACCGCGGTCGGTCAGGGTCGGTCCCGGGTGGTTTCCGGCGTCATTGGCTCCATGCGACCAGCCCTTGATGAAGAAGCTGATCAGGATGAAGAAGGCGCCGATCGCCATGCCGCCCCAGCCGAGCTTCTCGAAGATCTCGAGCGAGGTGCGCAGCGCCAGACCGGGGTCCAGAACCTGACCGCCGACGGTCTCCGTGCCGGCCAGACCGGCAATCCAGCCGCCCACGAACTGGGCGATGGAGCTGGCCAGGAACCAGACGGCCATCATGAAGCTGACCACCGCCGGCATCGACAGCTTGGTGATCTCCGACAGGCCCACCNCCCACGAACTGGGCGATGGAGCTGGCCAGGAACCAGACGGCCATCATGAAGCTGACCACCGCCGGCATCGACAGCTTGGTGATCTCCGACAGGCCCACCGGCGACAGGAACAGCTCGCCCGTCGTGTGGAACATGTAGAGCAGGCCCAGCAGCACGATCGGCATCTGGAAGGCGGAGTCGGCCATGCCGGCTCCCCAGACCACCACCATGAAGCCCAGACCGACCTGCAGCAGGCCGAGGCCGAACTTCATCGTCGGGTTGGGATCCATGTTGCGCTTCGCCAGATAGGCCCACAGCGCCGCCATGATCGGTGCGAACAGCAGGATGAAGCCCGCATTGAACGACTGGGTCTGGGCGGCGGTGATGGTGGCGTCGATCCAGAAGCCGGTCGGGGTGATCCCCGCCGCGGCCAGCTGCGCCGGTGTACCGACGGTGATGCCGAGGAAGTTGAACGCCGTCGGCGTCAGGCTGAGGTCGACGTTGCGGTCCGCGAACAGGTTCAGCGAGGTGCCGGCCTGTTCGAACAGGGTGAAGAAGACCACAGAGCCGAAGATCAGCACGACGGCCAGCATCATCCGCTCACGCTGGGCCTTGGTCTGGCAGACCTTGATGATGACGTAGAGGATGAAAAGCAGGGACGCGATCGTGGCGATGGTCAGCACGGTGCCGACGAGGGCGTTGCGCTGGACCAGGAACCAGACCAGGCCGACGCCCAGGGTGCCAAGCAGATAGATCGACCATTCGCGGTTCAGCGGACCGATCATCGGACGCTTGAGCATCTCGGGGTTGGGCGGCTCGCCCTTGCCCTCGAGCAGCGGCTTGCCGAGCATGAAGACGACCCAGCCCAGCGCCATGCCGATGCCAGCGAGGCCGAAGCCCGCCCACCAGCCGACGGTCTGTCCCAGATAGCCGCACAGCACCGCGGCCCAGAAGGCCCCGAGGTTGATGCCGTAGTAGTAGAGGGTGAAGCCGGAATCGCGACGGGGGTCGCCCTGCGGAGGTCGCGGGTCTGGGTCATGACGTACGACCCTTCCGCCAAGGTCGCGGGCAGAGCCGAAGTCGCCGGCAGACCGGTCACGGCGATGCCGCCGGTTTCGGCCGGACCAAAGGCGTATTTCTGGCCGTCGACGACGATGTTGACGTCGCGATCGGCGCCGCGGCCTTCGGCCGAGATTTCATAGGTCTGACCGGCGTAGGTCAGGGTCTCGGTCGCGGGACGGCCCTCGAAAGCCATCAGGCCGTGGCCGGCGACCAGCAGGACCGCGCCGAAGGCGATGGCCTTGCGCGTGCCGATGAAGCGGTCAGCGAGGATGCCGCCGACCAGCGGCAGCAGGTAGACCAGCGAGGTGTAGGACCCGTAGGTCGAACCCGCCGTGGCGTCGTCGAACAGGAAATGCTGGGTCAGGAAGAAGATCAGGATGCCGCGCATGCCGTAGTAGGAGAAACGCTCCCACATCTCGGCGAAGAACAGGATGATCAGTCCGCGCGGATGGTTCTTGAGGATCTGCATCAACACCGGAATGCCGGTGGCGAAGGTGATGATCAGGCCCAGGATGATAACGATGTTCATGCCCGGCCTCCTGCGACCTGTCGGGCTTCAAGCCCGTTGCGCCCTGTAAGCGCGCCCCCTGCGTCCGTCCTACTCAACGGCTCACTCCCTTGTTGCTGCGCCCCACCTGACGCGCGATCGGCGCATAAGCAGCACGCGGAGCAAGACCGGACAAGAGTTAAGGGTAAATTGGTTGGAGGTAGCGCCCGGGGCCGCGGGTCGGCACGATGCGCAAGATTCGCAGCATGGGGCGGTTGATGACCACGACTCGCAGGTCAGCGTTGATCGGCCTCGGCGGCGCCCTGGCCCTGTCCGGCTGTTCCCGCGGCTCGTCGCCGGGCGGCGCGCACAGCCGTGACGTCGTCGCGGCGGGATCGCCCGCGGCGCTGCTGGTCTGGGCCGTCGCGCGTGAACGGCTGGCGGGCTGGCCCCGTCGACCGGCGCCGGCCGCCCTGTCTGCGCTTCCGGCTCTCGCCGCCGACCTGCCGGAACTCGGCGGCCTGACGGGCAATAATCGGCAGGCGAATCTGGAGGCCATCGCCGCCTTGAAGCCGCGGCTGATCATCGACTACGGAAACACCGATCCCGAATACCAGGCGCTCGCGGAGCGGCTGAAAGCCCGGCTGGGGGCGGACTGGCGGCTGATCGACGGATCGCTGACCCGGATCCCCGAGGCGATCCGCGAGGCCGGCGCCCTGCTGGAAGCCGGCCGCAACGCCGATCCCCTCGCCGATCAGGCGGCCGAGGTGCTGGAGCGCTGGCGTCGCGCACCGTCGGGACCGGGCTTCTACTACGCACGCGGCGCGGACGGGCTGGAAACCGGCTTCCGCGGGGCGCTCGCCACGGAAGTTCTCGAAGGCGCGGGATGGACGAATGTCGCCGAGGGATCGCGCGACATCGGACGGGTGACCCGCGAGCAGGTCGCCGCCTGGGACCCCGAGGTTCTGGTCACGCTGGACAGCGGGTTCGCCGAGGCGGTGCGGCGCGATCCCGCCTGGCGCTGGCGGGGAAACGGCGAGCGCCGTCGTCTGTTGCTGTTGCCCGACCGGCCTTTCGGCTGGGTCGACCGCCCGCCTTCGGTGAACCGCCTGCTGGGGTGCGCGTGGCTGGCCGATCCGAAGGGGTCGACCATGATCGTCGGCGCGCTGAGCCGTCGCCTCTACGGCATGGCTCCGGTCGAGGTCGCCCAGCCGCGATGGGTCTGGTGAACCGTCTCAAGGCCGCCCTGCCCGCACTGACCCTGACCTTGCTCGCACTCATGGGGGCCGCCGTCGTGTTGTCGACGGGGCCGCTGGCCATCCCGGCCGCCGACCTTCTGGCGGCGCTGATCGGTCGAGGCGCGCCGGAAGCGGAACTGGTCCTGACCTTAAGGGCGCCCCGACTGCTGGCCGCCCTGACCTGCGGCGCGGCGCTGGCCGGAGCGGGCGCGGGGTTCCAGATCCTGTTCCGCAATCCGCTGGCGGCGCCCGATCTGCTGGGCGTTTCGTCCGGCGCGGGCCTCGGCGCGGCTGTGGCGCTGCTGCTCGGCGCTGGAACGGTGCTGGTGCAGAGCGCGGCCTTCGCCGGCGGGCTGGCGATCGGCGGGCTGGCCATGGGATGCGCGGCCCTGACCCGCAGCGGCGACGGGCGGCTGGCCCTGATCCTGTGCGGTGTGGTCGCGGGCGCGCTAGCCTCGGCCGGGCTCGGCCTGGTGGTCATCGTCGCGGAGCCCTATTCGCAGTTGCCCGCGATCACCTACTGGCTGCTCGGCTCGTTCACGCGGGCGACGCTGGCCGAGGCGCTGTTCGCGCTGGGGCCGATCTGCCTCGGCGGCGCGATCCTGCTCTGGCTCGGCTTCCGGCTGGACGTCCTGTCGCTCGGGGATGAGCAGGCGCGGTCGCTCGGTCTGTCGGCGCGCGCCCTGCGGGTGACGGCGCTGGCGGCGGCCGCGCTGATGACGTCGGCGGCCGTCGCCCTCGCCGGCATCGTCGGCTGGATCGGCCTTCTGGCGCCCCACGCCGCACGCCTGATCGTCGGCGACAGAGCCGGGCAGCTGATCCCCGCATCCATGGCAATCGGCGCCCTGTTCGCCCTCATAATCGACCGCATGGCCACTGCCTTCGGTCCCGCTGAAATCCCTGTCGGCCTGCTGTCCGCCGCCATCGGCGCCCCGGCCTTCCTGTTCCTGTTCGTCGCCGCATCGAGGCGGTCATGAGCGACCTGCTGCTGCAGGGTCTGGTCGCCGGACGGGCCGCGAGAGACGGCAAGGGTTTCCGACTGCCGCCGCTGGATCAGAGCATTGCGCCCGGCGCGGTCGTCGCCGTGATCGGTCCGAACGGAGCGGGAAAGACAACGCTGCTCAAGACCCTCGCGGGGCTCCTGCCGCCGCTGGCGGGTTCGGTCGCGCGGCCGCGCGCGGCTTGGCTGCCGGCGCCGGGCGCGGTCAACGCCGGCTTTTCGGTCCTGCATCTGACGGCGCTGGGGCGGTCGCACCTGCGGCGCTGGTCTTCGGGCCTCGCGGCTGCCGATCTCGACGCCGCCCGCACGGCGCTGGACCGGCTGGACATAGCCCATCTGGCCGACCGCCCGTTCGACCGCTTGTCCAGCGGTCAACAGCAGCTTGTCCTTATCGCAAGGCTGTTCGTTCAGGACGCGCCGCTTTGCGTGCTGGACGAACCGCTTGCGCTGCTGGACCCCGCCCACGCCCAGGCCGTTGAGACCGCGATCCGGGCGCTCGCGAGCGAAGGCCGCATCGTCATCGCCTCGACCCACCACCTGCCCTTCGCCGCGCGCGCCGACCGCGTGCTGACTCTGGGCCCGGACTGGGCCGAAATGGACACTCCAGCGCGTGCGCTGGCTCCCGACCGTATCCGCGCCCTGTTCGGCGTGGAGGTCGACGGCTGCCCCTGTTGCGGCGGCCCCTTGAGTTGAGCCCGCGTCTGGTCGAGGTTCGCCCCTCGATTTCGAAAGGCTGACCATGTCCCTCGCCCATCTCGTTCCGGCCGCCGTCGCGCTCGTGTTATCCGCCGCGCCCGCCATGGCCCAGGAGGCGCCGCGCTGGTCGTTCGCCATCCATGGCGGGGCCGGGGTGATCGAGCGCGAAAGCCTGACGGCCGAACAGGACGCCGCCTATCGGGCCGCCCTGAAACAGGCGCTGGACGCAGGGTCGGCGGTGCTGGCCAGCGGCGGCGCCGCGCTGGATGCGGTGCAGGCCGCCATCCAGGTCATGGAGGACGATCCCCTGTTCAACGCCGGACGCGGCGCCGTCTTCACCGCCGCCGGCCGGAACGAGCTGGACGCCGCCGTGATGAACGGGACCGACCTGACCGCCGGAGCGGTCGCCGGCCTGACCACCACCCGTCACCCCATCGCGGCGGCCCGGGCCGTCATGGAGCGCTCGCCCCATGTCATGCTGATCGGTCAGGGTGCCGACAGCTTCGCCGCCTCGGTCGGGCTGGAGCAGGTCGATCCGTCCTTCTTCTTCACCGAGCGCCGCTGGCAGGGGCTGGAACGCGCCCTGCGCCAGCAGAACCTGCCCATCCCCGAACGCCCGGCCGGCGCGCCCGGCCCGCAGGCCGCGAACGATCTGCCCGCCCCGCCGCTGAACGAACGCAAATTCGGCACGGTCGGCGCCGTCGCCCTGGACGCCCAAGGTCGCCTCGCCGCAGGCACCTCGACCGGCGGGATGACCGCCAAACGCTGGGGCAGGGTCGGCGACGTGCCAGTGATCGGCGCCGGCACCTACGCTTCCAACCGCGACGGCTGCGCCGTGTCGGCTACAGGCGACGGCGAATATTACATCCGCGCCTCGGTTGCCCGCGACATCTGCAGCCGCATCCACGCCGGGGCCTCGGGCCAGATCGCCGGTCAGGCCGAGGTCGACGACGCCCTGTCGCTGGGCGGCTCGGGGGGCGTGATCGTCATGGACCTGCAGGGCCAACCCGCGTTCGCCATGACCACCTCGGGCATGTATCGCGGCGCGGTCTCGTCCAGCGAACCTGCGCGGGTGGCCATATACGGCGACGAAGTGCTGCGGCCATGAAGAAGCCCGACACGCCCGGCGTTCTCGCCCCGCCGCCGGTCATCTACCTCGGCTTCCTGTTCCTCGGCTGGGGGCTGGCCGAACTCGGCGCGCGGCCCGAAGCGGTCGAGGCCGGCCTCGACTGGTTGTCGGCCGGCTTCGGGCTGGAGATGGAGGTCCGTCGCGGCGTCGCCCTGGCCTTGATCGTCGGCGGCCTTTTGCTGGACGGGATGGCAGCGGGCCTGTTCCGTCGCCGCGGCACGGCGGTCGAACCGTGGAAGCCGTCGACCGCCCTGATCAGCGAGGGCCCCTATCGGTTCAGCCGCAATCCGATCTATCTCGGGTTCGCGGTGACCTACGTCGGGCTGGCCATCGCCATGAACAGCTGGATCGCTCTGATCCTGCTGGTCCCCTGCCTGTTCGTGATCGACCGGTTCGTGATCCGGCGCGAGGAGCGCTACCTGTCCCTTAAATTCGGCGCGGCCTACGACGCCTACCGACAGAAGGTGCGCCGATGGCTGTGAACGATGACGAGCTGTCGGCCATGGCGATCGAGGAGCTGGATATCGCCTGCGCCCTGCCGTGGCCCGACATGAAATCGGTGACGCCATGGGGCGACAGCTTCACAGGCTTCGCCCCCTCGGGCCGCGAGGTCGAGATCGAGCGGCGCTACCTGTGGGCCCATGAACCCGAGGGGGCCATCGCCGTCGAGGTCGAGGTGCGCGACATCGGCGCACGGACGGGTGCGGAAGCCAAGGCGCTGATCACTGCGCCGCGCTGACCCGGAACCGCGCCGCCATTAACCTTTCCCGTTGCCAAGCTGAGCCGTCAGGGCAAGATGCGTCCGAACGCGCACGCGCAGACCGGGAGGGACAGCCGCATGGCCTATGGCGCCGACTTCGCCACCGCCGACGCCGCCAATGCGCCGCTGGACGCGCCCCTGATGATCGGCGCGGACCCGGTCCTTTGGGGCGCCCTGCTGCTGGGACTGGCCGCGGCCCTGCTGATCGGCTGGTACATCGGACAGGGCGGCAAGGCCTCACGCCCGGACGCCGCGGAGTCGATCTGGGAAGACATCGACGACGCCGCCCGGGACGCCATAAAGGCGAACGGCGACACCCTTTCGGCCAAGGCCTCCGCCCTGCTGCGGACCATCGAAAGCCGGCTCGGCAAGACCCTCGGCGTGGGCGGCGGCGTGGGCAAGACCACCGAGGCTTTGAAAAAGGCGCTCGATGGCGAGGCGGCGCACAAGCCGCATGGAGATCACGCACACGACGCGGGCCATGACGAAAAGCATGGACATCACGACGCTCCGCCCGCCGCCGCGAGCGGCGTCACCGTCATCGTCAACAACGGCCCGGGCGAGGGTCACAAGGGCGGCGACGATCACCACGGCGACCACGGCGCGAAAACGCCGTTGAGCGTTCAGGCCCGGAACGACGCCCTGCGTATCGCCATCGGGCAATTCAACGACCACTGGGGCCAGCGCCGCGAAAGGGTACGCGAGCTGCGCGCCGCCCATGCGGAACTGTCGAACCCCGGGCCGAAGCGTCCGGTCGACGGCAGGATCAGCGGAACGCGCGCCGGTCATTGACCGCCCACGCACGGTTTCCTCGCCGGATAAAACCGCCTAAGCCTTGAGGCATGAAACTCGCCTCGCTCAAGCACGGCCGCGACGGCCGCCTCGTCCTCGTCTCCGACGATCTCGCCTGGTTCACCGACGCCTTCCTGATCGCGCCGACCCTGCAGGCGGCGCTCGACAACTGGGAGCGGGTCGAGCCGGACCTGCTGGCGCTGGCCGAGAGTCTTGAGCATGGCGGCGTGCCGCGCGGCCGGTTCCACGAGCGCGAGGCCGCGGCTCCCCTGCCCCGCGCCTATCAGTGGGCCGACGGCTCGGCCTATGTGAACCACGTCGCCCTGGTGCGTCAGGCGCGCAACGCCGAAATGCCCGACAGCTTCTGGACCGATCCCCTGATGTACCAGGGCGGTTCCGACGGCTTCCTCGCGCCGCGCGACGCCATTCCGCTGGCCGATGAAAGCTGGGGTTGCGACCTCGAGGCCGAGGTCGTGGTCGTCACCGGCGACGTGCCGCAGGGCGTGACGCGCGAGGAAGCGCTGACCCACATCCGCCTCGTCGGTCTGGTCAACGACGTCTCCCTGCGCAACCTGATCCCCGCCGAACTGGCCAAGGGCTTCGGCTTCGTCCAGTCCAAGCCCGCGTCGGCCCTGTCGCCCGTCTTCGTCACGCCGGATGCGCTCGGCGACCGCTGGGCCGACGGCAAGCTGAAGGGCGAACTGTCCGTCCAGCTGAACGGCGCGGACTTCGGCAAGGCCGACGCCGGCGTCGACATGACCTTCGACTTCGGCACCCTGATCGCCCATCTGGCCAAGACCCGCGCCCTGTGCGCCGGCACGGTCATCGGCTCGGGCACGGTGTCGAACCGCGACGCGGGCGGCGGTCCGGGCAAGCCCGTCTCCGAGGGCGGCCTCGGCTATTCCTGCATCGCCGAGGTGCGAACGGTGGAAACCATCCTGCGCGGCAAGGCCGAAACGCCGTTCCTGAAAGCCGGCGATACCGTCCGCATCGAGATGCTGGACGACAAACACCACTCCATCTTCGGCGCCATCGAACAGACGGTCGAAGCCGTATAGGCGCTGCCTGCCGTCCTCGCCGGCTCCCGAGCGAGAACCGCCGCCGGTCCCTGACAGGACAGCAGCAGGCCCGACAGGATCGCGGGTATCACGCGCTTCATCTCGACCTCCGATTTTCAGGAGGCAGAGGCGGCGACGCGCCTTTACGGATGCGCGGGGCGGATTAAGCTTTCGACAGTTCCGCGACCATTCCGGGTCGCGCGGGGGGAGCACCGGCCATGACGCCTCAACAATACGGTCCCTTGATCGGGATCGGGATCGCCGTCGTCGTGATCCTTCTGCGCAACCGCCAGAAGCGGACCCTGCGGCCGGAGCTGATGTGGATCCTGCCCGCGCTCTTCATCCCCCTGATCGGGTTCGGCCTGTGGGGCATGCGGCAGGCGCCCGGCGCGGACCTGACCCCCTATGGTCCGGCCGACTGGGCCCTGCTGGCCGGCAGCCTCATGCTGGGCCTCGCCGCAGGCTTCTGGCGGGGCAGCATGGTGACGATCGAGAAGGGCCAGGACGGCGTGCTGAAGGCCCAGGCGTCGCCGCTGGGGATCATTCTGATCGTGGCCCTGCTGGCGGTCCGCTCGTTCGCCCGTCCGTGGCTGGAGGGTCACGCCGAAAGTCTCGGCCTCCACGTCGTCGCGGTCGAGCAGGGCTTCCTGCTGCTGGCCGGCGGCCTGATCGTCGCCCAGCGGATCGAGATGTTCATCCGCGCCCGCCGGATCATGGCCGGCGCGCCGGACGCCCATACGGAAGTGACAGCCCAGGCCCTCTAATGAGGTTGCTTCCTGACATTCGTCCCGACAAGGTTGCAACAACTCTCTCCCCGGACTGATCGATGAAGCGCGCCTTGATTACCCTCCTCGCCTGCTGCATCGCGCTGCCGGCGCTCGCCCAGGATACGTCGCCGGACTGGGATGTCGCGCGGGACCAGCGCAAGAATCTTCTGGTCGCCTATGTCCGGTTCGACAACGGGCTGACTATCGCCACACGCTGCGCGGATGGCGGGTTCGAGGCCGTTATCGCCGGTCTTCCGCCTGCGGGACGGGCGACCAGCCGTCCGCTGCGGATCGCTTTCGGAGATGACGAGCCGGTAGAGAGCCGTTGGAATGTCGCGACGGACGACACCATCGTGGTGAGCGAGCTGCCGGCTCCTTTCGCCCGTCAACTGCGCGACGGCGGACGCCTTCGCATTCTCGTCCCGGGCGCCTCCTACGGCGGGCGAAATCTTCTGTACGACGTTGCCCTGCCTGCGTCGTCCGGCTCGATCGACCAGACCCTGACCACATGCGGCCGGCCGCTTGTCGACCCGCGCGACGCGGAACTGGACACCCTTCAGGAGGACGGCGTGCCCCCCAATCTGGGGTGGGCCGTTCGTCCCCGGGGTGAATACCCGAACACGCGATATGCTCGCGGCTTTGCGGTCGTCACCTGTGTAAACAATCCGGACGGATCGTTGCGGGACTGCGCCATCGAGTCCGAACACCCACGAGACGGCCGGTTCGGCGAGGCGACGCTCGCCTCGGCGCGACGGGCCCGGCTCCAGAACCTCACCGATCCCGGCGCGCCGTTGCCGGTCACGCGGGTCCTCTACAAGGCTCATTTCCTTCTGGACGGCTATCAGACCCCCGAGGACAGGGAACGCATGCGTGAGGACCGACGGCGGCAGCGGGAAGAACGCGCCGCCCGACGCGCCGCAAGCGAATGATGCTCCGGTCCATGTCGCCGCGACTGCCGGATTGACCCGGACGGACGGCCCACGCTACCAAGCCCGCCTGCCGAGATGACCGGGCGGCCTGTGCGGGCGTGGTGGAATTGGTAGACGCGCCGGACTCAAAATCCGGTTCCGAAAGGAGTGCCGGTTCGACCCCGGCCGCCCGCACCGCGGGCGGAAGGTACTCCGCGGGAATCGGCGCAGCCGGGGTTTCGGACTGCCAGTAGACGCTGACCACCCACCAGCGGGCGCCGTCGTTGAACAGCTGGATGCTGTTGATGCCGCGGGCGAACGGGCTCGCGTCCGACAGGCTGTGCAGGCTTTCATAGGTGGACCAGACGTGGACGATCTGGCCGAACCGTTCCGAGCGGCGCGCGATCTCCCGTTCGTGGAACCCCTGATCCACCAGGAACGGGCCGTTGCGGGTAACGTATTCTTCCGGCGTGATCGAACGGACGACCCTCTGACCTTCGCGGTTCATGCCGGAAGGCATCAACCGGGCCGTCGGGTGAAACAGGGACCGGAAGCGATCCCAATCGCGGGCGACTCCGGCGTCCCCGGAAATCACGTTGTAAAGCGCCGCCGTGATGGCCTCGGGCGTGGCGACATCGGCCGGCGCTGCGGTCGAGACCGGAACCGGCGACGGCGGCGTCTGTGCGGCGGCTGGCGCGGCGCAGCCGAGGGCCAGTGCGGCCGCAAGTACTGAAAGACGCATGGTGTGATCCTCCCTGATCGGGAGGACTATGCCGGGCCCACCGATGGTGCGCCAGAGATGGCCTGGCCTGGTTCGACCAAGTCGGCGTCCTTGTCGACAAGGTCATCTGGCCGGCGGTCCAGCAAATCAAGCACCCGCTCCGGCGGACGGCACAGGGCGGCGCCGCGGGGGGTGCGGACGATAGGACGGTTGACCAGAACCGGGTCTGCGAGCATCGCCTCCAGTATCGCGTCATCCGTCGCCGCAGCGTCCAGCAAGGCCGGAACGGTAACCGCCGCCTCGTTCTCGCGCAGGGCGTCGCGCGGCGTCAGTCCGGCCTCGGCGAACAGGTCGTGCAGCTGGTCGGACGTCCACCCCGTCTGCAGGTATTCGACCACGTCGGGCTGGTAGCCGGCAGCCTCGATCATGCCCAGAACCTTGCGCGAGGTGCCGCAGGCGGGGTTGTGAAAGACGGTCACGGGGAAGTCGGTCATATTGAAGTCCGGAAGGCTAGGCGCCGGTCAGAATGGCGTCTTCGCGCCGGTCGGCCGCGCGATCAAGCGGGAGGACGACCCGGGCCGTGAACATTTTATCGTCGGCTTCGGTTTCCAGCCGCCCGTCGGGACCATACAGGGCTTGCAGGCGCTGCCGCGTGTTGGTCAGTCCGAGACCGAAGCCTTCGAGCGCGTCGCCGCTGTTCGCAGTCCTTTCATTGCGGATGGAAATCACCAGGGCCTCATCCCTGCGCTCCGCCTCGATCGATATGGCACGCGGCGTTCCATCCGCGATGAGCCCGTGCTTCACGGCGTTCTCCGCCAGCGGCTGGAGGATGAATCCCGGCACTTCGGCCCCGAGCAATTCGCTGGGACAGTCGACGTCGATCTCAAGCGCGTCGCCGAACCGGATCCCCTCGATCGCGAGATATTCACAGACGTCGTCGAGCTCCTCGCCGAGGGTTTTCGGAAGGTGGGGATCGCCCGCCAGCTTGGTGCGGAGCATGTCGGACAACTTCATCATCATCGTCTCGGCTTCAGCGGCCCGACCCGTGACGACCAGGCTTGAGACGTTGTTCAGGCAGTTGAAGAGGAAATGCGGATCCAGCTGGTACCGCAGCGCCGCCAGTTGCGCCGTCTGGGCCATGTTCCGGGCCTCGACGAGTTGACGCTCACGCCGTCGGCCGGCTCCGAGTTCGAGCAACAGGATGACCGCCGCGGCGAACAGGCCGAACACCCACAGAAAGGACAGCAGTCGGAAGGCGGCGATCGGCGTCTTCATCGCCTGGGCGAAATCGGCGAAGACGCCCGCCAGGGACGTCGGGCGCGGGGTCGGTTGCATGAACTGGCTGGCGAGCTCGCGCCAGATCTGCTGGTCGATCAGGGTCTGGACGAGGGCCGCGACCAGGGTGAGCGCGACCGCGCCGGCGATCCGCCCGGCGCCGCGCCTCGGATCGAGCTTCATCAGCGCCGCGGCCAGAGCCAGTGACACGCCAATACCACTGAGCGTCGCCGCCAGATTGAAGCCCAGCAGCCACGCGGGCGGCGCCCAGTTGGTCCAGAGGAAGGTGATCGCATAGTAGGTGAGGAAGCAGAATCCCCACAGCGCGAGGGTGAGCAGCAACACCCCGCGCCACGGTCGATGGGCCTTCAGAACGGTCGTCTCCATGCGTCCCCCGCCTCTCATTTACGCCACGGTAGAGGTTGGACCGCTTCCGGGCAATTTCCCGGCGTCTTCCGGTTGTCAGGCTGGCCCGACCTTCCCATCTGGGCCGGATGGAAAAATCAACGGACGTTCGGAGCACCCCGGAAGCGATGAAGGGGCCGGGGTTTCCCGAATTCGTCGCCCTGATCGCCATGATGATGGCGCTGAACGCTCTGGCTATCGATTCCATGCTGCCCGCCCTGCCCGCCATCGGCGAGGCGCTGGGCGTCGTGTCCGAGAACAGCCGCCAGTGGGTCATCACCGCCTATCTGCTGGGCTTTGGCGTGACCCAGATCGTCTATGGCCCTCTGGCCGACCGGTACGGGCGCAAGCCGATCTTGATGATCGGGCTGGGCCTCTACGTGCTCTTCAGCGTGCTGGCCGCCTTCTCCCCGACGTTCGAACTGTTGATCGCGGCGCGGGTCGGGACGGGCGTCGGCGCCGCCGCCCTGCGCGTGCTGGCCGTCTCCATCGTGCGCGACCGCTACTCCGGGCGGACGATGGCGCGGGTCATGTCCCTGTCGTTCCTGGTCTTCCTCGGCGTGCCGATCCTGGCGCCGGCGCTCGGTGCGGCGATCCTGACCGTCGCGCCATGGCCGTGGGTGTTCGGCGTCCTGGCCGTGGGCGGCGCCGCCTTCGCCATGTGGGCCGCGATCCGTCTGCCCGAGACCCTGCACCCGGAGGACCGGATGCCGATCCAGGTCGGGCGCATCGCCTCGGCCTTCCGCACGGCACTGACCAATCGGCAATCGATCGGCTACACCTTCGCCATCACCGCCATCTCCGGCGCCCTGTTCGGCTTCATCAATTCCAGCCAGCAGATTTTCTTCGACGTCTTCCACGAGCCGGAGCTGTTCACAATCGTCTTCGGCGTCGTCGCCGGCGGCATCGCCATCGCCTCGCTGCTCAACGCGCGACTGGTCGAGCGGCTCGGGTCGCGGCTGATCTCGCACACCGCCCTGCTGGGCTTCATCACCATGTCGGCGATCCATGCGGCGGTGGCGCTATCGGGCCATGAGACGATCTGGACGTTCGCCGTTCTGCAAGCCCTGACCATGTTCTGCTTTGGCTTCATCGCAGGCAATTTCGGCTCCATGGCCATGGAGCCCATGGGGCATATCGCGGGCACCGCCTCCTCCGCGCAGGGCTTCATCTCGACGACCGGCGGCGCAACGCTGGGCTTCCTGATCGGCCAGCAGTTCAACGGCTCGGCGGTTCCCATGACCATCGGCTTCACCTGCCTGGGCCTCACGGCGCTGGGCTTCGTCCTGATCGCCGAGCGGGGCCAGTTGTTCAAGGCGCGAAACCTCGTTCCGGCGATGGCGCCCTCTTGATCTTTTTCCTCCGCGGGAGCGTTGTCCCGGCAGGAAACGAACCGGCCTGACCGACCGAACAAGGGCGGCGGGCCTTCTGGTCAAGGACTCTCGATGATCCGCACGTTTGGACTGGTCTCCGCCCTCGCCCTCGCGACGGCCATGGGAGGATGCGCATCCATGCCCGGCTCCGGCCCCTCCGACATGCCGCCCCTGCCCGCCTCGGCGACCGCGCCGATCGCGTATGCGCGCGACACCCATACATACGCCCGCCCCGAGATCGCCCATGTGCGTCACGTCGATCTGGACCTGACCGCCGACTTCGCCGCCCACACCCTGTCGGGGACGGCAGGGCTCGACATCCAGGGCGTCCAGGGCGCCGACGAGATCGTTCTGGACGTCAAGAATCTGGACATCCGCAACGTCACGGACGCCGCCGGAGCCCCGCTGCAGTACGAAACGGGCGCCAATGACGCCATCAAGGGCCAGCCCCTGACCGTCCGCTTCCCGGCCCTGACCGCGGGCGAAACGAGGCGCATCGTGGTCAGCTATTCGACCCGCCCGGACGCCGCCGCCCTGCAGTGGTTGACGCCGAGCCAGACCGCGGGCGGCCAGAAGCCGTATCTGTTCAGCCAGGGCCAGGCCATCCTGACCCGCACCTGGGTTCCGACCCAGGACAGCCCCGGCATCCGCCAGACCTATGACGCCCGCATCGTCGCCCCCGACGACCTGCGCGTCGTGATGAGCGCCCAGCAGCTGACCCCCGAGGGCGAGGCCGCCGGCCCCGGCATGAAGGCCTGGCGCTTCCGTATGACCAATCCGGTCCCGCCCTATCTGATCGCCATCGGCGTGGGCGATCTGGCCTTCGCGGCGATCGACGAGCGCACCGGCGTCTTCACCGAGCCCTCGCGCCTCGATGCCGCCCGCGCCGAACTGGCCCCGACCGCCGACATGGTCGACGCGGCCGAGCGGCTGTACGGCCCCTATCGCTGGGGCCGCTACGACCTTCTGGTCCTGCCGCCCTCCTTCCCGTTCGGCGGGATGGAGAACCCGCGTCTGACCTTCGCCACCCCGACCATCATCGCCGGCGACCAGTCGCTGGTCTCGCTGGTGGCGCACGAGTTGGCGCACAGCTGGTCGGGCAATCTGGTGACCAACGCCACTTGGAACGACATGTGGCTGAACGAGGGGTTCACCGTCTATTTCGAGAACCGCATCATGGAGGCCCTGTACGGCAAGGACCGCGCCCTGATGCTGGCCTCGCTGGGCTGGGGCGACCTGCAGGACGAGATGGCAGGCCTGCCGCCCGCCGACACCCGCCTGCATCTGAGCCTCGAGGGCCGCGACCCCGACGAGGGCCTGACCGACGTCGCCTATGAAAAGGGCGCCGCCTTCCTGTTCACCATCGAGCGCATCGTCGGACGCGAGCGGTTCGACGGCTGGCTGAAGGGCTATTTCGAGCGCAACGCCTTCCGTCCGATGACCACCGAACTGTTCCTGCAGGACATCCGCACCCATCTGATCGCGGGCGACGCCGGTCTGGAACGCCAGCTGATGATGGACGCCTGGATCTACCAGCCCGGCATGCCGTCGAACTGGCAGCCTCCGGTGTCAGGCGCCTTCGGTCCGGTCGATGCGGCCGCCCGCGCCTTCTTCGCCGACAAGGGTCCGGCCTCGGCCGTCCCGTGGGCGGGTTGGTCGACGCAGGAGCGCCAGCGCTTCCTCGCCTGGCGTCCCGAGGGCGCGCAGGGTGGGGCGGACTGGCTGACCAATGCGCAGCTGGCCGATCTGGAATCGTCGTTGAACCTGCGTAACGAGGGCAATGCCGAGGTGCTGTTCGCCTGGCTGCAGATCGCGGTCCAGCACCGCTATCAGCCCGCCGTGCCGACGCTGGAGCATTTCCTGACCACCCAGGGCCGACGCAAATTCGTCCTGCCCCTGTTCACCAGCCTGTGGGCCGAGGGCGACTGGGGCCGTCCGATCGCGCGCCGCATCTACGCGCAGGCGCGTCCGGGCTATCACCCGGTGACCACCGGGTCGGTCGATGCGGTTGTCGGGCGGCCGTAGCCGCCGCGCGTCCTCTCCCACTCAACTGTGACCGGCGGCGGCTTGGCTTGGCCGCCGCCGATCACTAGGTTCCGCCCGAAAGCGGCGACCAACGCCGACGCGCTCAGGAGACGTTCCATGCATGACGCCCCCCAATCCGAAGCGGCCGCCCGCCTCGACAAGGAAAACCCGCTCGGCGTCGACGGCTTCGAGTTCGTGGAGTTCACCGGTCCCGATCCCGCGGCCATGGTCTCGCGCCTCGAGCTGATGGGTTTCACCCGAACCCATGTGAACCCGGCCAATGACGTGGTCCGGCTGAAGCAGGGCGACATCACCCTGCTGGTCAACCAGTCGCCCAAGGGACAGGCGGCCGCCTTCTCGACCGATCACGGTCCTTCGGCCAACGGCATGGCCTTCCGCGTCACCGACGCCAAGGCCGCCTACGAAGGCGCCGTGGCGCGCGGCGCCCGTCCGGCCGAAGGCCATGACGGCGGCGCTCTGGGCGGCGGCTATTCCTACATCCTGCAGGGCATCGGCGGCTCGCTGCTCTACATCATCGACCAGTATGGCGAGCAGGGCTCGCTCTACGACGGCTGGAACGAGATCGAGGGCTGGGAAGAGGCCGAGCGCAAGAACTCCGTCGGCCTGTTCATGCTCGACCACCTGACCCACAACGTCCGCCGCGGCGAGATGCGAACCTGGTCGGGCTTCTACGGCGACGTCTTCAATTTCGAAGAGCAGAAATATTTCAACATCAAGGGCAAGGCGACCGGCCTGCTGTCCCAGGCCATGATCGCGCCCGACCGCGCCATCCGCATTCCGCTGAACGAGAGCCAGGACGAGAACAGCCAGATCGAGGAATTCCTGCGCCGCTACAACGGCGAGGGCATCCAGCACATCGCGCTCGCCACCGACGACATCTTCGAGACCGTCGAGGAGATGAAGCGTCGCGGCATCCCCTTCCAGGACACGATCGACACCTATTTCGATCTGATCGACAAACGCCTGCCGGGTCACGGCCACGACGTCGCCCGCATGCGGCTGAACCGCATCCTGATCGACGGTTCCGACGAGGACGGCCTGCTGCTGCAGATTTTCACCCAGGACACCTTCGGTCCGATCTTCTTCGAGATCATCCAGCGCAAGGGCAACCAGGCGTTCGGCGAGGGCAATTTCCAGGCGCTGTTCGACTCCATCGAGCTGGACCAGATCCGGCGCGGCGTCATCAAGGTGGATGCCTAAGCCCCCGTCGTGGGTGCCCTGGCTGGGTCCGCTTCTCGCGGCCCTGGTCGGGGCGGCGGTCGGCGAATACGGGCTGGGCGGCGGCTTCTGGACGGTGCTGATCGCCGCCCTGGTCTGCGGCTTCGCCCCGATCGTCGGCTACCGCATCTGGAAGTGGCGGTTTCAGCGGAAGGGCTGAGGCCCGTCAGTGAAAATCCCGCGACCCAGGCAGCACCCTGACGTCCCGCGGATGCCGTCCGCGCGCTGGCGTATGGCCTGATCCCGGCGCGCTGTCGGGCGTCAGATGGCCCAGCATTGGGGTCCAGTCTTCCAGATGATCGACGACCAGATGGGTCACGCCCTCGGCCGTCTGCACCTTGCCACGGGCCAGCACCATGCGCGCGCCCATGGCGACAGGTCTGAACCGCTCGAACACGTTGGGCCACAGCACCAGATTGGCCACGCCCGTCTCGTCCTCCACGGTCATGAAGCAGACGCCCTTGGCCGTGCCGGGCCGCTGGCGCACCAGCACGACGCCGCCGACCGAGACGGTCCGGCCGTTCGGCCTTTGCGGATAGTCCTTCGCCGTCAGCGCCCCGACGGCCGTCAGCCGCTCGCGCAGGAAGCTGACCGGGTGCCCCTTCAGCGACAGGCGAATGGTCTGGTAGTCGCCGACCACCTCCTCTGACGGCGCCAGCATCGGCAGAGCCTCAGGCGGACGGCCGTCCGTCTCGACCAGTCCCATGGCCTCGAACAAGGGCGCGGATGAGGGCGGCGGCGCGCCCCGGACCGCCCACACCCCCTGCCGGCGCGTCAGCTCCAGTGATCCGAAGGCGTCCGCTTCCGCGAGCCGGTCGAGGGCGGAGGGCGGCAAATTCGCTCTCAGCCTGAGATCCTCCAGATCAGCGAAAGGCCCCGCCTTTCGCACCGCCTCGATCCGCAGGCCCCAGCCCTCCTTGAAGCCATCGATGGACCTCATGCCCAGCCGCAGGGCGCAGGGTTCGCCCTCGCCGCGCGCTTCCAGCGAGGCGTCCCAGCCGCTGACGTTCACATCCGGATGCCTGACTTCGGCCCCATGTTCGATGGCGTCCCGAACCAGCTGCGCCGGCGCGTAGAAACCCATCGGCTGGCTGTTCAGCAGGGCGGCGGTGAACGCCTCCGGATGCCAGCGTTTCATCCATGACGAGATGTAGACGAGGTGGGCGAACGAGCAGGCGTGGCTTTCCGGGAAGCCGTACTCCCCGAACCCCTTGATCTGGTCGAAACAGCTGCGGGCGAAGTCGGGGTCGTAGCCGCGCTCGATCATCCGGCTTGTGAACCGCACCTCGTGTTCGCCGATGGTGCCCATGTGCCGGAAGGTGGCCATGGCCCGCCTCAGGCTGTTGGCCTCGGCCGGGGTGTATTTCGCCGCCTCCATGGCGATCCGCATCGCCTGCTCCTGGAACAGGGGGACGCCCAGGGTCTTGTGCAGCACCCGCCTCAACTCGTCCCTGTCGCCATGGTCGGAGTGAGGATGGGGGAAGTCGATCACGAAGGGCCGGTTCAGCCGCTCCGCCTCGCGCCGCTCGGCCCGCCGCTTCAAATAGGGATGCACCATCCCGCCCTGGATCGGCCCGGGCCGGACGATCGCCACCTCCACCACCAGATCGTAGAAGACACGTGGCTGAAGCCGGGGAAGCATCGACATCTGGGCCCGGCTTTCGACCTGGAAGACCCCGAGAGAGTCTCCCTTGCACAGCATGTCGTAGACCTGCGGATCGTCCGGCGGGACCGTGTCCAGTTCTAACCGGCGTCCATAGTGTTCCGCGATCAGGTCGAAGCCGCGCCGCAACGCGGTCAGCATGCCCAGCGCCAACACATCGACCTTCATCAGCCGCAGGAAGTCGATGTCATCCTTGTCCCATTCGATGAAGGTGCGGTCCGGCATGGCGGCGTTGCCGATGGGCACGATCTCCAGCAGCGGCGTCTGGCTAAGGACATAGCCGCCGACGTGCTGGCTGAGATGGCGGGGGAATTTGATCAGCTCGGCCGTCAGCTCCAGCGCGAGCCGCATCCGCGCGTCGTCGCGGCTCAGGCCCGTCCGGTCGACGTGCTCGTCCTTCACACTGTCGCCCCACGAGCCCCAGACGGTGTCGGCCATCCGGGCGGTGACGTCCTCGGTCAGGCCCAACGCCTTGCCCACGTCGCGGATCGCGGAACGGGGGCGATAGTGGATGATCGTCGCCACGATCGCCGCCCGGTCGCGGCCATAGCGGCGATAGACGTACTGCATCACCTCCTCGCGCCGCTCATGCTCGAAATCGACGTCTATATCCGGCGGCTCGTCCCGGTCGGCCGACATGAAGCGTTCGATCAGCACGTCCTGCTCGGCAGGGTTCACATTGGTGACGCCCAGACAGAAGCAGACCACCGAGTTCGCGGCCGAGCCGCGTCCCTGACACAGGATCGGCTTCTCCTGCGTCCGCGCCCAATGGACGATGTCGTGCACGGTCAGAAAGTAGTTGGGGTATTTCAGAAGCTTGATCAGCTTCAGTTCCTTGACGATCGTCTCCCGGATCTTGGGATCGACGCCGTCAGGCCACTTCATCCTCGCGCCCTTAAAGGCCAACCGGATCAGCCGCCGCTGCGCCGTCCATCCTGCCGGGACGGGCTCGTCAGGATACCGGTATTCCAGCTCCCGCAGCGAGAAGCGGCACGCCCGCGCCACCGCCATCGTCCGCGCCAGCGCCGCCTCATGCCCGCGGAACAGTCGCGCCATCTGCCTGGGCGGCTTCAGATGGCGTTCGGCGTTGGCCTGCAGCCGCCGGCCCGCCTTGTCGATGGTGGTTCCCTCGCGGATGCAGGTCAGGACGTCCTGCAGCATGCGCCGGTCGGGGTGGTGATACAGCACGGCATTGGTCGCGATCATGGGCGCGCCCGTACGCTGCGCCATCGCCGCCAGCCGGTTCAGCCGCTTGCGGTCGTCGCCGCGCCACAGGGGAGCCGCCGCCAGATAAAGGGCGTCAGGCCAGGCCCGCCGCCACGCCGCCAGCCGCGCCTCGAACGCCGGATCAGGCCTCTCCGGCGCAAGGGCCAAGGCGATCATCCCCTCGCCCAGCCCGGCCGCCTGCTCGAAGGTCAGCCGCGTTTCGGCCTTCTCGATCCGCTCTGCAGCAGGGTCGGCACCCGGCTGCGGCACGGCCTCGCTCTTGCCCAGCGACAGCAGTCGGCACAGGCGGCCGTAGGCGGCGCGGTCACGCGGAAAGACGATCAGCTCCGTTCCGTCGGTGAACCCCAGCCGCGACCCGACGACCAAGGGGATGTCGACCTCCTCGGCCCCCATCAAGGCCCGCACCATCCCGGCCAGGGTGTTGCGGTCGGCCACCCCGACGGCGGCCAGACCCAGCGATTTCGCCTGATGCATCAGTTCGCCCGGATGCGACGCCCCCTCCAGAAAACTGAAGTTCGTCATCGCCCCCAGCTCGGCGTACTGGCCGTCCCAGCCGGATCCCGGGGTGGTCACGGCAGCACCCCGTGCATCCACCATGATGGGGCGCGTTCCTCGACCTCGCCCGAATATTCTCGTCCGTAAAGCCCCTCGCGGAACAGCCAGTACCGGCCGCCCGCCTCGTCCTCGACGCGATAGTAGTCGCGGGTGCGCACCTGCCGGTCGTCGGGACGGGGCCGCCACCATTCGGGCGACAGCCGCTCGGGTCCATCGGACCGCGTCACCCGCCGCGACAGCCGCCGCCATGTGAACCGCACCGGGGCGCCGTCGGGCAGTTCGGCGAGGGCCTCGACCGGTTCGGGCGGATCCAGCAGCAGGATGGGCCGGCGCGCATCGCCTTCCGCCGCGGACGGCGACCGCCCCAAGGCCGGCCGCCAGCGCTCGGCGCGTTCGGGCAGCCAGCTGTCAAACGGTTCGGGCGTCAGCACCCGGTCCTCGCCCAGCCGCGCGGTCAGGCGGTCGATCAGGGCGGCCAGACTCTCGGCCTGTTTCGCCTCGGCCTCGCTTTCCAGCGCGCCCTGCCGCGCTGTCATCGCCTCGACCGTGTCGGCGGTCAGCATCATGGCGTCGAGGCCGAAGCCCAGTTCCAGCCGCCCCAGCCCCGCCTCGCGGAACAACCGCATCCAGACGCCAGCATCCCGTCCGGGCCGGCCCATGCGCACCGACAGGCTGGTGGTGCGACCGTCCGAGCGGAAGCCTGTCAGGGTCAGGGCCTTGGCCCCCTGCCCGTCGCGCACCAGCGGCGCGGACAGGTCGGCGGTCAGCTCCTTCAGCCGCGCCTCCACGCCCTCGATATCGCCGACCGGCTCCATCCATGTCTGCCAGGCCCGATATTTCGGCGGCGGCCGCACCGGCGTCAGGGCCTCGCCTGCAAAGCCCAGCGCCTGATCCAGCCGCTGCACCAGACCGACCCCGGCCCCGTCCCGGAATCGCCGCGCCAATCCCGAGCGCGGCATGGGATTGAGATCGCCGATCCGCTTCAGCCCGAACCGCCGCGCCTGCGTCAGGGTGCGGTCGTCGATGCGCAATGCCTCGACCGGCAAGGCCGACAGCAGACCGCGCACATTGTCCTCGTCGGCGATGCAGCCGCCGCCCTCCGCCTCGCCCCAGCGCGCCAGAGCACAGGCCGCGCCCGGCGTCGGGGCCATGGCGGCCCGCGCCCGCGTTCCGGCCTCGGCCAGCCGGTCGCGAATCTGCGTCAGCAAGACCGCTTCTCCTCCGAAAAGATGGGTTGCGCCCGTGACGTCGAGGAACAGCCCTTCCAGCCCCTCCCCCGCCGGATCGAGGCTGACCGACGGCGACCAGCGTTCGGCCCAGACCGCCAGCGCCGTCAGCGCCCGGGCGTCGGCCTCGGTGTCGGCGGGCTTGCAGATCAGGTGCGGGATCATGGCCAGGGCGTCGGCCTGGGTCTGGCCGCGCCTCAAGCCAGCCGAACGGGCGGCCGGATTCAGGGCGTGGATGATCGCCGCGCCCCGGCTGTTCTTCAGGATCAGGGCGAACGGGTTCTTCGGGTCGAGCGCGGGGTCAGGCGGCGAGGCCGGACGACGCGCCCGCATGGCCGATCGCCGCCAGACCGCTATCGGCCAGTCGATCAGCCAGACGGAGACGATGCGTCTCATCATCCTGCTCCAGCATCCATGCCCCAGGCCGCTCCCCGCGCCCGCGCACCAGTTCGGCCGTCAGCCGCGCCGCGCCCGGCGCCTTGGCGTCATCGGGATCGACCGCGCTGGACAGGGTTGAGATCCTCCACCGCCGCCGCGCCGCGCTGAGCCCGTCCAGCCCGCGCGGCAGCACCAGACCCACGCATCCGCCCTGTTTGGCCGCGAAATCCAGCCGCCGCGTCTGGGCCAGGGTGGCCGCATCCACCGTCCCCAGCGCCAGCGACACCGCCCCTGACCGCAACGCCTGTTCCAACGTCCACAAGGCCTCGGCCGCCGTGTTCACCGGCGCCAGGATCAGCGACGTTCCCGGCAGGCCCGGCCCATAGGGCCGCCCATGCTCGCCGAGCCACGCTCGCGTCGCCGTCATCAGCACCGGACGCTCATCCCCCTCCAGCCGCCGCGACAGGGCGAAGGACATCAGGGCCGCCCCGTCCCGTGGGCTCGCCGCGCAGGCCTCTTCCAACGGCGCGGGCCGCTCGGGAAACAGGCCGGGAGATGACAGGGGCGCGGGGTTCATGAGAGTCCGGAAAGCAGAATGTTCACTATTTGTTCCAACCCACGTCAGAGTCAAACAGAGAATCCCGTTCCGCACCTTCGATGGAAATCAGGCCCTGGGCCGCGCCTTCAGCTCGTCGCGGATTTCGGCCAGCAGGGCCTCGGTCGCCGTCGGCGCAGCCGGCGCCTCGGGTTCGGCGGCCTTCTCGCGGCGCAAATTGTTGATCGCCCTGACCATCAGGAACACCACAAGGGCGACGATGGCGAACTGGATCAGGGTGTTGATGAAGGCGCCGTACTGGATCGCCACCTCCTCGACCGCCTCGGTAGAGGGGTTCTCCGGGGCCAGCACCCATTTCAGATTGGCGAAGTCCACCCGGCCCAGCAGCATGCCGATCGGCGGCATCACCACCTGTTCGACCAGGCTGGTGACGATCTTGCCGAACGAGGCGCCGATGATGACGCCGACCGCCAGGTCGATGACATTGCCGCGGGCGATGAACTCCTTGAACTCGGTTACGAGGCCCATTGCCGGTCTCCGGTTCAGGCGTCGCCGGCGTTCAGCCGTTCGCGCAGTTCCTTGCCGCTCTTGAAGAAGGGCACGGCCTTGGCGGGCACGTCGACGGTCTCGCCGGTACGCGGATTGCGTCCGGCGCGCGCCGGACGGGCCCGCACGGAGAAGGCGCCGAAGCCGCGAAGCTCCACGCGGCCGCCTTCGCCCAGCGAGTCGACCATCTGGCCGAGCACGATGTTCACCACCCGCTCGACCTCCGCATGGGTCAGGTGGGTGTTCTCGGCAGCGAGCTTCTCGATCAGCTCAGACTTGATCATTGGCGAGACCCCCGTCCTTTATCCGCGCTTCCCCGGGACGCATACGGGTGCATCCGAGCGCAGGATGCAAGCCACCCTAACCTCCGCCCGCCGCAGGAAAAAGCCCCGACCGGCGGTTTGGAGGGCGAAATGTCGGTTAACGCTCACAAATCGCCCCTTCCCGCGCACGAAAAAGGCGGCGGGATCGCTCCCGCCGCCTGATCCGTACTCAGCTCAAGGAAGACTATTCCTTGGTGCTGGCCTTCTCGCGAAGGGCTGCGCCGAGGATGTCGCCCAGCGAGGCGCCCGAGTCCGACGAACCGAACTGTTCGATCGCCGCGGTCTCGTCCTTCATTTCAAGAGCCTTGATCGACACCGAGACGCGGCGCGAGGCCTTGTCGATGCCGGTGACCATGGCGTCGACGCGGTCGCCGACCGAGAAGCGCTCGGTGCGCTGGTCGTTGCGGTCGCGCGACAGGTCGGACTTGCGGATGAAGGCGGTCGCCGGAGCGTCGTCTTCACCGAACTTGACCTCGATGCCGCCGGTTTCCACCGACGTCACGGTGACGGTGACCTGCTGGCCCTTCTTGAAGGTGTCGCCTTCCATCGGGTCGCCGCCCAGCTGCTTGATACCCAGCGAGACGCGTTCCTTCTCGACGTCGACGTCCAGAACCTTGGCCTTGACGGTTTCGCCCTTGCGGTAGCGCTGGATGGCTTCCTCGCCCGAGACGTTCCAGTCGAGGTCCGACAGGTGGACCATGCCGTCGATGTCGTTGTCCAGGCCGATGAACAGGCCGAACTCGGTGGCGTTCTTGACCTCGCCCTCGACGGTCGAACCGATCGGATTGGCGGCCACGAAGGCGTCCCACGGATTGTCCTGGGCCTGCTTGAGGCCCAGCGAGATGCGGCGCTTGGAGGCGTCGACATCCAGCACGACCACGTCGACTTCCTGCGAGGTCGAGACGATCTTGCCCGGGTGGACGTTCTTCTTGGTCCAGCTCATTTCCGAGACGTGGACCAGACCTTCAACGCCGGCTTCCAGCTCAACAAACGCGCCGTAGTCGGTGATGTTGGTGATGCGGCCGGTCATCTTGGCGCCGACCGGGTATTTGGCTTCGACGCCGTCCCACGGATCGGTCTGCAGCTGCTTCATGCCGAGGCTGATGCGCTGGGTGTCCGGGTTGATCTTGACGATCTGGACCTTGACGGTGTCGCCGACGGCGAGGACCTGTGAGGGGTGCGAGACGCGCTTCCACGACATGTCGGTGACGTGCAGCAGGCCGTCGATGCCGCCCAGGTCCACGAACGCGCCGTAGTCGGTGATGTTCTTGACCACGCCTTCGCGGACTTCGCCTTCCAGCAGCTGGCCGACCAGCTCCGTGCGCTGTTCGGCGCGGGCTTCTTCCAGGATGGCGCGACGCGAGACGACGATGTTGCCGCGCGGACGGTCCATTTTCAGGATGGCGAAGGGCTGTTCCTTGCCCATCAGCGGGCCGACGTCGCGCACCGGGCGGATGTCGACCTGCGAGCCGGGCAGGAAGGCCGAGGCGCCGCCGAGGTCGACGGTGAAGCCGCCCTTGACGCGGCCGACGATGGCGCCGTTGACCGGCTGGCCTTCGGCGAACACGACTTCCAGACGGGTCCAGGCTTCTTCGCGGCGAGCCTTGTCGCGGCTGATGACGGCTTCACCCAGGGCGTTCTCGACGCGCTCGAGGTAGACTTCGACGTTGTCGCCGACCTTCGGGATCACGGCGCCTTCGCCGATGCCGAATTCGCGGGCCGGGATACGGCCTTCGGTCTTCAGACCGACGTCGATGATCAGGATGTCTTTCTCGATACCGACGACGCGGCCGTGAACGACCTGGCCTTCGCCGAGATCGCGGCCCTGAAGGGTTTCGTCGAGCAGCGCGGCGAAGTCGTCACGCGAGGGGGAGAAGCTTTGGGTGTCAGTCATGCAGTGTTGAGGTTTCTAACGAGTGTGAAAGGGTAATCAGGTCGTCGGGACGCGAGGCAGATGAAGCCAGAACGCCCGCGGAAGCCGAGGATGACGCGCTGGATTTGCCTTTGGGTCTCTAGAGACCGTTCCGGACACGCGCCGCCTCGACGATACGGCGGGCCGCATCGAAGGCGGTCTCTATATCCATATCGGTCGTATCCAGCAAGACGGCGTCGTCGGCCTGCACCATCGGCGCCGCGCCCCGGCCCGCGTCGCGCTCGTCGCGGCGGATGATGTCGGCCAGCATGGCCTCATAGGCGATGGCGTCGCCGCGGCCCGTCAACTGCTTCCAGCGCCGCATGGCCCGGACCTCGGGGGTCGCTGTCACGAACAGCTTGGCCTGCGCATCGGGCGCGATGACGGTGCCGATGTCCCGCCCGTCCAGCACCGCGCCCCCGGACTGGGCGGCGAAGGCCCGCTGGAACTCCAGCAAGGCCGCCCGCACCCCCGGATAGCCCGCCACCCGGCTGGCCGCCTCGCCCGCATCGCCGCTGGTCAGCCGCTCGGTGTCGCTGAGGTTCTCCGCCTTCAGCGCCCGCGCCACGGCCACGGCCGCCGCTTCGTCGTCCAGCGATCCGCAGGCGTCCAGCACGCCGAGGCCGACGGCCCGGTACAGCAGGCCGGTGTCGAGGAACGGCAGGCCGAACTCCCGCGCCAGCCGCGCGGCGATGGTGCCCTTGCCGGAAGCGGCGGGGCCGTCGACGGCGATGATCAGGGATCGGTTCATTCAGACGTTGCGATATCGGCCCCGAGGCCGCGCATCAACTCCACAAAACCGGGAAAGCTGGTCGCGATCATGCCCGGCTCGTCCACGGTGACCGCCTCGTCCGCCGCCAGACCCAGCACCAGATGGCTCATGGCGATGCGGTGATCGCCGTGGGTGATGACCGTCGCGACGCCGCGCACCGGGCCGCCTGTCACGGTGAACCCCTCCGGTTCCTCCTCGACCGCGACGCCGCACGCCTTCAGCCCCGCCGCCATCAGGGCGATACGGTCGCTCTCCTTGACCCGCATCTCGCCGATGCCGCGCATCACGGTCGCGCCCGTCGCGAAGGCGGCGGTGGCGGCGAGGATCGGATATTCGTCGATCATAGAGGCGGCCCTTTCGACGGGAACGACAACGCCCGTCAGCGCCGAATAGCGCGCCGTGACGTCGCCCACCTCTTCTCCACCCGCCATGCGGCGGTTCGAGACCGTCAGGTCGGCCCCCATCTCCCGCCAGGTCTCGAACAGGCCGGTGCGGAGCGGATTGAGCATCACGCCTTCGACCATCACCTCCGACCCGGGGACGATCAGCCCCGCCGCCAGCGGGAAGGCCGCCGAGGACGGATCGCCCGGCACGGCCACATCGGTCCCGACCAGCGCCTGTCCGCCCTTCAGGCTGATCCGCCAGCCCTGCTCCATCGGCAACACCCCGACCTCGGCCCCGAAGGCTCGCAGCATCCGCTCGGTATGATCCCGGCTCGGTTCCGGTTCGGCCACGGTGGTCACGCCCTCCGCGTTCAGTCCGGCCAGCAGGATGGCCGACTTCACCTGGGCCGAGGCCACCGATTGAAGAAAATCGATCGCCGACAGGGCTCCGCCCTGAATCTCGACCGGCAGGCGATCGGGCTCGGCCTTCCAGCCGAACCGGGCGCCCATCTCCGCCAGCGGACCTGTCACCCGCTTCATCGGCCGTTTTCGCAGGCTGGCGTCGCCGTCGAAGGTCACGGTGATCGGATATCCCGCCGCCGCGCCCATCAGCAGCCGCACGCCCGTCCCGGCGTTGCCGCAGTCGATGACGCCGGCCGGCTGTCTGAACCCACCCTGCCCCGTCACACGCCAGCGCCCCTCGCCCAGCCGCTCGACGTTCGCGCCGAATGCCTCCACAGCCCGCGCCGTGGCCAGAACGTCGTCGCCCTCCAGCAGACCCTCGATCTCCGTGACACCCGTCGCCATCGCCCCGAGGATCAGGGCGCGGTGGGACATCGACTTGTCGCCCGGGGCGCGCACGAGGCCGTTCAGCGGGGCGCTGCGGCGGGCGGTCAGATGATCGGGGGTCGACACCCTGCGGTCTCCGGGGCGGTCAATAGACGCGGGTGCGCGGAGATGGTTTTTGACAGCGGCGTCAGGGGGTGGCAAGGGAGCCGCCCCATTTCCCCACTCCCGCCAAAGGTCTTCAACCGTGGCCAAACCCGACGCGACCGATTTCGATCCGGAGGAAGCGCTGAAGCTGCGCAACCGCCGCGGCCGTCCGGCCGGCTATCCTGCCGACGACGCTGATGAAGATCAGGTCAAGGACAAGAAGGCCGACGGCGACGAGGACGAGGAAGAAGAGGCGGTCGCAACGCCCGAGATCGACGAGGAAGGCCACGAGCCGATCCTGACGCCGGACGACGACGACGAGACCCCCGTCGACCCCACCGAAGAGTCCGGCATGGGCGAAGCGGTCGAGGACGACGACGTCCTGGCTGACGATGATGACGACGACTCGGTCCCCTTCATCGAGGACGAGGACGACGACGGCTTCGAGGACGAAATCATCACGCCCAAGGAAGACGAATAAGCGATTTTTCGGCCCGTTCCCGGACCGGTTTTCACCGGTCCGGGCGCGACGAAAATAAATGGCAGAACCGGGCTTGATCGAGATCAGACCCTGACATAGGTTCCGCCGCCTCGCAGCAGGGCCTCCCGGGGCCCCCAAGCGATCCGACCGAAAGGTTCGGGGCTTTAGCTCAGCTGGTAGAGCGCTTGCATGGCATGCAAGAGGTCAGCGGTTCGACTCCGCTAAGCTCCACCATCTTCCGGGGTCCTGTTGATCTCCGGACGATCCGGCCCCATCTGGATACCGTAGCCGACGCCTCGCCGATGACGGGGGGCGCAGACGGCGCGACAGCCTGCTTCGGGGGCATGAGACGATGACGACGCGAACCATCCTGTTCGACAGCCCCTTCCTGCTGGGCTTCGACCACACCCGGCAGATGATTGACCGCGCCGCGCGCGCCGCCGCCGACAGCTATCCCCCCTACAATGTCGAGCAGCGCGGCGAGCACGCCGTACGGATCACCCTGGCCGTCGCCGGCTTCGGGCCCGAGGATCTGGCCGTCCAGCTCGAGGGCCGTCAGCTGACGATCGCCGGAAAGCGCGAACCCTCGGACAAGGCCGATCAGGCCTTCCTGCACCGCGGCATCGCCGGCCGCGGCTTTGTCCGCAGCTTCGTGCTGGCTGACGGGCTTGAGGTCGAGGAGGCGCGGCTGGAGCATGGCCTGCTGCATGTCGACATGGTTCGTCCCGAAGACCTGCCGACGATCCGGCGCATTCCCATCACGACGGGCTGACAAGCCATCTTTTCCGATCGCCGCTTTCGGGGTCGGACCCATAAGCCCTCGCGGGCGTTAGTGCAGTGCAAGGAGGCGGTCTCGATGACGCCCATGATGATGATGACCAAGGAAGACTTCCGCGGCCTCGGCGCGCCCGACCTGGTCTATGTGCGCGAAATCCGGGCATCCGACGTGCTCGCCGATGTCGTGCCTGAAGAGTCGAAGGGTTTGAAGATCGATCCGAAGGCGACCCTGTTCGCCGTCCACGCCGCCGACGGAGAGCGGCTGGCCGTCATGATGGACCGTGAAACCGCCTTCGCCGCCGCCGTCGCCCACGAACTGGAGCCCGTGTCGG
Source organism: Brevundimonas sp. Root1423 (assembly GCF_001426805.1). Classification (NCBI taxonomy): domain Bacteria; kingdom Pseudomonadati; phylum Pseudomonadota; class Alphaproteobacteria; order Caulobacterales; family Caulobacteraceae; genus Brevundimonas; species Brevundimonas sp. Root1423. The sequence goes on from NZ_LMFL01000034.1 coordinate 273,290, forward strand.
TCCACTGACCGCACGCTCATGCAGACCCGCGCCGCGCGCGGGTCGTTAGCGAACTAAAATGCCCTCAGGCCGCCGTAGCGGGAGCCTTGTCCTTGACGAACAGGGCGCGGATCGCGTCGACCGTGCGAGCCTGCCGCAGCTGCTCCCGCATTCCCGGCGATCGCAGGGCGCGCGACACCGCGGCCAGCGCGCGCAGGTGCTCTGCGCCGTCTCTCGGCGGGGCGAACAGGGCGAACAGCAGATCCACCGGACGGTCGTCGACCGCGCCATAGGCCACCGGCGTGTCCAGACGCACGAACACCGCCATCACATGCTCGACGCCCTCCAGCCGTGCGTGCGGCACGGCCACGCCCGACCCGAGACCGGTTGAGCCCAGCGCCTCGCGCTCCAGCAGGGCTTCCATCACGCGGTTTTCAGGCATGCCCAGAACCTGGGCGGCGGCCTCGGCCACCGTGTGCAGGGCCTGACGTTTCGACGACGCGCCGCTGCGCAGGACGACCCCGCCGTCCGCCAGCAAATCACCGATGTCCATGAGGAGTTCCCGACTCTGCCCATACATCCCGAAAGGGCGGGGGCCGTTTAGACCACCCGCCTCAATTGGGAAAGACTATACGCCCTTGCCGTTTACCGAACCGTGTCCGTTGATGGATTTGGCGGTCCGCTCGGGATCGATCCAGCCAACATTGCCATCGGGCCGGCGATAGACCACCGAGATGCCGCCATGGGCCGCATTGCGGAAGAGGACGACCGGATAGCCGGTCATATCCAGCTCCAGCACGGCGCGGCCGACCGTGATCGTGCGGATCTCGGCTTCGGTCTCGGCGATGACCATGCCGACGGGTGGCGGTTCGCCCGGCGCGCCGGCGTCGCCAAAGTCCTCGTCCTCAACCTCGTCCGGACTGCGCAGGACGATGCTGCGCGCCACGTCGCGAGCCGCGTTCTCGGTCTTCTCGGGCGAGAGGCCGCGCGGACCGGCGTGGTGGTTCTTCAGGCGCCGCTTGTATCGGCGGACGCGCTTCTCCAGCTTCTCAAGCGAATCGGAGAACGCCCCATGGGCGTCGCCGCCCAGTCCGCTGGTGACGATGGCTTCTCCGGACGCCAGACGGACCCAGCAGTCCACCTTGAAGCCATGGCCGTCTTTCGACACCACGACCTCGGCGTCCTGCGCGCCTCGTTCGAAGTATTTGCCGATCCCGTCTTCGAGTTCCTGGGAGATGCGCGAGCCTAACGCGTCGCCAACATCCACGTGCTTGCCGCTGACTTGGATTTGCATGTCGATAGAACGCGACCGAACGGGAATGGTGTCAACGCCGATCACCGAAATGTGGTGGCGCTTCGTCGCAGGACGCGAAACGGGTCAGCCCGTCCTGAGCATCCGCTTGCGCTCGACCGACGAGGGGATGCGCAGAGCCTCGCGATATTTCGCCACCGTGCGGCGGGCGATGTCGATGCCCGTCTCCTTGAGGATTTCCACGATCCGGTCGTCGCTGAGCACATCGCCGTCGCGGCTCTCGCCGTCGATCATGGCCTTGATCCGGTGCCGCACCGCCTCGGCCGAATGGGTGGCGCCGCCGTCGGACGACTGGATGGCCGCCGTGAAGAAGAATTTCAGCTCGAACACGCCGCGCGGGGTCGAGACGTATTTGTTCGAGGTCACCCGGCTGACCGTCGACTCGTGCATGCCGATGGCGTCCGCGACGGTCTTCAGGTTCAGTGGCCGCAGGAACTCCACCCCGAAGGCCAGGAAGGCGTCCTGCTGACGCACGATCTCGGACGACACCTTCAGTATGGTCTTTGCACGCTGGTCCAGCGACTTGACCAGCCAGCTGGCCTGGGCCGCGCAGTCGGCGACGAAGGTCTTCTCCACCTCCGAGCGCGAACCCGCCGCCACGACCCCATGATAGCGCTTGTCCATGATCAGGCGCGGCAGGGTGTCGGCGTTCAGCTCGACCTTCCAGCCGCCGGCCGGATCGGCCCGCACGTGTACGTCAGGGATTACCGTCTGCGCGGGCTCGCCGCCGAAGCCGGCTCCGGGACGCGGCGTCAGCGCCTTCAGCTCGGCGATCATCTCGGCCATGTCCTCGGCGTCGACGTCGCAGACCTTCTTCAGCGCCGTCAGGTCTCGCTTGGCCAGCAGGTCCAGATTGTCGAGCAGGCAGCCCATGGCCGGGTCGAACCGGTTGCGCTCGATCAGCTGCAGCTTCAGGCATTCCGGCACCGAGCGCGCCATCACGCCCGTCGGCTCAAAGCCATGGCAGACGGTCAGCACGGCCTCGACGCGCTCCAGCGGGATGCCCAGCCGGTCCGCGACCTCGTTCAGGTCGCCGCGCAGATAGCCGCCCTCGTCGACACCGTCGATCAGGGTCAGGGCGATGGCGTGGTCGGAGGCCGAGAAGCCCGCCTGTGACGCCTGCCCTTGCAGATGTTCCCACAAGGTGGCGTCGCGCGTGTCCGGCTGTTCGCGGCCTTCGCCGTCGGGCAGGCCGCCGCCCGAGCCGGCGCGCGACCAGTCGTTCAGCCCAACCTGGGCCTCGCCGGTCCCGACATCCTCCATCCGGTCCGAGGTGCGCTCGCCCGGGCTGGCGTCGCCATAGACGTCGTCGGAGCGGGCGTCCAGGGTCCGGTCGGCGTCCGAAACCCGGCCCTCGTCAAAGCTCATCTCGGCCGAGTCATGGCTTTCGACAGCCGCCGGCGCCTCGCCCTCGCCGCGCTCGGCCGGTTCGGCGTCCTCACGTTGCAGCAGCGGATTGCGCTCCAGCTCGGCCTCGACGAAGGCGTCCAGCTCGAGGTTCGACAGTTGCAGCAGCTTGATCGCCTGCTGCAGCTGGGGCGTGATCACCAGCCCCTGGCCCTGCCTTATCTCCAGCCTCTGCCCGAGCACTTCATTCCCCTTGATCGGGCGAGTGGCCCGAAACTTGCTGGGGCGACTGTGTCGCCGAACCGGTTAACGGGGTTCTAAACGCCCCTCGGTCGGCGCGCGCTTTACTCTGCGCCATGGATCGGAAACGCTGCGGGCCCGCCCAGCCCGAGGTCCCCATGCGTCAGCTTCTCGCCGTCCTTCTGCTTTTCGCCGCGCCCGCCGCCTATGCCGAACCCAGCGGGGCCGAGCGGGTGATGATGCAGACGGTGACGCAGGAGCATGACCGCCACATCGCCCTGCTGGAGCGGATGGTGAACCAGAACAGCGGCTCGCTGAACCTGGCAGGCGTCCGCGCCGTGGGCGAGATGACCCGGGCCGAGCTGGAGCCGCTGGGCTTCGAGGTCCAGTGGGTCGACATGGCCGAGACCGGGCGCGCCGGCCACCTGATCGCCACCCATCCGGGCCGGGGCCGCAACATCCTGCTGATCGGCCACCTCGACACTGTGTTTGAGGCCGACAATCCGTTCCAGCGCTTCGAGCGCACGGGTAACCGCGCCACCGGCCCGGGCGTCGGCGACGACAAGGGCGGGGTGGTGGTCATCATCGCGGCCCTGCGCGCCATGCAGGCCGCCGGCACGCTGGCCGACGCCAACGTTACCATCGTCCTGACCGGCGACGAGGAGCGGACGGGCGCCCCGCTGTCCATCTCTCGCCGGGACCTGATCGAGGCCGGCAAGGCCGCCGCCTTCGCTCTTGAGTTCGAGAACCTGGCCGTCGAGAACGAACAGGACTTTGGCACCATCGCCCGGCGCAGCTCCAACAACTGGACCCTGACCACCAGCGGCCGCACCGGCCATTCCAGCGGCGTGTTCAACGATACGCTCGGCTACGGCGCCATCTACGAGATGGCCCGCATCCTTGACGGCTTCCGGCGGGACCTTCCCGAGCCCAACCTGACCTACAATGTCGGCGTCATCGCCGGGGGAACGCCCGCCTCCATCGACGCCGAAGGCTTCAGCGTCACCGCCTCGGGCAAGACCAACATCGTCGCCTCGACCGCCATCGCCCGCGGCGATCTGCGCACCCTGACCGCCGAACAGGACGCCCGCGTCCGGGCCGGGATGCAGACCATCGTCGACGCCCACCTGCCGCGCACCGAGGCCGAACTGGTCTTCGGCGAGACCGGCTATCCGCCCATGGCGCCGACGGCTGGCAACCGGGCCCTTCTGGCCCGGCTGAACGCCGTCAACCGCGACCTCGGCCTGCCGGAGATGGCCGAGTACGACCCGGCTCGCCGAGGCGCCGCCGACAGCGGCTTCGTGGCCGCCGATGTCGACACCCTGGGCGGCCTCGGCGTGGCCGGCGGAAACGCCCATGCGGACGGCGAATGGGCCGATCTGGACAGTCTGGTCCGCCAGTCACAGCGGGCGGCGGTGCTGATCAGCCGGTTGAGCCTGGGAGCGCCCTGACAGCTGTCGGGACACTTTTCGCGTCTGTCCGGACACGAAACGGTTTGAAGGGAAGGAGGGAGCCGGGCCTGCTGTGGGCATGACCCAATCCCCCGCATCCGCCCCACCCGCCACCGACATCCTCGACCTCGCCCGCACCGTGGCCGCCGGACTGGTTCTGGCCATGGCGATCCAGACCGTGGCGCTGCAACCCTACACCATCCCCTCCTCCTCGATGGAGCCGGGGCTGGTCACCGGCGACTATGTGGTGGCCTCAAAATTCCCCTACGGCTGGAGCCGGGCGTCCCTGCCCTTCGATCCGCCGTTGTCTTCGGGACGACTGTTCGGCCGCGAACCCAAGCGCGGCGACGTGGTTCTGTTCCGCCTTCCCCGCGACCGGCAGCAGGTCTGGGTCAAGCGGCTGATCGGCCTGCCGGGCGACAGTGTGCAGGTCCGCGGTGGAACCGTGCTCGTCAACGGCCGCGCTGTCGTCCAGACCGCGACAGGCATGGTGCAGGACCATGACGATCCCGCGCGGCGGGTCCAGCTGGTGCGGGAGACCCTGCCCGACGGTCGGACCTGGCTCACCTACGACGGCGGACCCGGCTCTCCCGGAGACGACACCGAAGTCTTCTCCGTTCCGGCGGGCCACTATCTGATGATGGGCGACAACCGCGACAATTCGCTGGACGGTCGCTTCCCGGGCGACATCGGCGTCGGCCTTTTGCCGGCGGAAAACATCGTCGGCCGCGCCGAGCTGGTTGTTGCGTCATGGCGACCCGGCGCGGGCCTGTTCAAGCCCTGGACCTGGCTCGACCTGCAGCCAGGACGGTTCTTCAAACCCGTCCGCTAGCGGCGCCGGAATTCGGTCAGGCTGAGCGCGCCGTCGTGGTTCTGGTCCAGCCGGGCGAAGGCCGCCTCGTCCGCTGACGCGGTGCGCGCCAGCGAGGGCGCCGCCACCGCACCCAGCGCCAGACCCGCGGCGGCGGCGGCCGTCATCTGCCACAGACGCGAGCGAGTGCGACGGGAGCCCGCGACCAGTTCCGCCTCGATGAAGCCGCGCACGGCCTCGCTGGCGGTCTGCCCGTCGTCGCGGCAACGCGCCATGAAGGCGGTCTTGGTCTGATGGGGCAGGCGGACCTCGAGGGTCTCGCTCTTCTTGGGGGCTCTGGGCGCGGTCATACGCGGCCTCCTGTTCGAACTGACCCGATGAAACCGGGTCCCGCGAAAGTCCGCCAGTGAATAATCGGCAAGACGGCGTCAGCCGTACATGTCGCCCAGATAGACCCGGCGCACTTCCGGATCGCGGATCACGTCCTCGGCCTTGCCCTCGAACAGCACGGCGCCCCCCGAGATGATCGAGGCGTGGTCGATGATTTCCAGCGTCTCGCGGACATTATGGTCGGTGATCAGCACGCCGATGCCCTCGCCCGCCAGATAGCGGATCACCTGACGGATGTCGGCGATGGCCAAGGGGTCGATGCCGGCGAAAGGCTCGTCCAGCAGCATGAAGCTGGGCTTGCCCGCCAGCGCCCGCGCGATCTCGCAGCGCCGCCGCTCGCCGCCCGACAGGCCCGAGGCCGGGGCGTGGCGCAGATGGTCGATGCGCAGCTCTTCCAGCAGGCGGCGGGTCTCCTCGGCGATGGCGCCGGCGCCCGTGTGGTGCAGCTCGACCACCGCCTTGACGTTCTGCTCGACCGTCATGCCGCGGAAGATCGAGGCCTCCTGCGCCAGATAGCCCAGACCCATGCGGGCGCGCTGGTACATCGGCTGGGCCGTAATGTCCTCGCCGTCCAGCCAGATGGTCCCGTGATCCGGCGGGATCAGGCCGGTGATCATGTAGAAGCAGGTCGTCTTGCCCGCGCCGTTGGGTCCCAGCAGACCCGCCACCTGACCGCGCTGGACGTGCAGGGAGACGTCGCGCACCACCTGCCGCTGGCCGAACGACCGGGCGATGTTCTCGACCCTCAGGCCCGTGGCGCGCGCAGGCGCGACCGCCGGCTCAACCGGGGCCTCATTCACGTTGAGGGCTGAGAGTTCCTTGCGCGCCAAGACCGGGGCTCAGTTCCCGCTGTTCTGGGGGTAGAAGACGCCGCGAATGCGGCCCTGCCCGCCCGCCTCGATCCGCGCCGTCTGGGTGCGGACATTGTAGGTCAGGCGCGAACCGGTCAGCACATTCTGGCCCTGGGTCAGGATCACATCCCCGGTCACCACGATCATATCGTCGGCGGTCGTGTAGACGGCGCTGTCGCCGCGGATCGTCTGCTCGGGCGTGACGAAATAGACGTTGCCGTTCGCCTGGATGCGGCTCTCGCCCGTCTGGCTCAGGCCCGAGACGCTGTCCGCGCGCAGACGGTTCTGACCCTGGATCAGTTCGGCCCGGCCCCGCAGGGTGACGGTGTTGCCGACGTATTCGCCGGAGTCCGCGCCGAACGAAATCGGGGCGTCGCTGCTGTTCGCCGGGCTCTGGGCCTCGCCCGCCGCCGGGATCAGGGCGATCGCCAGCGCAACGGCCGCCACACTCGAAATTCTGCTCATGCTCATCTGCTGGACCCTCCGGCGTTGATGGTGCCGCGTATCTTGTTATCACCCGCGCCGCTGAACACGATCCGCTGACCCTGTTCATAAATCGAATAGGACGAAGCGGAGATGGTTCCAAGGGGGCCGGACCCCTGAACGCCCTTCGTGCCCGTCACCACGCCGGTCGAGGTGTTCACCACCGCCTCGGGTGTGACGAGCGCAAAACCGGAGCCGCCATCCGATATCCGCACATTGGGGCCGATCGTGACCGACTTGCCGGCCTCGTTGTAGGTGCCGCCGTCCGCCGTCAGGGTCGTGACCTTGCGGCCGCCGAGATTCAGCTTCAGCGCCGGGCCGATCAGGCGGAACTGGCCCGTATTCGGGTCGCGGATGGCGCTCTTCGCCCCGATCATGAAGGTGCGGCCCTCGGCGTCCTGACCGTGGAACATGGCGCTGTCCAGCCGGACCTCGCGGCTGGTCCCGGCCTTGCGCTCGACGTCCGACATGACGCTGCGCAGGACGCGACCGTACGCGGAAGGCCTTGGCCGTGGCGGCGACGCGCGCCTCGTCGGCCTGGTCCCGGGTGTCGGCGGGGTCTGTCATCAGCTGTGCGCGAAGATGTCCGTCTCGTCCCATCCCGCCAGATCCAGCGCCGATCGGCTGGGCAGGAAGTCGAAACATTGGCGGGCCAGTTCAGTGCGGCCCTCGCGCGCCAGCATCTCGTCCAGTTTCACCTTGGCGGCGTGCAGGTACAGGACGTCGGAGGCGGCATATTCCAGCTGGGCCGGCGACAGCTCGGCCGCGCCCCAGTCGCTGGACTGCTGGGCCTTGGACAGGTCGACCCCGACCAATTCGCGGACCACGTCCTTCAGGCCGTGGCGGTCGGTGTAGGTGCGGGCCAGGCGCGAGGCGATCTTGGTGCAATAAACCGGCCGCGTCTCGACCCCGAGATGCAGCTGGAACATGCCGATGTCGAACCGGCCGAAATGGAACAGCTTCAGCACCGCCGGATCGGTCAGCAGACGCTTGAGATTGGGGCAGTCGTAGCCGGGGCGGTCCATGCGCACGACATGGGCGTCGCCGTCGCCGGACGACAGCTGGACCACGCACAGGGGATCGCGGCGGAAACGCAGGCCCATGGTCTCGGAATCAATCGCGACTTCGGGCCCCAGATCCAGGCCGTTCGGCAGGTCGCCTTCGTGGAAGTGGACGGTCATGCGGGGTCAGACGCTCGTTCGAAAAGGATATCCGCCCTCAAGTAGCCGAGCGCCGCGCGCGAAGCGATAGGGCGCAAACACGCGCTCCAAATGCAAACGGCGCCGCATCATCGATGCAGCGCCGTTCAAAGATGGTGCCCAGGAGAGGACTCGAACCTCCACGACCTTTCGATCACTGGCACCTGAAGCCAGCGCGTCTACCAATTCCGCCACCTGGGCCCAGTCGTTTTCGCACTTGCGTGCGTTTCCGACCGGAAGGCGCGGACCCTTAAGGCAGGCCCCCAAGCGGGTCAACAGGCTTTTATCGGCTTTGCGTTGCGAGGGTCGCAGCCATCGTCTAATCCCCGGCCCAACGCGGGGTCTTCCCCGCGCCCGCCGCCGCCTGTTGGAGTCCCTGTGATGAGCGAAGTCGCCCCCGGCCTGGTCACCGTTTTCGGCGGTTCCGGTTTCGTCGGCAGCCAGCTGGTGCGCGCCTTCGCCCGCCGCGGCTGGCGCGTGCGCGTGGCCTGCCGCCGCCCCGACCGCGCGTGGAAGCTGCAGACCTCGGGTTCGGTCGGCCAGATCCAGGCCGTGCGCTGCGACGCGACCAATCCTGACGACGTGGCCGCCGCGCTGCAGGGCGCCGACGCCGCCGTCAATCTGATCGGCATCCTGTACGAGGCCGGGCGCCGCAGCTTCCACGCCCTGCATGTCGACGCCTCGCGCAACATCGCCGAGGCCGTCGCCGCCGCCGGCATCGACCGCCTTGTCCAGGTCTCGGCCATCGGCGCCGATCCCGAGAGCGAGTCAGACTACGCCCTGTCCAAGGCCGCCGCCGAGATGGCGGTCCGCGAGGTCAAGCCGGACGCCGTGGTGATCCGCCCCTCGATCATCTTCGGCGCGGGCGACGGCTTCCTGAACCGCTTCGCCCGCATGGCCCAGTTCGCACCGGCCCTGCCGCTGATCGGCGGCGGCCAGACGAAATTCCAGCCGGTCTATGTCGCCGACGTGGCCGAAGCCATCGCCCGCGCGACCGTGCTTCCCGAGGCAACGGGCCGCACCTTCGAACTTGGCGGCCCGGCCGTCATGACCTTCGAGGACGTGCTGAAGCTGATCCTGCGCGAGACCTACCGTTCTAACGGTCTGGTCCCCCTGCCCTTCTTCGCCGCGCGCGCCATCGGCTCACTGGCCCAGCTGACGGCCATGGTCGGCATTCCGCCTGTGCTGACCCGCGATCAGGTGGTCCTGCTGGAGAAAGACAACGTCGTCGCCGACGGCGCCGAGGGTCTGGCCGAACTGGGCATCCAGCCGACCGGTCTCGAGGCCATCGCCCCGTCCTATCTGTGGCGTTACCGCCGCGGCGGTCAGTTCGCCGAAGCGGCGGCCTGAGCCGGCCCTAGAGGCCGCCGGTCAGCGCCAGTCCCACGATCCCGGCCACTCCGACCGCGATCCGCCACCATGCGAAGGGCGCGAAGCCGTGGCGGCTGACGAAGTCGAGCAGGAACCGGACCACCGCCAGCGCGGTCAGGAAGGCCGTGACGAAGCCGATGGCGATCAGCCCGGTGTCGCTGAAGTCGAGCCGGTCCCAGCTCTTGAGCAGGTCATACGCGACCGCGCTGCCCATCGTGGGCAGGGCGAGGAAGAAGCTGAACTCGGCCGCGGACCGCTTGTCCGTGCCCAGCAGCAGGCCGCCCGCGATCGTGGCGCCTGAACGGGACACGCCCGGTACCATGGCCAGGCACTGGAACAGGCCGATCAGGAAATAGACCCGCAGGGGATAACGGTCGGCCTCGAGGAAAGTCGGGACCTTCTTCATCCGGTCCAGCCACAGCAACAGCAGACCGCCGACGATCAGGGCGATGCAGATCACCAACGGCGTCTCGAACAGCACCGTCTTGATGAAGTCATAGGCCAACAAGCCGATCACGACCGCCGGGGCGAAGGCGACCAGCAGGCCGATCAGGAAGCGACGGGCGTCGGGGTCAAACGGCCAGCGGGTCGCCAGCATCCACAGCCGTTTGAAATAGACGCTGATGATGGCCAGCAGGGCGCCCAGCTGGATCACGATCTCGAAGGTCTTGCCGTTGCTCTCGAAGCCGAGGAAATGCCCCAGCAGAAGCATGTGGCCCGTCGACGACACCGGAATAAACTCGGTCAGTCCTTCGACCAGACCAAGGATGATCGCCGCCAGCCAGTCCGCCATACGCGCCCCGTAAAAAAGATCGGGTCGTCAGTGTGCGCCCGGTTCGGGCCCCACATAGCGCAGACGCGACCGGATAGGCGAGCCGTTCGTCGTCTGATCCAGCGCATGACCCAACAGGCCGGCGAGCCGTCCCATCAGGAACAGGTCGGCGGCGCCGTCGCGCGGCAGCTCCAGCCTGCGCGCCACCACCGCGAGCGCCAGGGGGAAGTTCGCCTTGCGCCCCGTCGCCGTCTCGCCGTCCCGTACAGCGCACGCGAGATCGGCCGGCAGGTCGGCCGCGGCCAGCAGGGCGGCGGCGCGGGGATCGCCGGCCGGATAGTCATCCTGATCGTCGAAACCGACCAGCCGGCCCATTTCATGGGACCGGCGCGCGGCGTCGGCCGCCTGACGCCTCACGGCGACGATCCAGTCCGAGGCCCGGGTCATTTCGGCCATCATCGGCGATCCGGCCATGGTTAGCAGGCCGGCGAAGGCCGCCGCCGCCGGCGCTGCTCCGCCGTCGGCGGCTGCGCGTGTCGCCAATACGGCGGAATTGATCTCGTGATCGGCCGACAGGACCAGGGCTCGCCGAATCAGATGGGCGTCCCGTTCCGGCGTCTTCCAGCTGCGCGCCAGTCTCTGGTGCAGGAACAGGCGCGGGCCAGAGCCGACAGCGGCGTCCACCGCCTCGTCCAGCACGCGGGCGCATTCCAGACGCAGGTCCTCGGCGGAGCGGGGCTTGGGATCAGCGTCCTCTTCTGCGCGGCGGGCGAGGGCCGCAACGAGCCGGGCCCGGATCGAGCCGCCCGGAACCGCCCCGATCCGCGGCCGGACCTCGGCGAAGGGATTGGTCGCCCGTGCGTCCCAGAGCCGCCGCGCCACATCCTCCAGCGTTGCGGTCTCGGCCAGCTGGACGGCGTCCAGCCCGCGATAGAACAGCCGCCCGCCGGCGATCGCTGTCAGGGACGAACAGACATCAGCCTCGCCGCGGGCCGCGCCGCCGGGCGTGCGGCGATAGATGGCGGCATCCTCGGCCTCGACCGCCTCTCCGCTCAGTCGCGCGATGTCATGAGCGGCGTACAGACTGCGCCGCGAATCCTCGGGGTCGGGCCGGGCGGCGATCCGGCCCCGGCTCACATAGGCGTAGAGCGTCTGCGACTTGACCCCCAGCCGGGCCAATGCCTCGCCTCGCCCGATCCAATGGGCCGTATCCGCCATCTGCACGCGAGCCTCCGAAACGCCTCGGCCTCGTGGAACCATCGGACAGGGAGGATGCGGTCCTTTCGTGACGATGAAGCTAACGCCCGCGACAGTTGCGCGGTCTTGGCACGGCGACCCCTTTCCGCGACAAGACGGCGATGACGATCCCCGCACCCGACAACACCCCGGTCAGCGCGCTCGAAGACGCCCATTCGGCGACCCGCGCCGTCACCCGACTGTCGGTCGGCGTCGCCGTGGTCCTGATCGCACTGAAAGCTTTTGCGCTAGGGGCCTCGGGGTCAGTTTCCATCCTCGCCTCGCTGGCGGATTCAGCCCTGGACCTGGTCGCCTCGCTGGGCGTCTTCTTCGCCGTCCGCTGGGCCGCCGCCCCGCCCGACGAGGATCACCGCCACGGCCACGGCAAGGGCGAGGCCCTCGCCGCCATGGTGCAGGCTGGACTGGTGTTCGCCTCGGCCCTGTTCATCGGCTGGGAGGCGATCCAGCGCATCTTCGACCCCCGGCCCGTCACTGCCGGCTACTGGGGCGTGCTGGTCATCCTGATCTCCATCGCCGTGACCGGCTGGCTGGTCTGGATGCAGGGCCGCGCCATCAAGGCCAGCGGCTCCATGGCCGTCGAGGCCGACCGCGCCCACTACACGGCCGATCTCGCCGCCAACGCCGTGGTGCTGATCGGGGTGATTTCCGGCGCCTTCCTGTCCGCGCCCGGGCTGGATGCGGCGGCCGGACTGGTCGTGGCCGTCTGGCTGTTCTGGGGCGCCTACGGCATGCTGAAGACCGCCGCCGACCACCTCGTCGACAAGGCCCTGCCCGAGAGCGACCGCATCGCCATGACCACCGCCGTGCTCGCCGATCCGCGGATATCCGGCGTGCATCAGCTGCGCACCCGCATGTCGGGCTCGGTGGTCATGATCCAGATGCATGTCGATCTGGACCCCGCCCTGACGCTGGACGCCGCCCACGCCATCGTCGTCGAGGCGGAGAACCGGCTGCTGGCGCAATGGCCCGCGGCGGACATCCTGATCCACCCCGATCCCCGCGGCCGGGCCGAGCCGCACGGCGGCGTCTTCGCCGAGACCTCCGCCGAGGCCGCGGTCGAGCCGCCGAAAATCAAAAAAGGTCCGTGGGCCTGAGGGCTTGGCTAACGCGGGCTTAACGCCCTCGCGCGCATGAACAGCGCATGTCGGCCTGCGTCCTGTATCATTTCGCCTTCGATCCGGGCTCCCGCGCCGTGCGTCTCGCGCTGGGCGAGGCCAGAAGGACGTTCACAGAGACGCTGGTCCGGCCCTGGGAAAACGACTGCCCGGTCGCCGGCATGAATCCGTCGGGCATGCCGCCCGTGCTTCAGGTCACTGAGGACAGCCGCTCCCTGACCCTGTGTGAGCCGGCCGCCATCCTCGGCTGGCTGGAGGACGGTTCGCGCGACCCCTTCCTGATGCCCACGGATCCGGCCGAACGCGCCGAGACCCGCCGGCTGATTGGCTGGTTCGACCGTCGCTTCACCGACGAGGTCAACGCCGTCCTCCTGCACGAGCGGATGGAGAAGCCCCTTCTGCGTCTCGGCGCGCCCGACGCCCGCAACCTGCGCGCCGGACGCGAAGCCCTGAGATCGCACCTCGCGATGCTCGAGGACCTGCTGAGCAGCCGGGACGCCCTGTCCGGACGCCGCATCGGTCAGGCCGACTTCGTCGCGGCCGCTCATCTGTCGGTGCTGGATTATTTCGGCGAGGTTCCCTGGGCCAACTGGCCGGGCCTGAAAACCTGGTACATGAAGCTCAAATCCCGCCCCAGCTTCCGCCCCCTTCTGGCGGACCGCTTCCCGGGCGTCGCCGCCTCGGCCTGGTACGCCGATCTGGATTTCTGACCGCCTGCAATCAGATCCGTCATCCTCGGGCTTGTCCCGAGGACCCATGGTAAGAGCGGACGCAAGCCTTCCAACCGGTCCCTGCCAGTGCTTCAGCCCAACCGCCACCGCCGCCGCCCGAATTGGTCCTCGGGACAAGCCCGAGGATGACGGTTTTGAAGGATCATATCCGCGAGCGCGCCGAGGCCCTCGGCTTCGACGCCTGCCGCTTCGCCTCGGCCTCGGCGCCATGGAGCGCGGGTGAGCGGCTGGCGCATTTCGTCGAGGCGGGACGCCATGGCGACATGGGCTGGATGGAGACGACGCTGGAACGCCGCGCCCACCCCACCGCCATGTGGGACGGCGCCCGCACCGCCATTGTGCTGGGCCTCAACTACGGCCCCGAGAGCGACCCCCTTCCCGAGATGGCCGATCCCGGCGCCGGCTACATCTCGGTCTACGCCCGCGGCGACGACTATCACGAGGTCATCAAGGGACGGCTGAAGACTCTCGCCGGCCAGATCGCCGCCCGCACCGGCGAGGACGTGAAAGTCTTCGTCGACACCGCTCCCCTGATGGAAAAACCGCTGGCCCAGCGCGCCGGCCTGGGCTGGCAGGGGAAACACACCAATCTGCTCAGCCGCACCCACGGCAACTGGCTGTTCCTTGGCGTCATCCTCAGCGCCGCCGAACTGGAGCCCGATCCGCCCGAGGGCGAGCACTGCGGGACCTGCACCGCCTGCCTCGACGCCTGCCCGACGAACGCCTTCCCGGCCCCGTTCCAGCTCGACGCCCGGCGCTGTCTCTCCTACCTGACCATTGAATTCGCAGGACCCTGGCCGGAAGAGTTCCGCACCGCGACCGGCAGCCGGATCTACGGCTGCGACGACTGTCTGGCCGTCTGCCCCTGGAACAAGTTCGCCGCCGCCTCCAACGAAGCGCGGGTACAGGCGCGCGAGGCGCTGGTGTCGCCCCGGCTGGCCGATCTGGCGGCGCTGGACGACGCGGCCTTCCGGACGCTGTTCTCGAAGAGCCCGGTCAAGCGGATCGGCCGCGATCGTTTCATCCGCAACGTCCTGTACGCGATCGGCAACAGCGCCGATCCCGAGCTGATCCCTTCAGCCGAACGGCTGCTGGACGACCAGGACCCCGTGGTGCGCGACGCCGCCGAATGGGCGGTTCAACGGCTCACGTCCTAGCCCTGCGCGATCGCTCCGCCGCGATCGCCGCCCGGCGCGCGGGCGATGTCCAGCAGCTTGATGCGGAACACCATCACCGCATTCGAGGGGATCCCCGGCCGGCCCTGTTCGCCATAGCCCTGGGCCGGCGGCACATAGACGACCCACTCGTCCCCGACGCGCATCTGCTGCAGCGCCTCGGTCCAGCCCGGCACCACGTCGCCGACCGTGAACACCGCCGGCTGACCCGACTGGAACGAGCTGTCGAACACCGTGCCGTCCGTCAGCGTGCCCTCATAGTCGACGCGGACCAGATCGTTGCGGTCGGGCGTCTCGCCGCCGGGCGGGCCCGAGCGGACGATCTTGTACTGCACGCCTGACGGCAGGGATTTCACCCCCTCGGCCTTGGCGTTCGAGGTCAGGAAGAACTCGGCGGCCCGCAGGTTCTGCGCCGCGCTTTCGTCCGGCGCGGCCGGTTCGCGGTTGCAGGCGGCCAGAGGCCCCGCCAGCGCCGCCATCATCGACAGCGTCGCGACGCCCCTAACCCATCCGTAGCGCATAGCCTGCCTCTTCCAGTCCGTGTCTGATTTCTTCCGCATGGGCCGCGCCGCGCGTCTCGACCATGATGTCGAACTCCGCGCCCTTGGCCGGCACGTCCAGCGCCAGCCGGTTGTGCACCACGTCGATGATGTTGCCGCCCGCGCCGCCGATCACCGCGCTCATCTTGGACAGCATCCCCGGGCGGTCGTCGCCGAGGATGCGATAGACGATCATCTTCTTCTCTCGCACCAGTTCGCGGTTCAGGACCACGGCCAGCATGCGGGCGTCGATATTGCCGCCGGTCAGTTCGATGCCGACCTTCATCCCCCGGAATTTGTCGGGATAGGCCAGCAGGGCGGCGAGTCCACCGGCGCCGGCGCCCTCGGCCACCGTCTTCTCCAGCGTGGCCAGATAGGAGACCCCGGTCTCGAAATCGGCCTCGCCGACGACCAGCACGTCCTCGATCAGCGGATCGACCAGGGCGAAGGGGATTTCGCCCACGGCCTTGATGGCGATGCCCTCGGCGATCGTCTGGCCGCTGCACACGGGCGGACGGCCCTCGCGCCGCGCCGTATAGGAGGGGTACATGGCCGCCTCGACGCCGAAGATGCGGATCGAGGGCTTCATGGCCTTGGCCGCGATGGCCGTGCCGGCGATCAGCCCGCCGCCGCCGATCGGAACGATCAGCACGTCGAGGTCGGGAGCGTCCTCCATGAACTCGATGCCGCAGACGCCCTGCCCCGCGATGATTCCCTCATCGTCGAAGGCCGAGACGAAGACATAGCCCTCGGTGTCGCGCAGCCGGTGCGCCTCCTCGGTCGAGCCGGTGAAGTCGAGCCCCTTGATGACCACGGTCGCGCCATGCGCCCGGGTGCCGTCGGCCTTCACGAAGGGGGTGCCCTCGGGCATGACGATCGTCACTGGCACGCCCAGCCGCGCGCCGTGATAGGCCAGAGCCTGGGCATGATTGCCGGCGGAGGCCGCCACCACGCCGCGTTTGCGCTCGTCCGACGTCAGCTGCAGCAGCCGGTTCAGGGCTCCGCGCTCCTTGAAGCTGCCGGTGAAATGCAGGTTGTCGAACTTGACCCAGACCTCGGCCCCGGTCAGCTGCGACAGCCGACGCGAATAGCGGACAGGGGTCCGGTCCACCTGGCCGGCGATGCGCTTCTGCGCCGCCAGAATGTCGTCGAAAGTGACTGTCATGAGCGGTCCCTATACCCGGTCTGCGCCGGGTTGATGCGCGCTTTTGGCCCACAGCCCGACACGTCGCAACCTTGACCTTATGACGGCGTTCAGCGTCTGATCCAGACGTTCGACCCGCACCCAGGACGGAGTAGAGCCATGTCAGCCCGCCACTTGATCGCCATCGCCACTGTCGCTGCCTCGCTGGCGGCGTGCGAGACCGTGTCTCCGGGCGGCTACGGCCCCGGTCCGTCGTCGAGCGCCTTCCGCACCGAGGACTTCGCCTGGTCCGCGCGGTCGGGCCGCGCCTCGATCGACGGCCGCATCGATTATCGTCGCGACGGCCAGGCGTTCAACTGCACCGGCACGGTCGCCCTGACGCCCGACACCCCCTACACCCGCGCCCGGTTCCAGACCCTGTATGGCTCGACGACCCGCGCCGCGATTCCCGAAGCCGTCGTCCGCGCCCGCACCGTCGCCGATCCCAACGCCGACTACCGCTCCTTCGTTCGCCAGACCTCCTGCGAGAACAACCGCTTCCAGTTCGACAATCTGCCGGACGGCAACTGGTTCGTGATCTCGCCGGTCAGCGCGGGCGGCGACCGCATCGTGCTGATGCGCAGCGTGGCCACGCGCGGCGGTCGGATCGGCGTCACCCTCTAGCCTGCCACCTTCAGTGCCTGTCTTTGAGGCCGCGTATCTGGCCGCTTCGGAGAGTTAACCATGCACCGCATCGCCCTGCTCCTCGCCGCCGGCCTCACCGCGGCCGCGGCCCCGGCCGCCGCCCAGACCTGGGGCGGGACGTACGACAGCCGTTACAGCTACAGCGAAAGCCGTTACGGGGGGCACGACGGCTACAGCGACGGCAGGCGCAGCGACTGGAACGCCGTTCCCTCCGATTTCGACTGGCGCAGCCAGCTGGACCGGCCGGGCGACTATCGCTGCGACGCGTTCTGGGACGCCAACCGGAATGACTGCGGCGCCGGCTGGCGGGACCAGCGCCATCGCGTCAGTTCGCAAGCCCGCCGGGACTACCGCGAACTGGCCGGCTACGAGCGGTACAGATATGGCGGACACGAGCGCTACGGCTACGGCTCCCACTACAGTCCGTACGGTCACAACCGCGGCTACGGCCGCGCCTCGCGCTATGGAGGGTATCAATCCGGCTACGGCCATCCCGAAGGCGGAGCGGCCTACCACGGCGCCTACGGCCGGCCGGACATCGTCTATGCCGGCGGATACAATGAATGGGGCGTCCATGGCAGTCGTCAGGGGTGGTGCCAGGCCAACTATCGCTCCTACGACCCCCGCACAGGCTACTACCGCGCCTACAGCGGCCGCCTGATCTATTGCGGGTAGACTGTTCGCCGAAGGCTGTTCGTCCGGTCACGGATCAGTGGGTGACCGGCGTTCGCCATCGTTTCGCCTTTTCAGGACCGCTTCGCTCTTCCTGACCCGCAAGGGGCGGTGGATCAGGGAGCGCGTTCATGTCCCAGCACAATATTTCCGGCTCGGAAGTCTTCGGACCCAAGCCCGGCGTCATGCTGAGATCGGTCAAGACATCGGGGCTGCGGCGCAAGCGCGCCGCCCGCACCTGGGCGGCCTTCATCGCCGGCGCGGTCGTCGCCGTTGCAGGTGGAGCCATCGCCCTGGCGGCGGTGTTCGGGCCGACACTGTTCGGCTGAGTGTTCAGCATCTCCCTCTCCCGAAGCGGAGAGGGTGGTCGCGCAGCGACCGGGTGGGGGACTCCAGACGCACCCCACCCTGTCGTCGCCTCGCGCCGACATCCCTCCCCATGAAGGCGAGGGAGAATCGATACTTTACGGCAGCCACACCATCCGGCGGGTTTCGGTCTGGGCGTTCCGCGCCCGGCTGAAATCCTTGCGGACCTCGCCCGTGTACAGAAAGCCCGCCTTCTCCAGCACCCGGCCCGACGCCGGATTGTCGGAGAAATGCCCGGCCATCAGCGCCCGCCGCTTCCACGACTTCGACGCCCAGACCGTCGCCGCCTGCAGCGCCTCGGTCGCATAGCCCCGGCCCCAGAACGGCCGCGCGATCCAGTAGCCGACCTCGGGCGCGGGATCGGCGTCCTCGAACAGGCCGATCACGCCGACAGGCCCATGGTCCTCGTGCTCGATCAGGAAGGTGCGCGCGCGCTTCGGATCCTGCACGGCGACCTGCAGCACGAAGGCCTCGGCGTCGGCCACGCCGAAGGGATGCGGCATGCGCAGGGTCATGCGCGCCACGTCCGGATCGTTGGCGAGGGTCGCCAGACGGCTGATGTCCTGGGCTCCGGGCGCGCGCAGCGCCAGGCGCCGCGTCTCGACGACGGGAGAGGGTTCAATCACGCACATGACACGGCCTCGTTCGAACTGCCGCCTCCTTGGAGGGCTCGGGCGGCGTCGAGGCGGGGAAACGAAAACGGGGAGCCTAATGCGCTACTCGGCGGCCATGGCCTGTTCGGTGGTCGGAAGAATCGACACGTAACAACGGCCATTCGCCTTTTTGGTGAATTTGACGGCGCCGTGAGCGGTCGCGAACAGCGTGTGGTCGCGGCCCAGGCCGACGTTGTCGCCCGGGTGGAAGGTGGTGCCGCGCTGACGCACGAGGATGTTGCCGGCCAGAACGTTCTCGCCGCCGTACTTCTTCACGCCGAGGCGCTTGGAGTGAGAGTCGCGACCGTTACGCGACGAACCACCGGATTTCTTGTGAGCCATAGGTCTGCTCCCGTTCTCGTCTGAAAATTACGCTTCGTCGCCGGCCTTGTCCGCCTTCTTGGCGGGGGCCTTCTTGGCGGGAGCAGCTTTGGTTTCGGTGGCTTCGGCCTTGGGAGCAGCAGCCTTCTTGGCCGGAGCAGCCTTGGCTTCAGCCTTCGGAGCGGCGGCGGCCTTGGGGGCCTTGACCGGCTTGGCTTCGGTCTCTTCGACGCGCGGGGCGAGGCCGCGAGCGCGCAGGTTCATCTCGGCCTTGGTCATCAGCGAGGTCTCGCCGTCCCACTTGGCCTTCTCGCCGGCGCCGTCGATGCCGGTGATGCGCAGCACGGTTTCCATCTGGCGATGGCCGTTCGTGCGGCGGTAGCCCTGACGACGGGTCTTCTTGAAGATCTTGATCTTCTCACCCTTGCGGGTCTCGACCAGGGTCGCGGCGACAGCAGCGCCCGCGATGGTCGGAGCGCCCAGGGTCACGCCCTTGTCGCCGCCCAGCATCAGCACGTCGCCGAACGAAACGTCCGAACCGACATCGCCGTCCAGCTTTTCGACGACGATGACGTCGCCAAAAGAATAAGCCCGACGGGGGACCCCCTCGGGCGAAGAGCGGCGACATAGACGCAGAGGGGTGTCCGAGTCAACGCGGACGGGCGAAAAAACGGGGGTCGGCCGCCACGGGCAAAAACCTGAATCTCCCCTCGACTGTTATAAAGTAACAGGCTATGGAGGCGGCGATGACGCCGTCCGACCTTGAACAGCCCGTGATCCTGTCCCTTCTGGGCGCGGGCTTCGTGACGGCCTTCCTGCACGCCGCCTTGCCGACGCACTGGCTGCCGTTCGTCCTGGTCGGAAGGGCGCAGCGCTGGACACTGCCCAGAATGATGGGCGCGGTGACTGCGGCGGGTCTCGCGCACATCGTCACCACAGCCATTGTCGGCGGCCTGATCGTCGCCGCCGGTCTAGCCATGGATCAGTGGGTGTCGGGCCTGCTGCCCCACCTTTCGGCGGTTCTGCTGTTCCTGTTCGGCGCCTTCTATCTCAGCCGCTCCCTGATCCGCCGTCCCGTGCCCGCTGACGGCCCGCCGCTGGAGCTTGCCGAGCCCGCCGTGTCCCATGCCGCGGCCTTCTGGGGTCTGGTCGCGATGATGGCCGTGTCGCCTGGCGAGGTGCTGCTGCCCATCTATCTGTCACAGGCCGGCGAAGGCCTTTTCATACTGGCGGCCCTGACTGTCGCCTTCGCGGTCGGCACCGTGGCCGGCATGGCGGCCTTCACCCTTCTGGCCCGCGCGGGCTGGTCGGTGCTGCGGCTGGAACGCTGGGCGCGCTATGAGGGCGCGGTGCTGGGTGGAGCCCTGATCGTGATCGGTCTTCTCGTCGTGGCGCATCAGCACTAGGACTGGCGCATGGCGCACGCGCATCACGACCACGGCCACTCGCACGACCATTCCCATGGCCATGACCACGGGAATGCGCACGGCGGACACCACCACGGCCCGGTCGACACCGGCGACTGGCGCTACGCCGTCGGCCTGATCGTCAACCTCGCTTTCGTCGGCGTCGAATTTGGAGCCGGTCTGTTCAGCGGCTCCACCGCCCTGATGGCCGACGCAGGCCACAACCTGTCCGACGTGCTGGGCCTCGCCATGGCCGGCGGCGCCGCCTGGCTGGCCCGGCGGGCCAGCGGGTCGCAGAAGACCTACGGCTACGGCAAGGCCACCGTGCTGGCCGCCCTCGGCAACGCCCTGCTGCTGATCTTCGCCTGCGGCGCCATCGCCTTCGAGGCTGTGCGTCGTCTGGCCGAGCCCGCCCCCGTCATGTCCGGCCTGATCATGACCGTCGCCGCCATCGGATTCGTCATCAATCTGGGCACCGCCCTGCTGTTCATGCGCGACCAGCACAGCGATCTGAACGCCAAGGGCGCCTACCTCCACATGATGGCCGATGCGGCTGTCTCCATCGGCGTGGTCATCGCCGGCGGAGTCATCTGGATGACCGGCTGGTCGATCATCGATCCGCTGGTCAGTCTCGGCATCGTCGCGGTCATCCTTATCGGGACCTGGGGGCTGCTGAAGGACTCGGTCAATCTGGCGCTGGACGCTGCGCCGCGCGGCGTCGATGTCGAGGCGATCCGGGCCGCCTTCCTGTCCCTGCCCGGCGTCACCGCCGTCCACGACCTGCACGTCTGGGGCCTGTCGACCACCGAGACCGCCCTCACCGCCCACCTGTGCCACAGCCGCACCGACGGCGATGTCCTTCTGGCCGAAGCGCAGACAATGGCGCGCGGAAAATTCCACATCGGCCACACCACGCTTCAGCTGGAAGCAGAACCGCTGGCCGACTGTCCGACCTGCTGACCCCTTCCCATGCGGCGTCCCAGCCGCCATCTAGCGGCCCATGACCGACGCCTCCTCCTCGAAAATCCCCGTCACCGTCCTCACCGGCTATCTCGGCGCGGGCAAGACCACCCTGCTGAACCGCATCCTCACCGAGGACCATGGCAAGCGCTACGCCGTCATCGTCAACGAGTTCGGCGAGATCGGCATCGACAATGATCTGGTCGTCGGCGCCGATGAGGACGTGTTCGAGATGAACAACGGCTGCGTCTGCTGCACCGTGCGCGGCGACCTGATCCGCGTCCCTCGGGCCGCCGGCCNGGCAAGCGCTACGCCGTCATCGTCAACGAGTTCGGCGAGATCGGCATCGACAATGATCTGGTCGTCGGCGCCGATGAGGACGTGTTCGAGATGAACAACGGCTGCGTCTGCTGCACCGTGCGCGGCGACCTGATCCGCGTCGTCGCCGGCCTGATGAAGCGCCAGCGCCCCGGCAAGCCCGCCTTCGACGCCATCATCGTCGAGACCACCGGCCTGGCCGACCCCGGCCCCGTGGCTCCTCTTTCACGGCGAACAGCCGATCGGGCGTCATGCTCTGCTCGGCCAGNCTGATCCGCGTCGTCGCCGGCCTGATGAAGCGCCAGCGCCCCGGCAAGCCCGCCTTCGACGCCATCATCGTCGAGACCACCGGCCTGGCCGACCCCGGCCCCGTGGCCCAGACCTTCTTCGTCGACGAGGACGTCAAGGCGAAGACGCAGCTGGACAGCGTCACCGCCCTGGTCGACGCCAAACACGTCATGGCCCGCCTCGACGACTCGAAGGAGGCGCGCGAACAGGTCGCCTTCGCCGACCGCATCATTCTCAACAAGGTCGATCTCGTGAGCGAGGCCGAACTGATCGACGTCGAGCGCCGCCTGCGCAAGCTGAACCCGCTGGCCCCCATCACCCGCGCCGAGCGCGCCAATGTGCCGCTGGACCAAGTGTTGGGTCTGGGCGGCTTCGACCTCGGCCGGATCCTCGACATCAATCCCGAGTTCGCCAACCCCGCCCACGGCGAGGCCGGCCACGTCCATGACGAGCACTGCGGCCACGATCACCACGACCACGACCACGACCATGACCATGGTCACGACCACCACGACCATTCCCACGGCGCGCGCGGCCACGCGCACGAGGACGACATCAAGGGCATTTCCCTGTCACTCGAACGGCCCATGGACGGTCAGAAATTCACCGCCTGGCTCGACCGCCTGCTGGGCGAGCAGGGCCAGAACATCCTGCGCGCCAAGGGCATCATCGACGTGAACGGCGAGGACCGTCGGCTGGTCTTCCAGGCCGTGCACATGATCCTGGAGGGCGACCTGCAGAAGCCCTGGGGCGCCAATGAGCGCCGCTGGTCGCGCGCCGTCTTCATCGGCCGCGATCTGGACGAGGCCGCGCTCAAGGCCGGGTTCGAGGCCTGCGCCGCGTGAAGACCACCGCTTTCGACGCCCAGATCACCGCCGCCGTATTTGACAACACCGGCGCGATCTTCGCCCTCGGCGACGGCTCCGTCCGCTTCGACGGCGGCGAGTTCAGCGCCGCCCATGACGGCGCCATCCTGTGCGCCGTGGCCCACCCGTCCGGCGACGGCGTCCTGACCGGCGGCGACGACGGCCGCCTGATCTGGCACCGCCGGGGCGAGGCCGGGGTTCTGGCCACTGCGAAAGGCCAGTGGATCGACGCCGTCGATGCTTCGGCAGAAAGCGGCCTGATCGCCTTCTCGGCCGGCAAGACCCTGACCGTCATTGATGCGAAGGACGCCGCCTTCCGCCGCGACTTCCAGCACGAACGCACCGTCTCGGGCGTCGCCTTCGAACCGAAGGGCCGGCGCATCGCGACCTCCACCTATGGCGGCGCGGCCCTGTGGTTCGCCCGTATCGAGAAGCAGAAGCCGACCTTCCTGAAGTGGGCCGGCTCGCACACGGCCGTGACCTTTTCGCCCGACGGCGCCTTCGTGGTCACCGCCATGCAGGACGCCCAGCTGCACGGCTGGCGTCTGAAGGATCAGAAGAACCTGCGCATGGGCGGCTATCCGTCCAAGGTCCGGGCCATGAGCTTCCTGTCCAACGGCCAGCTGCTGGCCACCTCGGGCGCGCAGGGGGCCGTGTTGTGGCCGTTCCTCGGCGCCAACGGCCCGATGGGCCGCGAGGCCACCGAGATCGGCTTCGACGAGGGCAGCCTGGTCACGCTCGTCGCATCGCAGCCGAAGCACGGCCTGCTGGCCGCGGGCCTGAACGACGGCCGGGTCTGGCTGGCCGATCCGGCGGGTCAGGGCCTGAACTTCCTCAAGGCCGAGCGCGGCTCGCCCATCACCGCCCTCGCCATGAGCGCCGACGCGACGCGTGTCGCATGGGCCGACGAGGACGGACAGGCCGGCGTCTCGACCATCTGACCGCTTGCCAAGCCTGCGCTCGCCGCGTCAGATCACCCCCATGTCGGGGCTGACCAAGACCAAAAAGAAGGGACGGCCTCTGCTGACCCTGTTTCTGTTTCTGCTCATGCTGGGGTCCAGCGGGATCGTGCTTCAGCGATTCATTCCCGTCCCCGCCACCTTCCTGATGGCGACCCGCCTGATCGAGGGCGAGGGATGGGACTATCGTTGGCGATCGCTGGACCACATCTCGCCGCGACTGGTTCAGGCCGTGATCGCCTCCGAGGACTCCACCTTCTGCGCCCACCGGGGCTTCGACATGAAGGCGATCGAGAAGGCGCTGAAAGCCAACGCCCGTTCCGAAAAGCGCGGCGGCAACCGCATCCGCGGCGGCTCAACCATCAGCCAGCAAACCGCCAAGAACGCCTTCCTGTGGCCGGGCCGCGACTGGATCCGCAAGGGCCTGGAAGCCGCCTACACCGTCGCCATCGAGACCGTCTGGGGCAAGCGGCGGATCATGGAGGTCTATCTGAACGTCGCCGAATGGGCGCCGGGCGTCTATGGCGCCGAAGCCGCCGCCCAGCACTGGTTCGGCAAGTCGGCGGACGAACTCACCGCCCGCGAGGCCGCCCGTCTGGCCGCCATCCTGCCCAGCCCGCGTCGCTACAGCGCCTCCGCCCCCGGCCCCTACGTCCGGCGGCGAACGTCGCGCATACAGGCGGCCATGAGCACGGTCCGCGATCAGGGCCTCGCTTCCTGCGTTCAGGCCTGACGGCCACGCTTGACGCCACGGCTCCGCTCCCCTCCTCTGCCCGCCGAACGACGCGGGCGAACCGCGCGAGGAGGAGGAAAGTCCATGAAACGCACCCTGATGACCGCGACCGCCGTCTGCGCCTTGGCGATCGGAAGCGCCGGTTGCGCCGGCCTGGGCATGAATGACCCGGGCGCGACCGCGGAGGCCGTCCCGGTCCCGGGTTCGGCCCGCCCCCCCGCAACCGCCGAAAGCGCCGCCGCCTTTGTCGCCAACGCCGAGACCCGCCTCGCCGCCCTCAGCGAGGAAGCCGCCCGCATCCAGTGGACGCGCGCCACCAACATCACCCACGACACCATGTGGCTCGAGAGCAAGATCAACGCCGAATACACCGAGCTGCAGGTCGAACTGGCCAATGGCGCTGCGCAGTTCAACGACGTTCAGGTCGCCGACGACGTCCGCCGCAAGCTGAACCTGCTGCGCCTCGGGATCGTCCTGCCGGCGCCCAACCGCCCCGGCGCCGCCGGCGAGCTGGCCGAGATCACCACCCGCCTCGACTCCACCTATTCGGTCGGCAAGTTCGAGTTCAAGGGCCGCCAGATCACCCTCGACGACGCCAACATCCTGATCGCCGAAAGCCGCGACCCGGCCGAGACCAAGGCCCTGTACGAGGGCTGGCGCACCATCTCGCCGGTCATGGCCGCCGACTACACGCGGATGGTCGAGATCGCCAACGAGGGCAGCCGCGAACTTGGCTTCGCCGACACCGGCGCCATGTGGCGCGCCGGCTATGACATGGAACCCGACGCCTTCGCCGCCGAGACCGACCGCCTCTGGACCCAGGTCAAGCCGTTCTACGAGAACCTGCACTGCTATGTGCGCAGTCGTCTGAACGCGAAATACGGCGACGCCGTCCAGCCCGACAGCGGCCCGATCCGCGCCGACCTGCTGGGAAACATGTGGTCGCAGCAGTGGGGCAATATCTATGACGTGGTCGCTCCGGCGACCGGCGGCGCCTCCAGCTATGACCTGACCAACCTGCTGACGACGCAGAACTACGACGCAAGGAAGATGGTCGAGACCGGCGAAGGCTTCTACGTCTCGATGGGCCTGCCCGAGCTGCCGGAAACCTTCTGGGAGCGGTCGATGATCACCCGGCCGCGCGACCGCGAGGTGGTCTGCCACGCCTCGGCCTGGGACCTCGACAACCTCGAGGACATCCGCATCAAGATGTGCACCCAGGTGAACGGCGACGACTTCTACACGGTCCACCATGAACTGGGTCACAACTACTATCAGCGCGCCTACAAGGATCAGCCCTTCCTGTTCAAGAANGCCGCCGGTCTTCTCCATCTCGACAACCTCGAGGACATCCGCATCAAGATGTGCACCCAGGTGAACGGCGACGACTTCTACACGGTCCACCATGAACTGGGTCACAACTACTATCAGCGCGCCTACAAGGATCAGCCCTTCCTGTTCAAGAACGGGGCGAACGACGGCTTCCACGAGGCGATCGGCGATTTCGTCGGCCTGTCGGCCCTGACCCCCACCTATCTGAACCAGATCGGCCTTCTGCAGACCGTGCCGGGCGCAGAAGAGGACATCCCCTTCCTGCTCAAGATGGCGCTCGACAAGATCGCCTTCCTGCCGTTCGGCCTGATGGTCGACCGCTGGCGCTGGGGCGTGTTCAACGGCGAGACCAGCCCCGCGGAATACAACGACGCCTGGTCGGCCAATATGCTGAAATACCAGGGNCCTGATGGTCGACCGCTGGCGCTGGGGCGTGTTCAACGGCGAGACCAGCCCCGCGGAATACAACGACGCCTGGTCGGCCAATATGCTGAAATACCAGGGCCTGGTCCCGCCGGGACCGCGTCCCGCCAACGCCTTCGATCCGGGCGCCAAATACCATATCCCGGGCAATACGCCTTACACCCGCTACTTCCTGGCCCACATCTACCAGTTCCAGTTCCAGCGCGCCGCGTGCAAGGAAGCCGGCTGGACCGGACCGCTGCACCGCTGCTCGATCTACGGCAACAAGGAGGTCGGCGAACGGTTCGAGCGGATGATGGAAATGGGCCAGTCGCGGCCTTGGCCGGAAGCCATGCAGGCCTTCACCGGCGAGACCGGCAACGACGCCTCGGCGGTGACGGACTATTTCGCCCCGCTGAACACCTGGCTTACGGCTCAGAACCGCGGCAAGAATTGCGGCTGGAACGCCTGACAAACCGGCGGCGATTAACCGTCGCCGTTGGGCCTTCTCTTAACCGGGTTGGTTCATTGTCTGTCGGATGAGCGCGGGCGAGTTGCGCTCGCGGCTGACGGCGGTGAGCTATGGGGTTCAAGACCTGGATGAGCGGCGCAGGCCGATCCGTGTGCGCCTTCGCCCGGCGCATGGCGGACGACGCGCGTGGCAACGTGGCCATGATCTTCGCCCTCAGCCTGCCGGTGCTCGTTCTTATGACGGTCGGAGGCATCGACATCCACCGCGCCTCGACCGTGCGGGTGAACCTGCAGGACGCACTGGACGCCGCCGCCCTCGCCGCCGCCCGCTCACCCTATACGGCCAACGCAGACCTTCAGCGGGTCGGCCTTGCTTCACTCCGGGCCAATCTCAAGGCCTATCCCAGTGTCACCCTGCGTGAGGCGGACACCAGCTTCGTCCTCAACAGCGACGACGTCGTGATCGCCAGGTCCAAGGTCAATGTGAAGACCCTTGTCGCCAACATCTTCCTGCCGCCGTACGGCAAGTTCATGGACGACACCCTGCCGGTTGGCGCCCATTCGGAAGTGGACCGCGCGTCACGCAACATCGAGGTGGCGCTGGCGCTCGATATCACCGGCTCCATGGCCGGTCAGAAGCTGCTGGATTTGAAGAAGGCGGCCAAGGAACTGGTCGATCTGGTCGTTCAGCCGGTCCAGACCCCGTATTATTCGAAGGTTGCGCTTGTTCCCTGGTCGATGTCGGTCAATCCGGGGACCTATCTGAACGCCGTGCGGGGCCCGATCACCGGCTCGACGAACATTACGAACGCCGTGATCAACCTCATGGGAACCCAGCGCTCGATTTCGGGGGCCAGCAAGACCAAGCCGGTCGTCATAAACTCGGCAGGCCACGGCTTCAGCAACGGTAACGTAGTGTGGATTTCCGGGGTCGTTGGCATGACCCAGCTGAACAACAAGGCCTACATCGTAGCCAACAAGAGTCCCGACAGCTTTGAGCTCAAGACGCTCTCCGGAAACAATGTCGACGGCGCAAAATACGGCGGATATTCCAGTGGCGGCAAAGTCCAGCAGTGCCAGAACAACGACTGCTCCATTGTCATCACATCCGCCAACCATGGACTCGTAAACAACGACTACGTCTTCATCACGGGCGTCAGCGGTCTGCGCGACGCCAATGACGTCAGCGTCGTCAACAACGAGACCTTCCTCGTCGGAAACGTGACCACCGACACCTTCACGATCGACCTGCCCTCATCCTCGATGAGCCCCTATACATCCGGCGGCAAGTCGTGGTGCGCCCAACCAGGCTGCAAATATTACACCTTCACGAATGGCAGTGGAAACCTGACGACGCACAGCCTCAGCGACTGCGTCACGGAGCGTGTGGGCGGTCAGCGCTATACCGACGCGGCGCCCGGCGGATCGGCCCGGGTGGGTCGCCACTACCCCAGCTTCAACTCTAACCCCGGCGTCAGCGCGGCCTGCCTCGGCAGCGCCATCGAACCGCTGTCGAGCAACGCCGCGGCCATCAAGACGAACATCGACAACCTCGCAACGAACGGCGTGACGGCCGGCCAGATCGGCATCGCCTGGGGCTGGTACATGGTGTCGCCCACGTTCAGCGCCGTTTGGCCGTCCGCGTCCGCAGCCGCCTATGACACCTCGAAAACCTTGAAGGCCGTGATCATCATGACCGACGGGGAGTTCAACGCGCCCTATTGCAACGGCGTCATTGCAGAAGGCTATGGCACGGCAGATTCAGCGAGCAACGGCTGTTCGCCCACAAACGGCGAGCCTTTCGGCCAGAGCCGGGCGCTCTGCGACGCCATGAAGGCCCAGGGCATCATTGTTTACACGGTCGGCTTCCAGATCGCCGCCGGCGCGCCGTCTGATACCCTGCTGCGCTACTGCGCCACGACATCGAGCGGCTATTTCAACGCCGGCAGCGGCGCCGCCCTGTCCCAGGCCTTCGCCGCCATCGGCCGCGACATCACCCAGCTGCGGATTTCGCGCTAGTCCGGACCGGTCCACGCGTTGTTGCAGGGATTGCGTACTGCGCACTCCCTGCTGCTTGCTGTTTGCAGGTCATGCGGTCACCGGCCGACCTCAGATCAGCCGGATTTCCCGCAACCGCTCCGTCAGGAAGTCCTCGGCCATGATCGCCTTGCCCACGTAGCGATCCGGATTCTCCTGCGAGATCATGCTGGGCAGGGTCTCGATGACGAAGTCCGGGTTGAAGTGCAGGAAGAAGGGCGTGGAGTAGCGGGCGAAGCTGGCCCGTTCAGGCGCCGGATTGACCACCCGGTGGCTGGTCGACGGCAGGACGTGGTTGGTCAACCGCTGCAGCATGTCGCCGATATTGACCACCAGCGCCCCGGGCGGCGGCGCGACCTCCAGCCACTCCCCGTCGGCGTCCTTCAGCTGCAGCCCGCGCTCTTCGGCGCCCAGCAGCAGGGTGATGACGTTGATGTCCTCGTGCGCCCCGGCCCGTACGCCCGAAGCGCCCGCCGGCACGGGCGGATAGTGCAGCATCCGCAGGATGCTGTTGCCCATCTCGACCTTGTCCTCGAAGAAGTCGTCGCCCAGCTTCAGATAGCGGGCGATAGCGCGCAGGATCTTCGCGCCCAGTTCGTCCATCGCCGCGAACATGCCGTACAGGTGCTCCTGAAAGCCCTCGACCTCGGTCGGCCAGACGTTGTCGCGCATATATTTGCGATACGGATGCCCCTCGGGCAGCTCGCGCCCGACGTGCCAGAATTCCTTCAGATCGACCGTGGCCGCGCCCTTGGCCGCCTCGACGCCGAACGGCGTGAGGCCCCGCGCCCCGCCGGTCCCCGGCTGGTGGTATTTGCGCTTGGTCTCCTCCGGCAGGGCAAAGAAGGTCTTGGTGTCGGCAATGGCCGCCTCGATGACGCCCTCGTCCAGACCGTGGTCGGCGATGACCGCGAAGCCGTAGCGTTTGAACGAGGTTCCCAGCTTGTCGGCGAAGGCCTGGAAGTCGGTGTCGTACAGCGTCATCGACACCGGCTCGATGGCGCGTTTGGCGGTTCCGGTTTCGGTGGTGGGGGTCGCAGTCACGTCAGGCCTCGCAGGATCGATATTTCAGTTCCTTACGCCCTAACCCGAGACCTTGGCAAAGCCGCGGCGCGCCGTTCATGGGCCATACAGGCCGGAACCTTCACCGTAAGCCCACGTTCTGGCGGCAAGCCATTTACGGTCAGGGAATTTTCCACATGCGCAGCAAGCTTCTTCTCACGGGCGCCAGCATCGCCATCCTTCTGGGCGGCGTCGCCTGCACCACCACGGATCCTTACAGCTCGACGCCCCGGCGCAACAACACGGGGACCGGGGCTCTCGCAGGCGCGGCCGCAGGCGCCCTGCTCGGCTATCTGACCAACACCTCCAACTCCGAAGAAGGCCGCAAGAACGCGCTGATCGGCGCCGGCATCGGCGCGCTCGGCGGCGCCGCGGTCGGCCAGTACATGGATCGTCAGCAGCGGGAGCTCGAGGCCGAGCTGTCCGGCTCGGGCGTCGGCGTCGCGCGTCAGGGCGACAACCTGGTCCTGCGCATGCCGTCCGACGTGACCTTCGCCTCCAACCAGTCGGCCATCACGCCCCGCTTCAACGCCACGCTCGACGATGTGGCCGGCGTGCTGAACCGCTACGACCAGTCTATCGTCGATATCGTCGGCCACGCGGACTCCGACGGCGCCGACGACTACAATCTCAACCTCTCGCGCCAACGGGCTTCCGCTGTGGCCCAGGCTTTGGTCAGCCGCAACGTCCTGGCCGACCGGCTCTATGTTGACGGCCGCGGCGAAAGCGCCCCGATCGCCTCGAACGACACCGCCGAAGGCAAGGCGCAGAACCGCCGGGTCGAAATCCTGATCCGCCCGTTCCGGGGCTAGCGCTCAACCAGCAAGCGACCGCGTCTCGAGCGATAAAAAGAAAAGGACGGAGCCCCGGCTCCGTCCTTTTTTGCGAGCGCACACCGTTCCGTGACTTGCGGCGACGCGTTTCAGATGCTGGATACGGGCCGTACTCGCTGCGGGGGAATCGCTTGCGCCCGAACCATCAGGAATTCGCCGACGGAGTGAAACTGGCCGCCATCGCCGCCGTTTCCGCGGTCCTGACCGCGACCGTGGTCATCGGCGCCGGCCGCACCCTGATGCCCCGGACCGAAGCGGTCGCCGCCGAACAGCCCGCCTTCACCCGCGTCGCCCTGCGCTAGGCCTCAGGCCCGTCCGATGGAGGCGTAGCGGAAGCCGCGGGCGCGCAGGTCGTCGGGGCGGTAGATGTTGCGCAGGTCTACCATGACCGGCTGACGCATGAGCAGTTTGATCCGGTCCAGATCGAGGGCGCGGAACTGATCCCATTCGGTCAGGATGACCACCACATCGGCCCCCTCCACCGCCTCATAGGGCCCGTCCCGGAACACCACCCCGTCCAGAAGCTTCGCGGCCTCCTCCATACCCTCGGGATCGAAGGCCTGAACCGTGGCGCCCATGGCGATCAGGGCCGGAGCGACGTCCAGCGACGGCGCGTCGCGCATGTCATCTGTATTGGGCTTGAAGGTCAGGCCCAGCAGGGCGACCGTCCTGCCCTGCAACTCGCCGCCCAAGGCCGCCGCCACCTTGCCGGCCATGGCCTTCTTGCGGGCGTCGTTGATCTGGACCGTGGTCTCGATCAGCCGCACCGGCGCGCCGGCGTCGGTCGCCGTCCGCACCAGGGCCAGGGTGTCCTTGGGGAAGCACGACCCGCCATAGCCCGGGCCGGCATGCAGGAATTTGCTCCCGATCCGCTTGTCCAGCCCGATGCCGCGCGCGACCTGCTGCACATCGGCGCCGACGGCCTCGCACAGGTCCGCCATCTCGTTGATGAAGGTGATCTTCATCGCCAGGAAGGCGTTGGCCGCATATTTGATCAGTTCCGAGGTGCGCCGTCCCGTAAACAGGATCGGCGTCTCGTTGAGATTCAGCGGGCGATACAGCTCGCGCATCACAGCCTGGGCGCGCTCATCCTCTGTGCCGACCACGACCCGGTCGGGCCGCTTGAAGTCCTCGATCGCCGCGCCCTCGCGCAGGAACTCGGGATTGGACACGACCGCGAACTCGGCGTCCGGGCGGCGGGCGCGGATGATGCGTTCGATCTCGTCGCCGGTGCCCACGGGCACGGTCGACTTGGTCACTACCACGGTGAAGCCCTCGATCAGGCCGGCGATCTCCTCGGCCGCGGCATGGACATAGGACAGGTCCGCGTGGCCGTCGCCGCGCCGGGACGGGGTGCCCACGGCGATGAAGACCGCATCCGCCCCTCGGATCGCCTCCGCCCCGTCAAGGGCGAACGACAGCCGTCCGCTACGCACATTGGCGGCGACCAGATCGTCCAGACCGGGTTCGAAGATCGGGATCTCGCCCCGGTCCAGCCGCTCGATCTTGGACGGGTCCTTGTCGACGCAGACGACCTCATGGCCGAAATCGGCGAAACACGCCCCTGAGACCAGCCCCACATAGCCGGTACCGATCATCGCCACGCGCATGGGAGGTCATCCGTTGAAACAGCCGCCCGAAATAGCGAGCGGCCGTCGCCTTGACCACCCCCGCATCCCGCGCAGCAAAAACCCCCGGCCCTCTTTCGAGGACSGGGGGCTGATGTTGTCTTGCCTTGGTTCCCTTCGGCCCGTGGGCCGAAGGGGGGCCGATCGGCCTTCCGGGATTAGCGGAAGTTGATGCCGATGGTGGCGCGACGGTTGAGAGGCTCGCGCACGCCGTCGGCGGTCGGGCGGGCCAGGGCGGTTTCACCCTTGCCGTCCAGCGAGATCACGCCGCCGTTGACGCCCTGGGCGACCAGCGCGTCCGCAACGGTGCGGGCGCGGCGGTTGGACAGGCCGACGTTGTAGGCGGCCGAACCCGAGGTGTCGGCGTGGCCGACGACCAGAACGCGGGTCGGACGGCCGGTCTTGGCGTAGTTGGCGGCCTGGGTGACCACCGACGAGGCTTCGGCGGTGAGGTCCGAACGATCCCAGTCGAAGTAGACCACGAACTCGCGCGCGGCCGGAACCTGGGCCACCGGAGGCGGCGGAGGAGGCGCTTCATCCCGCACACCCTTTCGGACGACNACCACCGACGAGGCTTCGGCGGTGAGGTCCGAACGATCCCAGTCGAAGTAGACCACGAACTCGCGCGCGGCCGGAACCTGGGCCACCGGAGGCGGCGGAGGAGGCGGCGGCGGGGGCGGGGGGGGCGGCGGGGGCGGGGGCGGCGGCACATAGACCGGCTCGTCCGCACCGAACGCATAGCGCAGGCCCAGGGTCACGGTGTGGCTCTCGTCATAACGGCCCTGGAAGGGACCGATGGCCGAGGCCGCCGTCGAGGTGAAGGTGTTGAACTCCATGTTCGACACCAGGTAGCGATAGGTCAGGTCCAGATGGGCCCGGTCGCTGATCGCCCATGCCAGGCCGGCGATGCCTTGCGCCGCCAGTTTGGCCGAGCTGTCGTCAGCGCCGACGCCCACGCCGCGGGCGTTGGCGAAGGTGCCGACGAAGTTGGTGTCGACGCGGTTCACGCCGGCGCCCAGACCGATGAACGGACGCAGGGCGTCGCCTTCGCTGCCGAAGTCGAACAGCACGTTCATCATCAGGGTGGCGGCCTTGAGCTCGCCATCCGGAGCCAGGCAGTCGCCGGCAGCCGGCGAAACGTTGCAGACGCCGGCCGGAACGCCGCCGGGGCCCGGACGATCGATCAGCTCGATGTCGTTCTGGCGATAGCCGCCTTCCAGCTCAACGCGCCAGTTCTGGTCGAACCGGTAGCCCAGACGGGCAAACGCCGCCCAGTCGCCATCGGTCGCGATGTCGAACGCCGCGTTCGTGGTCTGCGAGATCGTCTCCACGTCGCCCAGCGTGTGGTAGCCCGCGTCAATCGCGCCATACCAGCCGTTCGGCTCAGCCGCCGCAGCGCCGGC